>JAVBSH010000080.1:0-19551 GCA_031547085.1 Bacteroidales bacterium
GAAAAACAATTTGTTATTCTAAAGACGAACAAATACATGATAATGTGATCGGCATGTACATTGAACGATATTATTTCAAGACAGGAAAATACTCAAATACCGCCGCTTAGATGAATTCAACGGATTTAATACATGACCAAAAAAAGAAATGATTGCCGATTACCGTCTCTAACCTGCTCTGAATTATTTGTTTTTTATATGACCTATTTTTTATAACAAAACTACACAATTCAAGCCCGTTCATCAATATTGTTTGAAGTGGCCTCTCTTTTACAAGGCAAAGCATGTAAATAACATGGCGTACCTTGTTATTTGCATGGCCGGCCAACTATTTTTCTTGCCTGTCCTTGTTCTTTTCATGGACAGCCATGCATTTTTCATAGTTCTCCTTGCTTTTTACATGACCGTTCATGTAACTTGCATGATTCTTCTTGTACTTTTCTTGCCTGCCCATGAATTTTTCATCATCGTCCATGCAAAGTTCATGGCTGTTGAAGCTTTTTTCATGATAGACGAGGAATGTGAAGTGAGAATATTTCGCTTTTGCCAATTTTGAAAATAAGGATACAGGTTATATCATCATCAGCATGCTATAGAACGAATGCGGATAAAGGGCGTCTTTTAATTGTTTGTTATCGAGCCGGCGTTTGATCTCTATCATTTTCTTCATATCCGTAAAGGCTGGCCAGGAGAAATCCGGATCATCCAAAAGGGCATCGAGCCGGACGCTATCGGCAATGATCCTGGGCGAAACGGTGGGTATGGTAGCGCCTGCTTTGTCATCCCTCCACCGGATGCTTTCGGGCACCATGCCTGCAATGGCCATACGGTAAGGGTAACGTTTGACGCCGCCCCGCACTTTTACGGCAGCAGGTAAAGCCAATATGTATTCGATGAGGTTACGGTCGGCAAAAGGATTGCGGTATTCCAACCCGTAGTAGAGGGCATAAGCTGCGCATTGTTCCAGCCGGTGACATACGAACCGCTCGGTGATACGCACCCGCTCACGCTCGCGTACGCTGCGGAAATCAGGATAGGTGGTAGTATCAAAAATGCGATCGTGCAGTCGCATTCGTTCGGCATCATCATCGGTGGCGATGCAACAGGCAAAACTATTATCGCGCCAGTTGACTTCTTCCGGCGGGTTACCCTTCACCATACGGATAAACCATGGGGCATGACGCATGAGCAGCCGTGTTGCCATTGTGTAATTTGCTTTCAGGAACCGATGGCCATTGCGTTTGTATAATTCGCGCCACAGGGCAATATAACGATGGTGGCCAAGCATGTCGTTGAAAAAGCCTGCACCATGACTGGTCACTAATTCATCGCCGGGAAAACCTGAGAGCAAAACCCGTACGCCGGAAGCTTGCGCCGTTTCGTAGAGCGCGTCGCAAAATACAGCAAACTGGTAACCGGTAGGATAACCGAAACGGCGGGTACACAACCGGAATTCGTCCAGTATACCTTTGCCTTCGGCGGTAACCGGATGGCTTTGGAAAATACCTGCAAAATCGCATACCGAACGGATATATTGCCGCTCGTCATTGAACGGGTATACCTTACCGAGCGCCCAATCGGGTAACACATGCGAAAAGGTATGCAATTCTTCGCCCCGTTTCTTCAATACGGCATGGGCAAAAGCCGTAATGCCTGAGGAATCGAGCCCGCCGCTCAACTCGGCGCCCACCGGGTGGGCCGATCGCGTGCAACGTTGCACGGCCTGTTCGATCAAGGCACGCATGTGATCGTAATAATCCTGTTCATGCCGGTAGTGTATCTCACGGTTAATATCCAAATCCCAGTACTGCTGCATCTGTATACTATCGGGAGTGGCTATTATATAATGTGCCGGCGGCAGTTTTTTCATTTCTTCGAAAGGGGCTTGGTCCTTGGCAGGATATACACCTGCAAGGATGTTGGCGATCCAATCGTCTGTGAGTTGCGTGGGCGTTTCGCCTGTAGCAATGATCCCTTTGGGTTCAGAGGCAAAGATAAAACGATCACGATCAACATGGTAAAACAAAGCGCGTGCACCGATATGGTCCCGAATCAGAAAAAGTTCCTGTTTGCGACTGTCCCACACAGCAAACGCATAGTCGCCCAACAGGTGTTTGCCACAATCTTTACCCCACTTCTGATAAGCACGCAGAATATAGATACTATCGGGCGTTTGTTGGTTGTCGGTAAGACCAAGCACAGGCGAAAGTTCGTTACGGTTGTCGATCCGCGCATCAGCGGTGATGGTCATTCCACTATCCGGATCGGTATAAGGCAATATCTCGTTGAGCGATTCAACTGTGGTATGCAATTGTAACGATCCCAAAATTATACGATCCGATTCCGTGTAATCCATGCTATCGGGCTTCCAACCGGCCATGGCCTGCATCATGTCATTGACCAACCCGGCACGAATAGGTATACCGGAACGTGATATGTATCCAAAAATATTTGACAAAACAGAATGTTAAATCCTCGACAAAGATAACGATTTTACTCAGTACTGGCCACGCTGTTTATCTCATTTGGAAGGTTTATTTTTGCTCGGTATCGTAGGAAGCAGGCATGGTTATTCGTACAAAAAAAATCAACCGTGAGAAAATAAATTCCCACGGTTGAATAAAACTGTCATCAAAGATACTAATCTACAAATCCCAGATAGAATTCTGCAATTTGTATGGTATTACTATTCACGTCCCACTTATCGTATCTTACTTTAACATATCGATATTCGCATGTTTTGGGAAGCACTACGTTACCGCTTTCCAGATTAGCACCGGGAGCAAAGGTTCCCATATCGGCAGCAGCCGGTTGTGTGGAATTAGCCGTTGAACCCGGAGGCACAATTATATCCGAATTAATTTGTGTCCATTTAGAATCATCTGTAATACAATCATCATCATTGCTACCAAAGAGAGTTACTCCTTGCGGTTTTAAACCAGCTCCATTCGACCCATTTTCCCGATAACGTATCCTGAAATAATTAAATTTCTGGGGAGTGTTTTCATCCAACCTGACAATAAACCATGGCTTTTCACCAACTCCGATATAGTTTACGCCACCGTTAAAGTGGCCTGCACCAGAGGTGGCATCTGTACCTATACCTTTTACCATTGACAAGTATGTGCGACTGTTATTATCGAAATGAGCGCTCGGGTTATTGGCACCATCACCTGTATCGTTGGCAAGCGCTGCACTATTATATGGTAAAAGATGCGATAGATAAGGTGACTTAATTTTATTGGTAATGGTAATCCCGGATGTTGCCGTAGCTGTTGGCGGAGCAGTACCATAATTGACACTTGCCAATGGAGTTCCGTCAAGAGCCGTTTCGGGAGCCGCATACCAACTAGTCCTTTCCAAATCGGTATAAATAGCTGTTTTAACCGTATTACTGGTTGTCATCACCGGTTGTCCATCAATATTAAATACTGAATAATAGGTAAATTCCCTGCCATTGTAACTGGGGATTACCACTTCGCCCGATGTTACCGTTTGAGAATGGGCCACGCCTGTGGTTTTATCTGTCCACTGCATTTCATAACTTACCCAATTACCGTCGTTTGGCACAGGAAATGTGATTTTCTTTGAAGAAAAATCAAAACTGATATTCTCCGGCTTCGCATTCTCGACATAATATTGCCAGGGTGCATAGAATATATCAACGCCTCCTTCGGGAATATACCGGGTACGGTAACGGAAAGAAGAAGCCTTGAAATTGTTCAAAGTTCCCGTCAATTCCGAAGCATCGATAGAAGCTGTAAGGGGCGTTGCACTTCCATCCTGTATCCACTCGAAGTCAGTACCAATCATGGTTTCGTCAACAACCTTTGTGTAAGTGATCTTCCTGTTGGTTCCCGATTGTGTATTCCCGGTGATATTACGGTTGATCAGGTACGATTCGTAAATCGACCCATAAACATTGCCTGATAAAGAAGCTGGCGTTGAAAAATTTCCTTGATCATCAACAATGAATACCTCAAAGATATAACTTCCCTCGTCAAGCGGAGCTACATAGATGGAAGTTTCCTCGGCAGGATTGACATCTACTTCATATTTTCCTGCACGGCTTGACCAATAAATGATCGCCTTCTTACCTCTCGGATCATGCTGCTTTGGCCATACAAAATTGATCCTTTCGCGTTCGCCTATCACTTGAACTTGTGTTTCGTCCAAACGAGCAATATACGTGATCGGGCCGTCTTCAATAAATTGTTTATAATTATCGTCCATGGGACTACATGCCGCCATGAAAAATAATACCATAAATAAAAATGTATATTTCATTTGATTAATTTTTAATGGAATATATTACTTGCTGGTTCCGAATAAAGATATTTCGCCAAGCATCACAGCCACAACAGCTGGATTGTATACCTCGTGTGTACGGAAACGGAAATACCTGACTCTTGGTGCATCCCCGGGAAACTCAAATTCGTGCCCTTTCTGAAGCAATGCCCTGTCTTCTTCGGTTCCGTAACTGGTACTCGTGGCTACCATATCCAACGAGCCATCCGCTCTACGCAAAAAATACTGCCCCAAATCGACCCAATATTCAGGATTATCAATGTCATCATGTAACTGATAGATATCCGGGCCGGTGTAAGTAGACCCATACAACTGTATGCGTTTCGGGAAACCGTTCTTAAACACATGCTGGTTGTCGTTACTGCTTGCTCCCATTCCGGTATCCGACCATCTGCCCCAAATGAGAATACGACTCAGTGAGTAAGCCATACCCAGGTCGATGGTAAAATGTTGGGGAAGTTTCCCGGTCGATCTTGTGTGATAACATTTACCTGTGCTGGTACCTTTTTGTCCATCCCAAAGATATTCGAATTTAACATCCGACCCGCTCCACCAGTGCATGAAGTGGCCCCAGTAATTGGACGGCAGAAGAAAACCATCCTGGCTAGGCATATCACCCGTATTTCCTTCGGTGATATTACATAAGCGCACTTCCTTGAACATTTTTTTATTCAATTCTTCTTCAAACCATGGGGTGATCGTATAGGTCTTCATTTGTTCCGTCCAGTGTCCCCACTGGTCGCGGATTCTCACACCATATTCATATTCTATAGTGTCCTGCCCCCTGATAGAATACGATATTTCAGGCTGGGTAGTAAAATGCATGTCTATTTCTTCGAAATCGCCGGTTGCCTTATTCTTTTTATAAGTGGCTATCGCTAACTTAGACGATGTCTCATTGTTCATTTTCAAACGAATACCTAAAAAAGTCGGAGACACTTCCATACCAGCAAAAGCTGTCAGATACGAAGGTTCTTGGGGACTGATATCAACAATTACCGGTTCCGACATTACCTCGGCAGCATTGACTGAATATACCTTCACCTGAAAATTTCCGGCATTACGAAATCCCTGGACAAGAATCGAATCAGTAAAAAATGAAGCGGTGGCATCCATGGTGATTCCATCATCAGTTGTATAAACCGCCTTTACATATCTCAGGTTTATATCGTCCGGACGATCATAATAAATAATAGAAGCCCCGGCAATATTCTTTACCGTAGGATTGAGAATTTGTGCAGGAACCGCTGAACTGCCCCGCGGAGTATTTTTATTGTCATCACCACAAGCATAAAAGGCAATGACAGCAAGTATTAATATCAAAATCTTTGATCTCATATTATTTAGATTTTAAGTTTAAACAATTACCAGCCATAATTTTGCAACGTGTTGCTGTTCCGTAAAATTTCACCATCCGGAATTGGCCAGAAATAATCACGTGGTGTGAACCGGCGTGTGTAGATATGCGTTTCGGTATAATATTCTGCCGGGCTAGAATACAGCAGATTCCATCCGGTGATCGGCTTGTTGTATTCGCTCATGGCAGTTTTCCAACGACGTACATCCCAAAAACGATGTCCTTCAAATACAAACTCTATGGTTGTTTCCTGCCGGATAATATCCCTCAGGCCAACTTGACGTTGATATTTTCCGGGATCGGAAGAGTAATTTGTCCACGATTCAGCAACACCTTTCAACCCCGCACGGTCTCTTATGATATCAATGTATTGAATAGCTTCATCCCTTGCATCTTGTGTATTATATGCTTCATTAAGGGATTCGGCATACATCAGGTACAATTCAGGCAACCTGAAAATCGGAAACGGATACCGGATATAGCTGATCGTCGTGCTCGAAGAAACGGAAGTCTTGTAATGCATGGTTTTCTTGGGCCATATACCGGTCATATTCCACGAATGAGTGATGGTGTTGGCCGAATAACCGCCCAGTCTTGCTTCGAGATGCTGTGTGGTTTCGGCTGTAGATCCTACAGGGTTACCCTGACCATACCATATCCCTTGATCGAATCCCAAACTGGCATAATAACGCAGTTCGCGGTCAAAGTTCATTCCGGCTGTTGTACCGCCCACGTATAGTAAATACTTCTGATCGTCCCCGATCAACCTCGGCACAAACCGGTTGTTGTAGTCCCAGGTTCTATCTTCTTCAATAGGCACGCCATTTTTAGTGTAAAAATAGGTGGCTATTTTTAAGGGGACAGCAAAATTGTTCCTGTTGGAAGTTTGGCTACCAGCCCTGTCGGTATTGAAATCGCGCGGATGTGATTGTATCTGATACGTTTCGGGCCAGTTATTGGAATTGGCCCAAAGGATCTCGGGATTCCATTTTTCGGTCATGGCGCCGCGTATGCCTAATTTCTGGCAGGTAATATTCGAAAGTGTAGCATCACTGAAATGGTACAGCGAATCGACCGTGATACCGTTGTAAAAATCAATAGCATCCTTGCATGCCTGTGCAGCCTCTACCCACTTAGCCCTTTTCTCCTCTTCGGTTTTTATGGGATTAAAAATTTCAATTCCCCGGTTATCCTTAAAACCGATATAATCGGTATTGCCATTGAACAAGGGGCTGGCAGCGGTCACCAGCATTTTAGCCTTGATCATCAAGGCAATACCCTTCGTAAGCCGGCCCAGTTCGGTGGCTTCATCCTGAATAACAACAGGCAAGTGATCTAACTTAATAACAGAGTCAACTTTGTTCACCATGTATCTGAAACAGTCGTCTAATGTATTCCTGTAAACATGGGTGGTTTCGGTATCGTCCTGTACATTGAGATTTACATCCTTAATGGGAATAGGACCATACATACGGGTAAGGTAAAAATGGAAATAAGCTTTTAACACTTCAGCCTCTGCTTTCCACCGTTTTTTTTCTGCATCGTTCATATCAGGCACCTTGTCGATATTGGCTATAAAAATATTACAGTCGCTGATACCCTGGAACAACGCCTTGCCATTAAAAGAACCACTCCAAAAATTGAAATAAGGAGTACCAAGCGTCAAATTACCTCGAGCTACCAGCCTCGCATAGGTTGCCGCAGTGTAATCTTCCGACGTCCATATCTCATCACCTCCAAGCAAGGCGGGTTCATTTGTCATATCGCCGACATTCGGCAAATACGAATAGCAGGTAAAAAGAAATTTTTCAGCCTGTGAACGCATCGAAAATGCATTATCTTCAATGGTAGCAATCATATCGGGTACAATATCCATAAAGTCGCAGGAAATATTGACCTGAACAGTTAAAAACAAAATGATGTATTTTATTTTTTTCATTGCATTAAATTTTAAACATTAAAATGATAAATTGACACCTACATTAAATGAGCGTTGGATAGGATAATTTAATCCGTTTCCGGCCATTTCGGGATCCCAAAGCTTGAATTTACTTATTGTAAACAAGTTACTTCCAGTAACATACACCCTGAGTCCTGTCATTTTTATCTTTTGAGTTAGCCTCTCGGGCAGGCTATAACCCAGTTCAACCGATTTCAACCGGAGGAAAGCCCCGTCGCGTAAAAACCAGGTATTGCTATAACCATTGCTGGTGATGAGATTTTCCGACAAACGCGGCCATACAGCATAAGGATCGCGATTACTTTCCGACCAGTAGCTGTCGGCGATAAACTGGGCCAGAGCATTGTGCCCCTGAGCAGCTGTGGGGGATGTATCAAAGAATGGCGAAACATTACGATAATTTATAAAGAATGATCGCCTTGCCAAACCGTTAAAGAAGAATGAAAAGTCCCATCCCTTATATCCCATCGACATTCCGAAACCGTAATTAATTTCCGGGGTTTCAGGATAACCGATAGCCGCTATGTCTCGGTCGGTGATTACGTTGTCTCCGTTCAGGTCGCGGTATTTGATATCGCCTGCTGCATACGTTCCGTATTGTTTCGGCGAATTTAACACATCGGCATCATCAATAAACAAACCTTCAGCGATATAACCGTATTGCTGGGTGGTAGAATGACCTATACTAAGTTTCCAGAATTCAGTTTGGTAATCAAAATCCTCATACGCGGTGTATTTATTGGTTGCATAAGTGAAATTGACACGGGCCTGTATCCACAAGTCTTTATTAATCGATTTATTGTAATTAACCGAGAATTCTGTACCACGTCCTTCGGCTTTTCCCAAGTTTGCCTGTGGCGTAGTCCATAATCCCATACTATAGGGTATAGAAGTCCGGGATTGGAGAATATTCTTACGTTTTTCGGTAAAATATTCCCACACAATGTCTAATTCCTTGTACAGAGAAAGTTCAACTGCATAGTTGGCTTTAAGCGATGCTTCCCAGGTGATGTCCGGGTCGGCATATCGCGAAATGGATATCCCGGTTTTTCTGTAACCATTTTGTTCGTAACCGAATGAATATGCGTAGGCAGATGAATTAAGATTTACATTGGAAAGATACAGGAACCGTTCCCTACTGATTTTATCATTCCCTGCCAAGCCGTATGAAGCGCGTAATTTCAGCATTGAAACAACATCTTTCAACGGCTCGAAAAATGACTCGTTGGATATTACCCAACCGCCACTAATGGAAGGGAAAAAGCCCCAACGATGACTTTTCGAGAACCGTTCCGATGCATTGTATCCGAAATTTAGTTCGGCTAAATATCGCGACCCATATCCATAGGAAAATCTTCCGGCCAAACCGATATTCCGGTACGGTAAAGATGTCAATATACTGCTGACATTAGTAGCCGGAACAGTCTGGCTGCGCATGGTATAGATCAACTGGGCGCCCACATCATGTTTTTCGGCAAACGAACGGTTGTAACTCAGCGCACTTTCAAAATACATCGTATTTTTGATATTTGGTGTTGTGATATATGGTGAAAGATCCTGGCCTAAAGCATTATCCGGATTAACGTTGCGGACATGATATTCTCCCGTATACTGGTCGTAATCGGACAGCACATAATAATAAGGTTCATAATAGCGGATCATACCGGACTCTGCCTCTCTTTTGGTATTGAATAATGCCCGTAAGTTCAACCCGTTGGTAATGAAATCTAATTTTTGGTTTACTTCCATTTGCGCAGACAAGTTCGATTTATTGTTTTCGGTATACCCACGAACCATTTCCGCATAAGGATTAAGGTATTGTCCGTCGCCGGCGTTTCCGAACATCGTATGGTTAACACCCCTGTGATCTTCGTCTACCGGATATGTTGCAGGAAACAGCACCGGATTACTCCTCATGATCAACTGATACATATACGACCCGGGACTTAGATCCGTAACAACAGAATAGGGAATAGCCGGGCCGTTATAATCTTCGAAGATACCGCTGAGCATCACTTTCATTTCGGTTGTTTTAGTCAGGTCGATATTTACATTCGAACGTAACGTATATACCTTCAGATTGATGTTGTTATTGAAATTGAATTTATTATCTTTATTGTCATCCGCCTTCAATATCCCGTTATCCTGCGACAACGAAGCTGATACATAATAACGGGCTATATTACCGCCACCTTTGAGATTAATATTGACACGCTGGTTGATTGCCACTTTTTTCAGTAACTCTTTACGCCAATCCGTACAGGGGTAGATCAATGAGCTTTGACCCGGTTGGGTTCTTTCTATTTTATCATCCGAATAAAATGTCCCTTTTTGTATATCACGGGTAATAATGGCTTCATTGTGCATCTTCATATAGGTAATCGGGTCGGCTAATTCTAACTCCTTGGTAGGTTGGGAGAACGTATTTTCGATCCTTACGGTCATTTGCATCTTGCCTGCTGTACCTTCTTTGGTTTTAATAAGGATAACGCCGTTAGCGCCGCGTGCGCCGTAAAGAGCTGTTGCTGCGGCATCTTTCATGATGGAGAATGATTCAATATCATCAACCTGGATACGAGCCAATTCAGTTGCAGAAACTTCAATATTATCTACCAACATGAGTGGTTCCACATTATACCCGAAAGAGGTAACACCCCGGATGAAGAAAGATGCGTTATCGGCACCCGGTTCACCTGAAGATTGATAGGAGATCATCCCTGCCATTTGGCCGGCAAAAGAGGTGGTCAGGTTGCTTGAGGGACTTTTCAGGTTCTTAGGCGATATGGTAGTAATTGCGGCTACCACGCTCTCCTTTTTTTGTGTACCGAAAGCCACAATCGTAACTTCTTCCAGATTTTTAGCATCTTCCAGCAGGATTGCATTAATGGTGGTTTTATCGTCAACAGCAATCTCCTGGGTTACGTAACCGATAAAACTAAATTGAAGGATACTGCCTTTAGGTACATTCTTCACAGTGTAATCTCCTTCCGCATCGGTAGCGGTACCTAAAGTGGTTCCTTTTATAAGGACAGAAGTGCCCGGTATCGGATTTCCATCCGAATCGAGAACTTTTCCCTTGATAGTCAGATTTTGCTGAGTCTGGGCATCTATATGAATACCAACAGCAAAAACAAATAAAAATAAAACAATGGTTCTTTTTGTTATTTTAAAAAAAAATGATTGCATAAAATTCCTTATTAATAATTTTTTAATATCATTTTATAATGATTAATGATGTCGAAATCGTCCGATATCATAATGAACTACAAAGAAAATCACACATGCTTATATGCTACTTAAATCCATAAGAATGAGCACTTTCTTCAGATCAGTCCAATTTTCAATAATTTTCGCTTTTGAAATAACGTATTCACAAGCAGCGATTAATCTTCAAAATAAAGTATTGAACTTTTTCGAGTAAACTTTGCGATTTGATTAGGTGATGTGTTTCATTTGATAAAATTAAGATTGGTGAATGAATTGAATTTTTAATGGTGCTGGAACATCCGTCGAATAGTATATAGGATACCCATAACGAACCGGAGTGCCATGTTCATTATAGACATGAAAAAACGACAACATGTGGTTACATGCTGCAATATTAAACTTATGTGCGGAAGCGTAGTTGTTAACTCTCTCTCCAAGAGCTATGCCACAATCAATTAAGGTACTTTTTTCCATACAAAAAGAATAGAAAAACCCATCAAGGACATTTATAATGATTGCCCTCGTTGAGATAACCGTATGATAATGGTGTTTTAATTTCATGCTACAATATTAAAGGTTATTTTTTAAAAAATGGATGACTTTTTGACAAAAAGAGTTGTTTTTTAGATAAAAGTGTAAAAAATAACAGATAACAAACCTCATTTAACAGATAACAAACCTTGTTGTTTATCAATGAATAACACTCATCATACATACAACATATCCCTTAATGAGGTTATTCCAGTTGATCAAACATTTTTCATCTAACCACTATCATATGTATATAAAAAGAGTTATTTTTGTAAAGAAACATTTTATTCCCATGCACACGAAAATGAAAAACTGTGGATTTTTTTTATTTTTTACTTTTTGCCTGACCAGCCTGATGGCACAGAAATACGATCTCAAGGCACCTGTTCCTATCGACCAAGCGGTAAAGATCGGTCACCTGGAAAATGGCCTGACCTATTATATCCGTAAAAACAACAGACTGGAGAAACGGGTAGATATGTGCCTGGTATGCCGTGCGGGGGCAATGCTTGAGGAAGACCAGGAAAATGGCATGGCCCACTTTATCGAACACATGGCTTTCAGGGGAACGACACATTTCCCGGACGATGCTGTTACCAAATACTGCGAAAAAAACGGTGTCAAGTTCGGAGATAACTTTAATGCGTTTACCTATAAGGAATATACAACCTACATGCTGACTGGTATACCTGTGATACGCGAGTCGCTGGTAGACAGTATGCTGTTGATACTGAACGATTGGTCGGGCGAAATCCTGTTCGAAGAAGACAAAATAGAAAAAGAACGCAATGTAATACTCGAGGAACGGCGTACTCGTAATGGTCCCCGTTTCCGGATCGATGAACAATTAAATCCGGTAATTTATCATCAAACCAGGTATGCTTACCGTAATGTAATTGGCGACATCGATGCACTTCATTCTTTTACCCGCAATGATATTGTTGCTTTTTACCGGAAATGGTACCGTCCCGATTTGCAGGCATTAATATTGGTTGGCGATTTTGATCCCGAACAGATGGAGCAGAAAGTTAAAGATTTATTCGGCAAGCGTCCGGCAGCGGAAAATCCTGTTCCTGTACCGCAATATCCGATACCTGACAATAACAAGATATCCATTGGACAGGCCATTGACCCGGAAGCCGGAAAGCCGGATATCAGGATCATATACCAACACAAAGGCACACTCCCGGAAAACAAAAATCAAGGTTATATGCACGATCAGTTGATCGTACAATTGATCAATGCCATGTTCTTAGACCGTTTAATTGAGATCATTCGTAAAGAAAACCAAATCATGCTGGGACTGTATCTACCGTGGGTAAACGGTAAGGATATTTTTTCGGCTTCGGTAACGGCAAAGGATAGCAGCACTCATACTGCTTTTATTTTATTGTTGGATGAAATGGAACGCGTGAAACGTTTTGGATTCACCGCAACTGAATTGGAACGGGCAAAGGTCGCAGCACAAAGCAGAACAGAAGCAGCATTCAATGACCGATTTAGCAGGATAAACGCTTCTTTTGTAACAGAATATACCGCACATTTCATTAACTCGAATCCGATACCATCGATTGGGTATGTTACCGACTTCACACGGCATACGCTCCGCGAATTATCCATCAATGAAGTAAACAAAAGGGCAAAGAGTATCTTTACCGGCAATAATATTGTTGTTACTCAATCTGGCACCGACAAAACCTTATTGTTATCTGATGACCAGATCAGATCGGCATTTACCAATGTCGGTAAAAGTAACATTGAAGCCTATCAAGACATTGTAGCCGACAAGAAATTGATGACCCAACTGCCTGAAAGTGGGACGATTGTCAGTTCAAAGATCATTGAAAAACCATTGGCAGCCACAGAGTGGACTCTAAGCAATGGCGCCAGGGTGGTACTATATCCCACGGGAAACAAGATTACATTGTCTGCTTTCAGTTGGGGCGGTTCATCGCTGGTGAATGATGCCGATTTCCCCTCATGCCAGTATGCTACGATTATTGCCGGTCAAAGCGGTATTGCCGGACTCACTAAAACGGAATACTGGAAAATGATGACCGGGAAAACCGTTTCCCTATCGCCTTACATCAGCGAACGTTGGGAAGGATTCAACGGTCAGTCGTCAAAAGAAGATCTCGAAACGATGTTTCAGTTGTTGTATCTGCATTTTACACAACCACGTTTCGAGCGCGAGACATTCAATACCACCCTGCAATACGGCCGCGAACAGGTTAAGCAAAAAAATAACAATCCGACCAGCGTTTTTGCCGATTCGGCAACGTGGATCAGTATCGGACGCCACCCCAGGAGAAGACCTTTCAGTGCAAACGACCTCGACATGGTCAATTTCGAAACAGTTCAGAAAATATACAAGGAACGATTTGCCGATGCCGGCGATTTTACATTTATTTTCACAGGTGGATTCAAAGAAGAAGAAATCAAGCCTTTGGTAGAAAGGTATATTGCTTCGTTGCCCGGTCTTGGAACAAAGGAGAAATACGAAGACCTGGGGATTACTGCGCCCAAAGGGAAAATAATCGCAGATTTCAGTGTACCGATGAAAGCACCCAAAACATCCATCAGGATACGTTACAGCGGTATTTCGAAGTACGAACCGGACGAAATTCTCAATATGGCAGCCATACAGCAAGTGCTTAGTAAGCGGTACTTGGAAACAATCCGCAAGGAAGAAGGTGCTACTTATGGCGTAGTGGTAGAGGCCAATACCTGGCCATCGCCACACCATAATTATACACTGGATATAAGTTTCAGTACCGACCCCCAGCAAGCCGACCGGATGATCGAGATTGTCCACAAGGAAATTAACCGATTGATCAATGAAGGTCCTGATGAAGAAACCATAGCCAACACAAAGGAATTCTGGCTGAAAAACATCAAGGATCGTGAAAAGGACAATGGGCGGATCATTACTTTATTGAGAGAATATTACATGTGGGGAGTCGACCAGAGTATGGAACAAAAAACGATTGAAAACCTGACCCGGGAATCTGTCCGGGCAACCGCCCAAAAAGCGTTAACGCAAGGTAATATAATCCAGGTAATCATGCGCCCTGATGAATAGTAGTCAATGATTGATCGTTAATATGATTACCGGATATGGTATCCGATCATCATAAAAAAAACCAAATTTTACCATGAACCCACACAAATTGATTTGGGGATTCCTGTTGTGGATCATCCCATTAACTTCATCCGGCCAGCGTTATGTCAGCGGACATATCACCGATGCCGGAGATGGCGAACCAATCCCCGGGGCTGGGGTTTTCATTGCCAATACTACCGTAGGTACCACTACTGATGCCGATGGTAACTACAAACTCAAAATACCGGGAGAGGGAAGTTACCGTTTGGTAATTTCGCATGTGGCATATCAGCCGGTTTTCAGGGATATCGAAACAGGGAAAGCATCGACTGTACTCGATGTAGCCATGAAAACACACGAAATGGGAGAAGTGGTGGTGTCCACCGATGTCCGGTTCCGCAACAGGGATATTGATCTTTTTTGGAGAACCATACTGGGAAAGAGACCATCGAAGGAAACCATCTATGCAACAAATCCGGAAACGGTTTATTATTACTACAACTCCAAAACACGGATATTGAAAGTTACTTGCCGTGTTCCTTTGCAAATTATCAACAACGAGACAGGATATCAAATCCAATATGTGCTGAATTATTTTATCCACGATTATAACACCCAAACCGTTTCGTGGGAAGGACAATGCATGTTCGAGGAACTTGAACCGAAAAATTACAGGCAGAAAAGCGTTTGGGAAGAAAACAGGAAAAAAGCACACTGCGTTTCCATAGCAAGCTTTGCCAAAGCATTATACAATAATTCGTTGATGGAAAGTGGTTTTTTGTTGACTTATAGAGGAGACCGGATTGATCAGAAAGGTCCCCCCCGGAATCTTGCTTTAGCAATTGCGGCTAACTTTTTAACATCGAGTACTGCTGATAACTGTAAAACACTGTATATACCATCTGATTCTACCGTTATACTTACTTGTTTCGGTAAATCAGTAACCGGCAAAGATTTAGGCTCCATAAAATCTGCTCAAAACGGAAGATTGAAATGGGCTTGGATAGGACTATATCGTAACAGGATCGAAACTCCTGATGAACCGGTTTGTATCTTTCCAGACGGTACTTTTAAGAATACGTTAAGCTTGACACCCCAATTTTCCTCGAACCAGCTTACCGGGATTAACATGATTCTGCCTATAGAATACAATCCCAGTGCTACAGATATGGGCGTTTTTACGGAAAATACTCATTCTCCGGGAACCCTACTGAATCCGGCATACCGGCTCGTGAACACCATTGACAGTGTGGCTAAGCGTTTCGGAAAACAATTGAGCATATTCCCCCAGGAGAAAATATATCTTCATACCGACAAACCTTACTATATATCAGGTGAACGCATCTGGTTCCGTGCCCACGTTATTGATGCAGCTTTGCATACACCTGTACCTTCGGTAAATTGCATTTATGTGGAACTATTCGATTCGAGGGATTCGGTGGTCTGCCGGGTAAAGATTGGTCCCAAAAACGATGCCTTCCATGGCTATGTGGACATTCCGGACAATATTCCCGAAGGTGATTACACAATCAGGGCTTATACAAACACGATGCATGGCCTGGAAGAAGATCAGTTTTTTATGAAGACCATCCGCATTGGCGATCCTATGGCCCGGATCATCCGTACAATTCCTGATTTTGAGTTTGTTTCGGATAAAAA
Source organism: Bacteroidales bacterium (assembly GCA_031547085.1). Classification (GTDB taxonomy): domain Bacteria; phylum Bacteroidota; class Bacteroidia; order Bacteroidales; family UBA4181; genus JAIRLS01. The sequence goes on from JAVBSH010000080.1 coordinate 16,126, forward strand.
AGTCAATGCAACCATCCGGTTTTTCCGTACTAATTCTTCCATACCCATCACTCCCGAAACGGTAAAAATAACCATCAATGATGGGAAGCCGGCAAAAGTAAATTGTGTGGAGGGAGCATCTGCTTTCAACTTCCGTCTTCCGTCAAACGAAAAACAGCGGGTCATGCTGTTGGAAACACAGTATGAAAAACACGTGTATCGTCAATACATCCGGATTCCCCTTCCCAATGAAGACTTCGATGTCGCATTCTTTCCCGAAGGCGGTTCCGCCCTGTACGATTGCAGAGGGCGTATCGCATTCAAAGCCACGCAGCAAGACGGACAAGCCATTGACGTAGCTGGGGTTGTGTATAATCAGCATGGAAAAAAGGTTTGCACGATCAAAACCGATGTCCGAGGAATGGGTAATTTTACGATGGCACCCGTCCGTGGCGAAAAATATCATGCTATATGTACCGACAGTAACGGTCGATCCAAACGTTTTGATCTGCCTGCGGCAAAAGGCGACGGTTATGCTTTGTCGGCCACGTGGGTGAAAGATCGCCTGTTGGTGACCGTACATCAACCCGGACCATGGGAAAACAAAGACACGCTTTGTCTCATTGTCCACAGCCGCGGGATGGTGTATGACGCCCGTATCTGGGAAAATGTCGGCGAACCAATTATTTATCACAAAGATATATTCCCTTCCGGGGTGATGCAACTGATGTTGTTGACCAAGAACATGATCCCGGTCAGTGAACGTTTAGTGTTTATGAACAATGATGATCAAGCGCATGCTGTATGTAGTACCGACCGGGAAAATTACAATCCCCGGGATTCGGTAAGATATACCATAGGCATCAAGGATGAATCGGGGGAACCATTGATGGGTAACTTTTCAGTATCGGTAACTGATGATCGCGAAGTTATGATAGATACAACGGCCAATATATTGACCACATTTTTATTGTCTTCCGATGTACGTGGAAATATTTCCGACCCTGCTTTCTATTTCCGGAAAGATACCAGGTCGGCGTGGGCGCTTGAATTATTGATGCTTACGCAAGGGTGGAGAAGATATGACGCAAAGCGGATTGTTCAAAATGATTTCATACACCCGGTTGTTCGCCCGGATGCAGGGATATCGGGAAAAGTAAAAAAGGCGTCGTCGCGCAAAGTTGCAAGAGATGCAGAAGTGAGTATCATTTCCGCCAAAGGTGATTATTTCGAAACCGCCACCATCGACCAGGATGGCCGATTCTATTTCCGTGACATCGGGTTGCCCGACAGCACCTGGTTCATTATTCAAGCTATACCCCAATCGGGAGTTAAAAATATTGAATTGGTTCTCGATAAGGAACAATATCTAGGAAAGAAAATTCCGGCAAATGCGGCTACACCACCTGCCGGAGAACTGTTTGCCCGCTATGCCGACAAGGCGGAACAGAAATACATCGATGAACATGGCATCAGGACAGTACACTTGGATGAAGTCACCATTTCGGCAAAAAAGCAGCCGGTGAAAAAATCAGTGCTTTATACCATGGCCGACAACTCCATTACCGAAGATCAATTGGATAAATTTCCGGCAAACGATATTTATAACTTGTTGATACGATTGCCAGGCGTGTCGGTTTCGGATAAGAAAATTTTTATCCGCGGGCAAGAAACTCAGTTGTTGATCGTAGATGATGCTCCTATGGACATGGAAGATATTGAAACGATCAATGTACATGATATAGCACAGATTGATGTATTGAAAAATGTGGCTAATACTGCAATTCTTGGTTTCCGTGGCGGTAATGGCGCGATTGTGATCTTTACCAAAGATGGCAAAAAATCAAAACCTATTAAAACACCGCTTCATGTAAAAAGTATCATGCCTTTGGGTTTTCAAAAACCTGCCGAATTCTATGCTCCCAAATACGACACGCCGGGCGTAACCTCCAAACCTGACCTGCGGACGACCATCCACTGGTTGCCAAGCCTCACGACCGATGAAACGGGAACCGCGTCTTTCCGATTCTATACTGCGGATGCTCCATCGACCTATTCGGTGGTGATCGAAGGAATCACCGATGATGGCAGAATCATCAGTAAAAAAGATAAAATGCTTGTAATCCCGACCAATTCTGAAAAATGATCATCATTGAACAATAAAAAAACAGTTAAACCCATGAAAAGAATCGCACCTTTATTTCTTACAGTATCTATCGCCATTTTTTTGAATTGTACCAAAGTAAATGGTCAATATGGCAATATGCCTCAAACCGTCACTGTTGCCTGAAAAATAGATAATTACGACCCAAGCAAGGAACTATATATAGCTGTAAACCGGATTGGATTCAGTCAAGAAAGAATACCGGTTAAAACGGATAACAACGGAAACTTCATTGCGACCTTTGAGAGTTACATCCCGGTTGATGCCTGGGTTGGTTACAAAACCAATTTTTTGGTATTGCTCCATCCCAACGACAGCCTGTTTGTGCGGTTCGACGGTAAATATGGCAACAGACCCGAACTGTTGGAATCTATTGAGTTTGGCGGTGACGCGGCAAAAACAAACCAATATGCGGCAAAATTCCAGCAGATGTATTATTCCAACGATGTTTATCGCAACCGGAATAGAGAGAAAAAAGCTGTGAAGGAATACGATACCGATCAATACCTTCAATATCTGGATACCATACAACAAAAGTGTAAAGAAATTTATAACTGGTTCGTTACCGAAAACCACCCGGATGACGAAAGCAAAAGATGGGCAAAGCTATATATTGAAAATGACTATTACTATAATCTTAGCTGGTATCCGGTTCAGCGCAGGCAAGCAAATCAAATGAATCCGGATTGGGATAATACATGGAATGTCCCGAATGGATTTTACGACAGGTTAGGTAATCGCCTGCCCATTGACGCATCCATGTTTATCAATTCTGCCGGACTATCAAGTTTTCATAATACTTTCTACAAATATGTTAATGAAAAATCGGGCGACGTACGGCGCGTTTCGGCTACCGGCATTGCTGTTACCAGAGCAGTTTACGATTCTATCACTATCTCCAGTTTCATCGAATTTGTACCCGACCCGTTATTACTTCAAATCATGCTGACCGAGTTTTTCGACCAGAGCTTTAATCACCAAGATATTGCTGTTTATGAACGATTTCGTGATGTTGCGGACACATATATCAAAGAACCATTCCTGAAGGAACCGCTTTTCCAGAAATATCTTCAAACCAAACATAGGATAGAAAATCCGCAGGCTTACACGGAAGAAATCCGGAATGAAGCAGCCCAAGTTACGTTATAGCAATTGAATTTATTATGTACTATACCCATCTTCCGCGAACCAACCTAAAATGTCAGATACGGTAATGCTACTCAACGCACCCGCGATCTTCTCTTCCAAAGCTTTCCGAGTTCTTGCTTTAACCTTTCGCAGAA
>JAVBSH010000159.1:0-6150 GCA_031547085.1 Bacteroidales bacterium
TTTAATTCAACTTAAAAATCCACCTGCTTGGCAGGTGGTTATGTCCTTTTCGGCTTTGCCTTACTGTATTCTAAAAAAATGAATACAATAAGATTCTGTCATATGATGACCGATAGGACGCTTGAAGGCTATGCCTTCATCTTTTTACTAAATCCACCTCCTTTGGAGGTGGTGGTTTAATATGGGATATGAAACAGGATGGCTACGAGTGTGAAAAGACAAAAGAAAGCATTGATAACGCCCAAATTAATCAATGAGTCGTATTTGAAAAACTTCCGTCGCCCTCTCCTTGTTTTAATCATTGTAATAGTAGATAATATAAGAGTAATGGCAACGGCTATCAGTAACCAACCATAAATACTGATCGGTTTACAAACGTATATATTTTGTCCATCCTTATGTGATACATCTGTAATCGTTTTAAAAATAGGTGTATAATAATAAGTTACATGATCGCCAATATCAGCATGATCATAAAATGAAGTATTGGCAATGAAATTATATGTGTTGGTGTAAATATGATATTCTGCATGATCAATGTCGTTCATGACCATATAAAACTTATTAATTACTGTTTCATTTTTGGTTTGCGGGTCCAATAAGTAATCAGCCCCGATTAATATTGGAAAGACTATCCCCAATATTGCAAACATACGCAAATAATGCATCACATACTTAGTAAACTTCGCTGTACGACGCTCATCCACATCCGACTTTAATTTATGACGTATCCCAGTGATAACCATAATTCGTTCACAACCTCCTGATAATATTTTAAAATATCCTTATGCAGACATTAAGTTCTTATACTCAAAAAAGGATGCAATGTTACATTTTCTGAAGCAAAAACACATAGATTTTATTCAATATTTGACGAAGTTTAATATTGGTGGGATGAAAGTAAGCTTCAGATTGACAAAATTGTCCGCTTAGATATGAATTACAAATGTATTCAAACTGATCATGATACAGTTGTAGATTAAAGATGCCGAACACAGTTGTAGTAGATCACACTGATACAAAAATACCCAACTATACGGGAGGTTTTGTAATAGGTTATTTTGCAGTTAAAATACATTTTATACTAAGTTGATAACCAAGAAATTTATGCATATTACTTAAATTATTAATTTAATAAATTAATCCATATCGCATTACATCTGTATACTCACATGTTAATTCATATGTTTAATCGTTTTTATATCATTATTTACCAGCTATTTATATATTTTTATGTCTACTAAAACTTCATATTATTGTGATTTTAAATGGTCTTAAATATCAAATACTTTAGTAAAAATAGCTTCTTGAGTCAACTCACGTTTAATACATTTGTAAATCGATATTTGCTACAAATGTATTTCGCGACAATGATATTAATGTTACTTTTGTGATTTACAAATGTGACTCGATTTTACAGTTTGTAATTCCAAAAAGTATCCGATCAATCAAAAATGATTTGAACATGAAAGACCGATTATTGAAGCTTATCACCTCCGAGGGCCTCACTCCTTCCGTGTTGGCCGATGAAATGGGCGTACAACGTTCGGGTATATCGCATATCCTGTCGGGACGAAATTACCCGAGTTTCGATTTCTTGCAAAAACTGTTGACCCGGTTTCCAAAATTAAATGCCGAATGGCTGATATTGGGTCAAGGTTCGATGTACAAATCATCGGTTACACATATTCCCGACTTATTTGCTCCTCCGGTGGTGCCGGAAAAACCAGTCGAAGTTCCCACTGTTTCCGAATCTTCTCAAAAAACATCTTCCGGAGAGGACGATAAAAAATCTCTCCCCGACCCTATTCCGGAAATAAAACCCTCCTCAGAGTTAAAAAAAACGATTGAAAAAATTGTCACTTTTTATACCGACAAAACTTTTACGGTATACTTGCCGGAATGAACACGAAGAGAAGACCGTAAGACATGTAAGACCGTAAGAAAACAGAGAGACTAAAATCTTACAATCTTACGGTCTTTCTTGATACTTGTAACCATTTTACAATCGTTACGTATATTTATTAATATATGTATCGGTCGCTGTCATGTGCTCATACTTGGTATTTGGCATAATTATTGTTTAAAGTAAATATTTGATTTTTAAAATAATAAATAATAACATGAGAGATTTTGCAAAATATTGTCTGATAGCTTTTTTAGCTGTGTCAATAGGTAGTTGTTCACGTTCGGTGAAACGTATTGACCCGAGTACGCAAACCGATCTGAGCGGAAGGTGGAATGATACCGATTCGCGCCAGACAGCCGAAGCTCTGATTGAACAGATGTTCGGAAGGTCGTGGGCTGTGGCTTTTGAACAAAAGCATCAAAAGAAACCGGTGATTGTTGTAGGATTGGTCAATAACAAGAGTCACGAACACATCAATACCGAGACTTTCATTAAGGACCTGGAGAAAGCGATTGTTAACAATGGCTCTATACGTTTGGTGCAGGCTGGCGAAAAACGTGAAGAATTACGTCGGGAACGAGCAGGACAACAGGAATTTGCATCTCCGGAAACTGCCAAAAAATGGGGACGCGAACTGGGCGCCGATTTTATGCTGCAAGGTACCGTTAATTCTATCGTGGATAGCTATAAAAAAGACCAAACCGTTTATTATCAGGTAGATTTGGAATTAAGCAACATCGAAACTACAGAAGTCGTATGGATGGGCGACAAGAAAATCAAAAAACTGATCCGAAACTAATTTCCCTATCACATACTTTTTCTCGATCTCATAGCTGAAAATGTCGCGCAACCGTTCCTGTCGTTGGATTATTTGTTTGTCCGCTGCTGTCGTTTTGACCGGTTGCGCCACATATTATGCAAAGAATATCAAGTTATACCAGGCGATTGAAACAGGACAATTCGAGACGGCCAACAAAATACTTGAGAAGGACACCAAATCGCCTAAAAACCGTAACCAGTTATTATATTATCTCAATAGAGGGTACGTGTCGTGGATGTTGGATGATTACCGGCATTCGGTTAATTACCTGAATACTGCCGAGAATATCATTGACGATTACAGCATGCATGTTGGCGCTGAGGCTTTGGCGCTTGTCACCAACCCGATGGTAAAACCATACCGTGCAGAGGATTTTGAGGTGGTGATGGTGAATTGTTTCAAAGCAATCAATTATATGCAGATGGACAATTCGGAGGATGCCATGGTGGAGTGCAGGCGCATTGATTTGAAATTGAACAACCTGAACGATAAATACAAAGACCATAAAAACCGTTACCAGCGCGATGCTTTTGCGAATACCATGATGGGATTGCTGTATGAGTCAAGCAATGATTATAACAATGCATTTATCGCATATCGCAATGCGCTGGAAATCTATGAAGCAGACTATTCGAAAAACTTCAATGTACAGGTTCCCCAACAGCTTAAATTAGATATTTTACGTACTGCCTATATCATTGGTTTTAGTGAAGAATTAAGCTCCTACGAGCGTAAATTCGACATGAAATATACGCCTGTTAAAAAGCCGGAGGCTGAGATGATCTTTTTCTGGATGAATGGTTTTGGGCCGGTGAAGGATGAATGGAGCATCAATTTCACGGTTGTGAAGGGGCAAGGAGGCATGGTAACGTTTGCGAATGAAGGACTTGGGTTATCCTTTCCGTTTTTTCTCAACTCGTCTTCCGAACAGTCAAGTTTTTCCGACCTGAAATTAGTACGGGTTGCTTTTCCCAAATACGTGGAGCGGAAACCGACGTCGCTCAGTGCTAACATTACTTCCAACACGGCTACTCATACACTCGAACGGGTGGAAGACATTAATGCTATAGCCTTTAAAACATTAAATGACAGGTTCATGAGGGAAATGGCTACTTCCCTATTGCGTGTCGCAGCCAAACAGGCATTGGAGGAAGTTACCCGAAAGGAAGATAAAAATGCAGGCGCCATTTTGAGCCTGGTAAATGCAGCTACCGAAAAGGCCGACACCCGTAACTGGCAATGCCTGCCTCACGGCATTTCGTATACCCGCGTTCCTTTGAAGAATGGGGATAACAAGCTGACATTGAACGTGAAAATGACAGACGGAAGAACAATTACTAATGATGTTTCCATACAAGCGAAACAAGGAAAAACTTATTTTCACGCTTTTCACACCCTAAACTAAAGGATAGTGTTACGTGTAATTTTTTTTCATATGTTTGCACTAACCTAATTTTCATCCAATTACGTCACCAAAATATTAGTTTCGTACTCCTGTTTGGAGTATTTTTTTTGCGTTTTAATAAACAAATACTAGTCTTTTTTTGTTATATTTCATTCCAAAAAACAGATTATTTTGTACTGATAGTGAATGGTTAAGTATCCAAATAATAGATATTTTAAACTAATTATATAATATCTATTTTATAATAAAAATTAACCGATTAGGTTACAATTTTTTAGATTTAATTCATTGATTATTAGATTATTAAAAATAAAAAAAATAATGCTCTGAGACTAAACCGGATAGTGTTTATTTTAAAAAAACAAGAGTATTTTATTTTTTTATATGATTTTTTTGTCCCAACTTGCTAAAGTTTTCGAAAGGCATCTATTAATGCTATTTTGTTAATTTACAGATCAATTAAGGGAATGCACCAACAAATTTGGAACAATTGTTTACGAGTGATCAAAGATAACCTGAAAAGTGAAACATATAAGGCTTTCTTTGAACCAATAAAGGCTGTCAAGGTTCAACAAAATGTGTTGACTCTTGAGGTACCGACTCCGTTCTTTTATGAGTATATAGAAGAGCATTATGTTGATTTATTGAAAAAAACAATCAGGAAAGAACTTGGCCCCGATGCCAAGTTAGAATATAGTATCCCCGTGGGCAAAAATCCCGGGCAATACCGTAATACGGTAATTCCCGGCAGTAATGGCACACGCAATTATGTCAATGCACCGGTACAGGTACCTGTGGAACCGTCTATTCGTAACCCGTTTATTGTCCCTGGATTAAAGAAATTAGATATCCCACCCCAACTGAATTTCGAGTATTCATTTAACAACTTCGTGGAAGGCGAATGCAACCGTCTGGCCCGTTCTGCGGGGATGGCCGTTGCCGAAAAACCAGGAGGAACGGCTTTCAATCCATTGTTTTTATATGGCGAGTCGGGTTTGGGTAAAACTCACTTGGCACAGGCTATTGGTATCAAAGTCAAGGAGCAGATGCCTGAAAAGACTGTGCTGTATGTAAATGCCACCAAATTCTCCACACAATTTACAGATTCGATCAGGAAAAATGCGGCCAATGACTTTTTACATTTCTACCAATGTATTGATGTATTGATCATTGACGATGTGCAGGAATTTGTAAAAAAGGACGGGACACAAAAAACCTTCTTCGAGATATTCAATCATTTGCACCAACGTGGCAAGCAATTGGTGCTCACATCAGACAAGCCGCCTGTTGAATTACAGGGATTGATCGACCAGCGTTTGCTTTCGCGGTTCAAATGGGGACTTTCTACGGAGTTGCAAATACCTGGTTACCAAACCCGTTTGTCCATCCTGAAACAACGTGCCTATCGTGACGGTATCGAATTGCCGGATGATGTGCTCGAATATGTTGCCAAGAACATTGTGAATAATGTACGCGAATTGGAAGGTGTACTGATCGGATTGTTGGCACAAGCTACACTCAATAAAAAGGCGATTACACTGGAATTAGCGCAGTCGACCATCGAGAAGCTGATCAAACACACCAAACGGGAACTGTCTATCGACTATATCTTACAGGTGGTAGCTGACTATTACCATATCGACGAAAACAGCGTACTGTCGAATACCCGCAAACGTGAGATCGTACAAGCACGGCAAGTGGCTATGTATTTTGCCAAGCAATTGACCAAGACTTCACTGAAAAGTATTGGCGCACAATTAGGTAAAAAGGATCATGCTACCGTTTTGCATGCATGTCGTACGGTCAATGACCTGATGGAAACCGATCGGCGCTTTAAGATGCAAATAGAAGAACTGGAAGAAAAGTTTGCTAACTAAACCTGCTGGGTGGGGTGTAAAAAATTTGATAATATTAATAATAAAACTCGTTCCATATTTGTAACTTTGTATCCATAAATTGTAGATATGGACTCAACCGATTGGAAAGGAAAAGCGATCACCCGTTCCAAGGTGACTA
>JAVBSH010000013.1:0-6218 GCA_031547085.1 Bacteroidales bacterium
AGTACATTTTACATTATTTTTGTACATTTTTGTCTGCACAAACGAACCGTAGATGTAATCCTCGTCAAGCACCTGGCCGTCAGGGTAGTATAGGTCGCGGCGCAGGAGGCTCGGCAGCATGTGGTTCATCAGGTACATGTCGTCCGCATTCACATCGTAGTCCTTGATGGCCGAGCGGCGGGCGTGGCATCTTGCGCACATGTCCACCATCTGTTGCGAAGTGATGTTGCTGGTGACGAATTCCAGTCCGTATTGGCCGTCCATCGGCCGTGAACCTTCGGGTAACCGTGCCCATTCCAAGTGTTTGGATGCCGGACCGTGACAGGCCTCGCAGCTCACATCGATCTCCGACCATGTAGTGTGGTACGTACCCGAAGCCATATCGTAGCCTTTTCGCAGGTTGGTCGAGTGGCAGTCGGCGCACATCGAATTCCAGTTTTGCCCGTGGTTGGTCCAGTATAGCCAATTGTCGGGGTGGATATCCTGATCCGGATACATTGCAGGAACGAGGTGGAACCAGCGGCCTTTTTCGCTGTCCCAAGCCAATGGCAGGCATTGGTAACGGCCACCCTCGAACGGAACCAAATATTGCTGCAACGGTGTAACACCAAAGACGTGTGTGATTTCGTGATCGGCCATTTTACCATCTTCACCGGCGGTATAGACAAAATATTTGCCATTACGTTTGAAGAATCTGCTCACAACGCCATTCCATTCATATTCGGTATTGTTGAAATCACCCAACACAGTGCTGTCTGTGGCGTGGTCCATTGCCAGGTCGTGGTGCGAGCCTTCGTAGAGACGGCACTCGTTCTGATGGCATTCGGTACAACTCTCCCTTCCCACGAAAGTGGCTTTATTTTCCGCATCCGGTACTGGTTCCGGGAAAATAACATAGCGGAACAGGAAATATGCCGGCAGGATGAGGATGATAGCATCCACCGCCCAAAGGCCTAATCGCTTCCACTGTTGGTTGGTCCAATTAGCCATACGCCGCTTGTTTTTTGTCGAAATAATTGCGTTGTACCGGACGTGCCACATCTACGGTGATTTTACCACCTTTGATGCGCACGGGGAAGTAATCCATCGGCCGCGTGGCAGGCGAGGCAACAATGTTGCCTTTGATGTCGAAGGCCGACGAATGGCAGGGGCAGTTGAATCGTTTCGAAGGATCGTCCCATTGAACGGAACAGCCTAAGTGCGGACAAGCCATCGATAAGGCGATGAACCCGCCATCGGTCATGTGTGCTAAGTAAAACCCGCCTTTGCGGAAATATGTTACCGAATTCTCCTGATAGTCTTTGATGTACCCTGCATCCACCGGTTGCGACAATGCTTCGCCTTCCGGCTTTTTCTTTCGTCCGAATCCTAAAAAAGCAATTGTTACAGCAATAGCCTCAAAAAGGATCACTCCGATGATCCAATTACGCCCGGTACGGAAGAAACTTCTCCGCGAAAGCATTGTTTCGACGGGGTGTGGCGTTGCAATGCTGTTGTTCTTTTTTTTCACAACCATAATAGATTCATGTTTTCACCACGGAAGAGCTCGCCTATTACAGATAACACCACGAATGATACCACTGCAAATATAAATATTATTTGAATAGTTTCAGCCATTGACGTTTTCTTTTTCTTACGGGAATACCAAAATAATATTGCAAACACCCCTATTAATAGCACAAAGGGGATCAATCCCAGAAATATTTTCCCGGCAACAGAACCGGTCGTTGCAAAGGCTGTCCGGCAAAGGTCGCTGATGGTTACTAATATGGGCGTGAGAATCAGTGCGACTATCGCTGCCTGCCATCCGTATTTTTTCCCTGCCGGGGAAGTAAAAAGCACTGCTGTTTCGGGTGCGTCATTGCGGATGTAGGAAACACCGACAAGTCCGACAAGTATGGCAAGCGGTAATATGAATGCCCCGACAGGTGGGAAATGCAGCAACAATTCCTGAAATCCGATGAAATACCACGGCGCTTTTACCGGGTTGGGGCTTTGTGTGGGATTAGCCAACTCGCCGAGTGGTGCGCTGAATACAGCTGATACCAGTAATACCAAAGCAACCAAAATAGCTGTCACTACGCCTTCGCGAAGTACTAAATGCGGCATAGTATCTGTTTTTTCATGCATGTATTCCTGCGGAAGCAAAATGCCGCCGGCTTTACGTATTTTCCAGAAATGATAAAGTAATAATATGAAAATAACCGTGGGGATGACGGAAGTATGCAGGGTGTAAAAATTGATCATGGTCTGGTTACCAATGTCATGTCCGCCAACAACGGTTTCGTACAGCCAGTCGCCTATGAGTGGCGTATATTTGAGCATGTGTGTCCCGACGCGCGTAGCCCAATAAGCTACCTGATCCCATGGCAACAGGTAACCAGTGAAATTACCCAGTACTACCAGTACCAACAATGCAATGCCAATGTTCCAGTTGCTACGGCGCGGCGGGATAAACGCCCGGGTGAAAAAAACACGGAGCAGGTGCAGGAAAGCCGTAATGAGCATCCCCACAGCCGACCAATAATGGACATTACGAATCAAGGCTCCGAAAAAAACCTGATGCTGTATATATTGTATGGATTGGTACGCTCCGGCAGGCGAAGGTACATAATAGAAGCGGAGCAAAATTCCCGATAATATCAACAAAACGAAGAAAATCAACGTCATACCTCCCAATCCGAAGGTGTGCGAAAAACGTAACGCTTCGATGGGTAACTTGCGGGGATGGACATGTAACAGGAAATTCGATTTCATCCGGTGGTGTTCTTTGGTATGATAATAACAAATCTTTTCGCTGTTTGTTGAAGCTAATTTCAATTTTTTACAAAAATATGTTGCTGATGGAAGTATTTTAATAATAATCTTCTGACAAGATATTTATGAATGAATAACTTATGTTGTGCTTTTATCCTGCTTATATCGAAGTCGCAAAAATAGTAAACATTTATCCCGGATAATTGTATTTTTGTACAGTTCAAAAATATTTTATGGACGTTTCGATAACCAGTAAAAATCGTAAAACGACATTGTCCCGGAACCTGATCCGTATCATCAGCCGCAACAGCAATTGGCCGGCAGATGGTATCAATCGGTCGCTTGCCAAAAACGTATATGCCGGGAAAGAGGCATGGCGGCATTTCCTCGATCTCTTTCTTTTGGCGCTTGGCACCGGGTTTACAGTATCGGGTGTTATCTTCTTTTTTGCTTACAATTGGGCGGAAATGCCCCCTTTCGTTAAAATGGGTATTGTTGCTACACTCTTGGTTGGCTGTGTGGCCGTGGCCATTTACACAAGAACACCCCTACCGGCTAAAAATACCATCCTGATGGGGGCTGCTATGTTGGTAGGAGCGCTGTTTGCTGTTTATGGGCAGATTTACCAAACCGGAGCCGACAGCTGGGAGTTGTTTGCCGTGTGGACTGTTTGTATTGCCGTGTGGGTTGCGGTTGCCGGCTTTGCCCCGTTATGGCTTTTGTTTCTGGCATTGGTCGACACCACTATCTATTTGTATTGGATATATTCCCATTCCGATGAAATGCTGTTATCCATGATCCTGTTTTTAATAAATTCCGGATTTGTGATCATTGGGGAAGTACTTGCCCGGGAAGGAAAACTGAAACAGCGTCCGGGATGGCTTTTTGTCACAGTGAGCCTGTTTGCTGCAACATGCGTTACCATTGGGATCATTGCAGGGATGTACGGTTATCACAACGAATTATATTTCCAAGTCAACCTGTTGCTTGCAACGGCAATATATGCTGTGGCCGCGGTTTACAGCCTGAAATACCGTTACACATCGTACCTGTTGGTAATTGCCGCCAGCGTCATTACCATACTGACGGCATTCCTCATTAAACTTATCGATGATGTGGTGCCGGCTACATTCATTGCCGGATTGTTCGTTATCGGGAGTGTTGCCATACTATCAAGAATTATTTACCGCCTCAATAAACAATGGCATGGAGCAAAGTAAGGAAATAAGCGGATGGCTGGAGGATGTCGGGCGCGAAACCGGCGAGGTCTTCCATTGCGATGCGGAAGCCATAGACCGTGAGGCATCCCGCCACGATGCTTTGTTTTCCAATATTGGCATCAAAATTTTGTCGATCATCGGGGGCTTTATTGCGGGAGTGCTTTTTCTCGTCTTCCTATTCCTTTCCGGGATATTTGAGTCGGAAACAAGCTTGGCTGTGACGGGTGTCGTATTCATCATCGGGGCGCTGGCGGGAAGCAGGCTACTGAGCGGCCATACCTTTCTCGATGCCACTATTGTAAGCGTATATATTCTCGGATGTACCGTCTTAGCCATTGGTTTGGACGATTTACACGCCGCCTGTTTTGCACTGATGGTGGTTTCTGTGGTTACGATCTTAGTTACAGATAAGTATGTTATGGTTTTCATCTCCATACTGCTTCTGAACGGCAGCATTGCCGGACTCTATTTCGAATCGGATACCTGGCAATGCCTGCACGTGCATACCGCCATCACTTTAGTGGTGCTTACCTGCACCTGCTTAGGCGAAGCAACGCTCATATCGTCAACGCCAAAGGTCAACCGCTTGTATCAACCGGTCGTGACAGGTTTGTTCCTGTCGTTGGCTGTTATGCTGTTGGCCGTTGCCCTGCAATCCGTTTGGGATCATGCAGATATAAACTATGGCTGGATATTGTCATTGTTTACCTGGGCAGGTATCGTGTTCCTCGTCCGGCAAGTCATTAAGACATGTGATGTTTCTACCCGCAACAGTATCGTGTTTTACGCGCTGTTGGTATTGATATTGCTTCCAACACTGTATGTGCCAGCCATTTCCGGGGCTGTTTTCATGATACTGCTAAGTTTTAAGTACAGTTACAAGTCTGCTTTTGTGATGAGCCTGTCTTTGCTGGTATACGCCCTCATCCAGTATTATTACGACCTGAGTATTACGTTACTGGCCAAATCAGGGTTCCTTTTCTTTTCAGGTATACTCTTCCTGGCTATATGGTTGTTGTTTCATAAATCAAAGAAAAATGATAACCCGTTATAGAAATATAATCATCATCGCTAACCTGGCGTTGGTATTGGTGTTTTTTGCCTGGTCGGTGGTGCAGAAGGAACGTACATTGACGGACAGGCAATTAGTGTTGCTCGAACTCGCGCCGGTTGATCCACGATCACTGATGCAGGGCGACTATATGTCGTTAAACTACAGGATAGCCACCTGGCGTACGGACAGTATCCCGGAAAATGGATTTTTTGTGCTGCAATTGGATGGTCACCTTGTGGGAACGCTGCTACGGATACAACAGAATGAACAACCTGTGAACGAGGGAGAAATCATTGTTAAATATAAGGTTTGGGGTAGCCGTATCGGTGCCGAGTCCTATTTTTTTGAGGAAGGCCAAGCCGAAAAGTATGAGAACGCCAAATATGGCGGGTTAAGAGTCGACACGCATGGAAACAGCGTTCTGGTTGGACTGTATGGCGAAGACCTTATGCTGATTAAATAGGACAAAACCTTCTGGTGCGGAAGGGTATGACCCGAGAAGATGTACCATTTCTTGACCTGACTTATTCCTGCGAAAAAATAGGACTACGCACATTAAAGCGTGGGGTTTATTACAGTGGTTAAACACACCGCACATATAGATTAGGAATAATACAATAAAATAACATTATTTGCATGATTTTTGTTGATGAAATGCTATGGCGAAATATTCGATATGCCTGTTACATACTGAAAATGATAAGAATAAAACTAAGAAACGAATAAATCAACATAATTTATTAACCTCTAAATTTTTTATTATCATGGCAAAGCAAAGTAATAATGTAGTAACCCACGGGTTAAGCGGTAAAATAGGCGATTTATTAGTCTTTCGCCAACGCGGCGGAAAGACTATTGTAGCCAAGATGCCCGTTAAAACAACCAAAGAGTCGGAAAAACAAAAACATCGTCGAAAATTCCAACAGGGTGTGCTTTACGGGAAAGCCGCCATGGCCGATCCCGGTACGAAAGAACTCTACAAAGCAAAAGCGGCAACCAAAAAACTGGCGCCTTTTAATGTGGAATAATGTCTATTATTTATTGACACGTTTCATTGGTTTTGCGAAAGCATAATCGATTGACCAGTTTTCGGATATAATTCCGGCAACTAAAGCAGGTGTACGTGGGGTATAGCTTTTATCTAGATTTCGACTCAATGTTCCATGTGGTTTTATGAAATTGTAATG
>JAVBSH010000125.1:0-34033 GCA_031547085.1 Bacteroidales bacterium
ATAATTTTATAATTCAATATCCATAATGTCGTTTGCTTAAGAGATGTCTCCATGCGCAAACTCGTACCTCGTTTGCTTAGTCGACATGACGGCTTTATAGACGTAATAAGGGGGGAAGGAGATTGGGCGGCTTCGCCGCCCAATCTCCTTCCCCCCTTCCTTCTATAAGAGTGCGTCGTCATGTCGACTGAAGCTTGCGCAGCATGCGTAATGGAGACATCTTCTTCATCACGATCCTTAAGTAAACGACATTGTATTATGAATTATGATTGTCATTTACTTAAAGGTCAACATATCAGATTCCTAACTCGATATAACTTTTATTCTCAGTGATTTCCTGTGCCTTCTCAGCATAACCTTATACAATATCCTCTTATTTGCTTACATTTGCATCAAGCAATTTATCTAAAGTCACCTTGATATGAAAACGATGTCGTGCCTGGTTGCATATATTTCCTTGTTTTTCAATCTTCAGACGTGGGGGCAGGAGCTTGATAGCGCAATCAATATACTAATTCCTTATATTCATGCACTTCATAGTTTTTCGGAATATATCCCCCAGGAAAAGGTATACTTGCATTTCGACAATACCAGTTATTACCGAGACGACAATATCTGGTTTAAATGCTATGTGGTTACTTCCGGGCAACACCAGTTAAGCAGGTTGAGTAAAACCCTGTATGTTGAACTTTTGAACCCAGGTGGAGAGATTGTCGACAAACGGATATTAAAAATCGAAAACGGACAGTGTCATGGTAATTTTACATTGAATCAACTTCCGTTTTATTCGGGTTTTTACGAAGTACGCGCTTATACAAAATATATGTTGGATTTTGGTAATGATGTGATTTTTTCCAGGTTGTTACCTGTTTTCAACAAACCAAAAATAGACGGCAACTTCGAAGAAAAGAATATGATGAGGTATGGCAGATACGGTGCCGGCAATTATCCGATGAAAAGGGAAAAACCGCTAAAAGAGAAGAAAGTGAATCTCCGCTTTTTCCCCGAAGGAGGCAATATAATCCAGGGCATCACATCGCGTATCGCTTTCGAAGCTACAGACGAAACCGGCAACCCGATAGATGTTGCTGGCACTGTGATGGATGAAACAAAACAGGAGTTATGCCGGTTTGACTCCCAGCACGAAGGTCGTGGAGTATTCGCATATACGCCTGGTGCCGGCAAGCAGAAAGTTATTGCGGAATATTCCGGAAAAAAATACCAGTTTGATCTGTCTCCGGGTTTGCCGCAAGGGTTTGTGATGGAAACAGACAACCTGTCACATCCCGACAGTATTGAGATATGGCTACGAAAAAACAGTAACACCCCTGCCGGAATGCTGGGTGTAGTCATTTTAAATGGTGGTAAGCTGCAAAGCTATTGCTTTGTGAACATTGACGAGGACGAAATCAGTTTTAAAATGGATAAAACACAATTGCCTTCGGGTGTTTCTCAGATAGTACTATTCAACCACAACGGTGAGATTCTTTGTGACCGATTGATATTCACCTGCAGGAACGAGTTAGTGGACGTCAAAGTGAGGACCGGTAAACCGGCTTATAAACCTCACGAGTTAGTCAATATGGAGTTATCCATAACGGACCGAAACGCAAACCCGGTTAACACAACTTTTTCCCTGTCAGTGAAAGACGGCATGAACGAGGTGGAATGTAAGGATAACATCCTGACAGACCTTCTACTGATGTCGGAGGTCAGGGGTTATGTCCGCGATCCTTCATACTATTTCAAAACGGAAGACAGCGCTCGTCGAGCAGCACTCGATTTGCTGCTGATGGTACAGGGGTGGCGGCGTTATCCTTGGAAACAGATGGCCGGCGTTGAACCGCTTCTGTTGAAATATCTTCCCGAACAAGGTATCGAAACCCACGGGAAGGTTGTTACCATGGTGAGGCAAACACCTAAACCCAACGTCAATGTTTCTTGTTTCCTACTTAAAAAAGGTGATGAAAATGAGGAAAATGTCAGTTTTGTCGATTTTTTTGTAACGGATAGCCTGGGATGTTTCTCTTTTGTATCGGATGTACAGGGAAAATGGAACATGATATTGGCTGTGACTGAAAAGGGAAAGAAAAAAGACCACCGGGTTATTTTGGACCGGCTTTTCAGCCCTGAGCCTAAAAGGTACCGCTATGCGGAAATACAAGTAAACATTGCCAAGGAAAACAACGAAAACGATGAAGGGTTGAATGAAGAAGAAATACCCGACGACCATTTTGATGAAGATTTGGAACCATTCCGGATTGCTTATGATGATTCGTTAGCCAAAGCGGGCATCAGCGAGAAAGTCCATCATTTGTCGGCAGTAACGGTTAGTGCAAAAAAAAGAAACAAGGAACATGACATCTTCAATAACCGTTCGACCTCAATCGCCTATTATGATGTCCGTTCGGAGATAGACGATATCAAAGACGAAGGTAAATACATAGGCGACGATATACACCAATTGCTGGTGAATATGAACCCGCAGTTTTGTATCAGACGGTGCGGCGCCGACGAATGTGTGCTGTACAAGCAGAAGTCACCGCTTTTTGTGATCAATTACGAGCGCACCGAAGATTCCGAAATAGGAAACAACGCGTATAAGATCATCAGGCTTAACGCCATCAAATCCATTTACATCAATGAGAATTTGTCTGTCATTTACAGATATGTCGACACCAGGATGACACCCTTGGATGTGATTGACCGGTATAATTGTGCTGTATTGATTGAAACTTATCCCGAAGGGCAAATTCCGGTTGATGGCGCTAAAGGTGTAAGAAAAACCTGGTTAGAAGGATATAGCCCGGTAAAAGAATTTTACAGCCCGGACTATTCGGTTCTACCACCGGAATCGGATTACCGCCGTACTTTGTACTGGAATCCATCAGTTGTTTCCGATGTGAATGGTGATGCAAAAATAAAATTTTACAATAACAGCAGATGCACAAAATTCAGCATCAGCGCAGAAACAGTTACATCGCAGGGTACGATCGGGATTTATAAAAATGAATAGCGGATGCTGGTCGATACACGCCATCTGTGCAAAAGGATTTGGCAAGAACAGTCGGCCGGAACGAGCCATCTGAATCTATACTCCACCTGTACTACCTTTGCCAACGACTCAATCCAGATCAGGCAAAGGTAAGACGATCATTGTGTTCAGCAATGGCTTGGACAAGGCTATTGTTACCTTCGTATTGGTTAACGGTACTGCTACGACCGAATGGAAAGTACCCCTTTTGATCACTTTCTGGAGTCTTAAAGTGATCAAAAGGGTAAAGAAACTAAAAGTGAAAAAGGATCTCTGAAGTCAGATTTGCCTTCTTCTTTTGTTTCGGAAAGGACATTTTATTTATTATCATTGATAAATTTTTTAACTAAACTATAAGCTTCATCCATTTTTCCAATGTGGCTCGATCGAATAATCTGTTTAATTTTATAGTAAGATATCATCCGGTTTTTCGTTTTTCTTTATATTTGCACTATGGTAATTAAAATGACAAGGGCATTTACCGCATATAAAAATGCATTTTTCGTTTCCAATTATCAACTATATATAATAGTGCATTTGTATCTCTACCACATTCTAAAATGCACAATCGGAGAAGTTTATCCATCGATTCAATAGGAAAAGTCTATTTATAGCATGAAGAGTTTTTTTGTTACTTTATTCGTTATCGGTATTTTTTATCTGACGGACTCAACGAGGCAAAACAAAACCGGCAAGATTGAATTTATCCGGCCGGAAATTAATTGGTTGCATTCCGATCCGTTACCTGTACTTGAAATCAAAACCAGGTTGACCTCGAAAGAGCATCGAAGCCTTGAATGGTCAACCGACCAGCCCGAAATCCTTACGATTGATCCTAAAACAGGCGTGTTGAATCAGGAAATACGGGGAATAGGCCGTTCTGTACAGGTTACCGTAAAAAGCAAAAAGGCAATTGGTATATGCAAGATAAACATCATCAGCGACTTTCCCGAACTCGACAGTTCTATCATCAATTACATGAAACGGGCGGATGTAATGGGTATGTCGGTAGCAGTGGTGTATAAAGAACGTCTGGTATACCAACGTGCATATGGCAACATCGATTCCGGCCGGCCGGCTAACGTAGACCACATGTTCCGCATTGCAAGCATGTCCAAGCCAATCACTGTAATTGCATTACTGAAGTTGGTGGAACAAGGAAAACTCAATCTGGAGGAGAAGATTTTTGGCCCGGGTAGTGTATTAGGCAATGATTTCGGCAGGGTTCCCGACGGTTCCATGAAAGACCTGATTACCGTCAGGCATTTGATCGAACATACTTCCGGTTGGGCGGGTGATATGGCTTACACCGGATATAACCACTATCCCGACGCCGGTGCCATGGTAAGTGCGGGGTTGGCATTTTACCAGTTGGCCTTTAAACCCGGCGAACGTCACCTTTATTCCAACTTTGGTTACGGGGTGCTTGGTCGTGTTGTGGAAAAACGCTCCGGTATGCCTTATCATGAATTTGTGCGCCGATATATCATTGAACCATGTGGAATACGGCAGATGAAGTTAGCAAAGGGGCCGATTGCCGAACGTGATCCCAACGAATCCAATTATTTCGCCGACGCAGAACAGGCAGATATGATCCATCCGGCTATTTCCAATTATTTCGATTCGTTTGGCGGCTGGATCACCACTCCTACCGACTATGCCCGTTTTGTACTCCATACCGACAGGCAACCTGGTATACCGGACATTTTACCGCCCGAGGTACTCAATCTCACCTATTTCAAAGGAAACTGGAGTCACGGCGGCATGCTTCCGGGTACAGCAACCAATATTACCCGTTTGACGGACGACCTGACAATGATTTACATGGCTAATACGTGGCGTTTTCATCTTCCTGCCTTTGGCGAAATGTATAATGCAGTCAGGGAACCCATCATGGCAAGAACTTCGTGGCCCGATTACGATTTCTTCGATCCTGCTTTCTTCCTCAATTCACCCCCTGTCCTGCCTGCTGTATTTCAGTTTTCCGCTCCTTTTTCCCGGTAAAAGTTACTGGGATACTTTTGGTCTTCGCAACCTTTATAATCTCCGTGGATTTCAAGGTAACTTTGCCCTTAATAAATTCGGGTTTATTGTATGCATACAGGTTCATGATATTTGACTCCGGGTTTTCCTGGGGTAAGAGAAAAACTTTTGAAGCATTGCCGGACGGATCGATGTGTGAAAAATACAACTTGTTATATTGACGGTCCTCACGGCGGCTACTGAATACAATCCAATTGCTGTTAGATGACCACGAAGTGAAACTTTCGGCATTAGGACTGTTGATATCCTGCAAACAGTTCAACCCGGAAGTAGCCAGGTCGTATAAATACAAGTCCGACTCATCATTCCATGATGGGAAACACCCATAATCCGATAAAGTACACAAAATATACTTCCCATCGGGCGAAGGATGCGCAAACGTGACCGATTTGTGGGTGATATGCGACGAAATAAGCGTATCAACCCGTGTCCCAAACGTCTTGGATTGCGGGTCGAAATCAATGCTACAAAGACTATACCTGATCCGGTTGTACTCTTCCAGCAAATCCTTTGGTACAGCAGATGTACAGAAAAATAATTTCTTCCCGTCGGATGAAAATGCAGGATAGGTTTCCATGGCTCCTTGTGTACTGATCAGAATATTAGTAAACAATTCGTTGCGCTCAATATCGAGGATAACAATATCCGAAGCGCTGTCGTACACTTCAATATTCAGGTCGGGCCGGGCGTGTATAGACTGCGCCGTCGAATTGGTGGAAAACGCAATGAATTTTCCTGATGGATGCCAATATGGATAAACACAGTTCGAAATAGTGTAATCGGTCTTGGTGCTCAGTTTGGATAATGCTTGATCCTTTAACAGGTACGTTCCACCGTATTTCTGGCGCATGTGGAAAACCATCGCATCCGGATCATTCATGCAGAATGTATGGCAGTTCATGCAGTTTTTCTTCGTCGAGGCATTCGTGATGATCGGTTCTTCGTCGAAGGACTCAATGTTCCGCTGGTATAGCCCCATCTGGTTCCATTCGTTATAGCCCGGCGGGATGGAACGGTAAGCGACGTATTGATCCATCAGATCCGGCGACACAAAATACCATGTTTTAGGGTACCCCATCCATTTTCCCGATTTCTTTACCAGCAATTCCAGCCATAAGGTATCCTTGACGTTTTCCTTCAGGATATTTTTCCATTTACCAACCGGAATTTTGATCTTGTCCTTACCACTTACCGTCAATCTCCCATGTTTACCTTGGTAATTGGCAATCACCTTTTCCGAACCGGCAATCATAAAATTCAGTGGGGCAATATTGACCGGGATGACAAGGTCGGTATAATCAGGATAGACAACAATCTTTTCCCCGGAAATATCGTATATATCAGGAATTTGATTACAAGTTGAAAAAACAATCAATAAACAAATTGTAATATAATTTGCAATTCCTAATTTATGATTTTTATAACGCATTCAATAAAAACAGTTATTACTTAAACCGTTCGGTGTTCAAAAATGATTGTTATTTGAACTTGATCAGTTTAACCACCGGGTTGTCCTCCTCGTCTATTTTCGTGGCTATTTTCTTTAATTCTCCCTCCAATCTTCCTGCTTTCAACCTATTTTTCAGTCCCTCAGCAAGCAACCAATCTACAGCCATATTTTGGGGAATATCAACCTTGTATACACCGAAGTAATCCTTATCCAATTCAAAAAACTGATCTTCCTGGAAATCATACAGGAGATACTTTCCATTTAAATCGGGCGATGAACGTTTAAGTCTTTTTTCTTCCATAATATTCCACGACAATATGTTAATCGCAGCAAAACGATCTGTATACATTCCCACGGTCACTACTTTCGGGCGATCCGAAAATACTGTGGGTTGTTGTACAAATATGGGTGTTAATGTTCTATCCTGCTTTAAATGGTAGATGGTATCCAATGAAAAATCAGAGAGAATAAAATTCCGGCCAAATTTGCAGTTATTACCAACATCACTCATCATTGTAAAAGCTGTTGATGTATTCGGCCCGGTTGACTCGGTGATAGTTTTAGCAATTATTTTATCCATGGTAATATTTAGTTTCGACACTATGGTTCCTTCTTTCTTTGAAAGCATGTAAAAGGGATTTGCAGGATCGATCCGGGTAATTGGGCCTGTGTTGGCATTTTGCTTATCGTCGAATATTAATAAGTTCTGATCGTCAAAATTGTATATTTCTGTGGGTTTCACAGTGTCGGACGCGCGTAATACACGCTTGAAAATTCCATTTTCAGTGAATACATATATATTTCTTGGGTTTGAAGCAAGAATAAATACTTCTTTGTTCTTTTCATCATAAGCGATACTTCGTATATAATTGTAAGCATCGGGGCCACGGCGGTTGAAACTGGAAACCACTTTCCCATCCATCCCGAAAATAAACACATCGCCCAGTCTGCGATTATAAACGACAATCCGTTTATCAGAAACATAAACTAATTGAGCATTTCTATCCACCAATATTTCAGGACTTGTTTCCAAAGGTATATAGCTGATATCAGCAACATCTTCCAATTTGATCGCCTTTTTCGGGTACGTTTTTTCCTTGTTGATAACAGGAATTTGCCGAATCCCCTGCCGGTCTTCTATTTTGGATGATTCACAAGGTTCATTGCTCATACAGACAAAACTAACCACACATAAAGCAAATAGGCAAGGCAGTGTTTTCATGTTTTATTCTTATTGGATTTAAAAAAACCGAAAGTTGAACTTAATTCACAAAATTACACTAAAATGTGAGAATAATGAAACAATCATCTCTTCACCAGGTAATAAAAATAAGTACCTTCATATTTCTTCAAAGCATTAACATTGACACCCGACGCCATATCTTTCCTGAAAGACTCGTATAACTGCTTGTTTTTTTCGCTGATGTTCAGCTTACTCAGTGCCGGGCCCGTTGCTTCCGGATAACAGCAAAGCGCCGCCTGCTGGTATATGTCGGGCACACCAGCATTTGTATAATATCTGGTAATTACAGGCGACAGATATTCCATCAGATGCGACAGGTCTTTCGACAACAAAGTGAACCCCACTAGGTATTCGCTTGCCAGCCGGTTATCCGTTCCCGTATCCACATACCTCTCAAGATTCGAGAGAAACTGTTCGCTCCAGAAAAAATCATCCTGTTGCAACAGTTTTCTTTTTCCCAGGATAACCTGATCCTGCTCAATGAGCGCGGGGTCAGCAAGCAGTCGCAGATATTCCTTAGCTTCGCGGGCATACAACCATGTTTTGCTTAAAATAGTATAATATTTCACGGCCAACGGGTAGTTCCCTTTCACCATTTCGATGTATGCCATCCGGCTCAGGCAATATGCGCTGGCATACAAGTCAAGGGATTTGCTTACATTGAAATAATCATAGAATGCGCCATTGACAAACCCCAGGTGAAAGTATAATTCGGAAGAAAAGCAAAGTTTGAGCATTCCTTTCATCACCTCAGGCCTGTAGTAGTTGATTGAGTTATGTTCATTCAACAACAGTTGCTTGGATAAAGACGGTTCGTGTGCCAGGACAAAATTATACGCCAACATTTCCGGGAATACCAGCTTCTCCGTCCGTTGAACCTGTTCCACGATCTCCTGCCATTTTTCATTCCGTAGCAAATACAGGCTTTCCAGGTATCTTTTTTCCTGTGACTGCATTCGCCCCACAGCAAACAACCCGACCAGCATAACAACCGACAGCAATGGACGAACAATTGTACCATACAGCCTGCGTTGTACCGGAATGACGCCACCGAGATAAACAAGCAGGCACACCACTGGAAGAACTGCTAATGAAGGATAAATCAGTTTAATATCCTTTGCGGTAATTAATGTTTCCATGATCCAATAACCCGAAAAATAACACTCCTCCTTGGGCAACGAAAACAGCAGATGTGTTAATCCGGGAAGCGGGAGCGAAATCAGCAGGTACAACACTGCAACCGCTGCGAAATATTTCTGCCGTTTGCAGCACAATTCATGCATGATAAACAACGCCACTCCGGTATAGAAAATAGTGTTGGAGGCCCAATACATCAGAAAAATCAATACAAGCCCCACGCCATAACGAATATGCCAACGACAGATACCAATATACAACCAAACAGCAAGACTTACCAATAAATGAGCGCAAACAATAGACAAATTGTAATTGACCATTGCAAACAAGCTTGCCAGGTATATCAACGGGAAGAAGGCCAGAAGTTCATGATTCGCATGATAGCCAACAATCAGTATTTTCCGGTATACCCACCAGGAAATGACAAATACCAAGGCAACCAGAATACCGCCTAAAAGAGGAATCTTGCAGAACTGTGTTGCGAAACACCCCAAATATGCGGCCAGTCCTCCGGGCAAAGACACCCGGCCAACAAAAAAATCCCCGGTACAAAGAAAGATGGTGCTTTGCTCCTTGAACCAGAATTGATACTGAAACGTAATAAAATACACCGCCACGACAGCAATAGTGATCACAAATCCACAAGCCTTTTTCATCGCCGGGGTGATGTATTTCATATCAATGCATTTTATAATATGTTATTTAAATGTTGCATAAATTCCTCTGTTTGTCAGACAGCGCCACTGTGACCGGCAGAGAACTTATCCTACTATAGCAAAGACCTCGGATGCTTTTGAAATATCCAAAATCTCTGTCATCCAGAATTTTGTCTCAACATATCTAAACCTGCCGGGCCTGGAAGATACGGCAGGTTATTTGTTTTTCAGTTCGCCGGTTCCATCCGGATAGCATAACTCAGCGTGGTATGATCCGGGAGCAGGTATTGCGGCAAAGGAATAGGACCACAGGTAGCATTGCCTACGCCCCGTTGCATACAATCCAGGCTCAGATAGGTTTCGGAAGTTTTGATACCTTCCAGTTCAAAATCATGATTGGCTTTCCACAATGCTTCGTCAGTGAAATGCAGCGCACTGAAGTTTAAGCTGTTTTTGGACGATATTTTGATCCCCTGTCCGTTGCCGGTAAGAGATACCCAACGCACATCTTCACGGTTGCCCATGCTTTGCGAACGGATGTAATGTTCTTCACCCATTTGCGTCACCGATGAGCGATATAAGCCGATGAAAGCCGAATGTTTCCGGTCGGAATAGTTTTCGTGCGGGCCACGGCCATACCAGTCCACTTGTTCCAGACCGGGCACCAGTGCCATCTGCAAACCCAGGCGCGGCAATTGCCGTCCCAGCGGCGAGGTAGAGAACGATGCGTCGACATCGATGACGCCGTTGGCATACACCTCGTAACGCACCCAGTAAGGGATTTCCACTGGCTTGTCGCGATTGATGGTTGCTACGATGTTCACCATCACGGTTGCTGACTTCCCGTCTGCACCCAATTTGTAATCGAACATCTGCACTTTCTGTGAAGTCGGGTAGTACCGTTGATCACCGTATTTGTCGTTGCCGATACTCCTGTACCAGTTGAACACAAGTCCTTGACCATTGTGGATCATTTCCTTTCCATCATACTTCAACGAACTAACCGTCCCTTCCTGCGAATTGAATGTTACGGAAAAACCTTTCCCGGAAATGGTGATGCCATCCTGTTGTTTGTTAATATCCAAGCTTCCGGCGTCATCCGTTTTCACCAAGGGGAGTGGTTGTTGGCCATTCAGAGCAAATTGTTCGGCGGCCACCACATGCCCGGCCTGTGCCCAACGGGTGTCATTTTTCAAGGCAAAATACAGGTTCAGGAAATATTCGCCGCCCTCCCTTTGCCGCTGTTGCCTGCGTACATAAGGAGCGGTGAACGGAACTGTTAATGTTATCTTTTGGTTCGGGGCAACCTGCTGGGGCGCTATGGTACCGGTTTCCACCTGTTCGCCGTCGCGCAACACTTCCCATCGGATATCGAAGTTATCCAAATCTAAGAAATCATATTTGTTTTCCACTTCTATTTTGCCTGATAAAAGCGACAGCGGACGGAATTTGATATATTGGTATATTTTTTTCACTTCGAGCAATTTTGCGGTAATCCTGCGGTCGGACGTAATGATACCGTTGGCGCAGAAATCCTGGTCGTTGGGTTTGTCGCCGAAATCGCCGCCATAATACAACCTGCCGTTTGTTTCCCCGTATTTGTATAATCCTTGGTCAACCCAATCCCAAATGCAGCCACCGATCATGCGTTGCGATTTATTTTCGATGTAATCCCAGTATTCTGCAAGGTTACCGATGGCATTGCCCATAGCATGCGCATATTCGCACAGGTAGAACGGTTTGTCGCTTTCCTGCTGGTCTTGCCGTGCCATGTCGTCAATCGACGGGTACATGCGCGAATCGATATCGGCAGCTTCGTTCTTGCCTTCATAATGTACCGGCCGTGACGGATCCAATGCCTTAGCCGTTTTATAAGTCTCGAAGAAATTCGCCCCATTGCCGCATTCGTTGCCCATCGACCAGAAAATCACCGACGGATGGTTCTTATCACGCTGTACCATACGTTCGATCCGGTCGTTAAACGCCGGTATCCAGCTGGGCATGTTGCTGATATTACCATTCCCATGACATTCCAGGTCGGCTTCGTCCATCACATACAGACCGTAGTAATCGAACATGGCGTACATCCGCGGGTCGTTCGGGTAATGACTGGTACGGATAGTATTCAGGTTGTGCTGCTTCATCAGCAGGATGTCCTGTATCATCGACTCGGTGGGCACAGCTTTCCCAAATTGTGGATGCGTATCGTGGCGATTGGCTCCTTTGAAAAACACTTGTTCATTGTTGATATACACCCGTTTATTCTTGATTTCGATCTTGCGGAATCCGAATTTGGATGTCATGGCTTCCAGTACCTGCCCGTTACCGTCTTTCAATGTAATGATGGCGCTATACAGGTTGGGGGTTTCGGCTGACCACAGTAACGGCTTCTGTACTGTCGCTTTCAGGTCAAAATTTTGTTCTTCGCTGCCTTTGAGACCTGGGATTTGTTGCGATAAATTGGCAACTTCCTTTCCGCTGGCATCCAATAAAACAACCTCAGCTTTCACGGCTTGCGATGCTTTACTACCAAAGTTTTTCACAGACATTTTTGCCTTGAATGTCGCCGAAGCATAATTGTCGCCTTCGAACTCCGATTGCAGGAAATAATCGCGCATGTGAACCTTTGGTGTGGCATATACAAATACACTGCGATGAATGCCGCTCAAGCGGAACATGTCCTGATCCTCGAGGTACGAGCCGTCCGTCCACCGGTAAACTTCGGCTGCGATGGTATTGTTGCCCGTTTTCACATACGGGGTAATATCAAATTCTGCCACATTGTTGGCTCCCTGGCTGTAACCGACCTTCTTGCCGTTGATCCACACATACAAACCGCTGTATACGCCGTCGAAATGGAGAAAAATCTCCTTTCCGTCCCAACCGGCAGGTATGGTAAAGTCACGACGGTACGAGCCCACTGCATTAGGCTCTTTTTCAACGGTGTATCCTTTCTGTATCTGTATCAGCGGCGGGTTATTCTTGAACGGATAGGTGATATTGGTATAGATAGGCGTTCCGTATCCCAGCATTTCCCAGTTCGATGGAACCGGTATTTCTTTCCACGACGACACATTGTAAGAGGTTTTGTAGAAATCAGCAGGGCGTTCCGATGGCTGTTTTGACCAACGGAACTTCCAGTTGCCATTGAGCGAGAGGTATAATGACGAGTTGGGTTCTTCCCAAGGCTTTTCGAAATACTTACCGGCTTTCATGCTTTCTACCGACGGGTACGGGATATAGGTGGCGTGCCCCGGTTCCTTGTTCACGGCAAAAATGGTTTCATTTTCCCATTCCGTTTTACCGCGCACTATCTTGGGTTCTTTAGGCGCCTTGACATTGGTTTTCTTCAACACCCAGGTTTGATTAACGCCAGGCAGTTGATATGCTTCCGCACCGACTTTATCCGCTCCTTTCAACGCCAGTTGCATCTTACTTACCCGTTGTGTGATGGTATAGCTGTCACCCTTCATCTGGGTGAGGGTCCATTGCTGGTTTTCATTATTGCTGTTGTCCCATTGTATCACCGGGTTTCCATCGCCACCCGAACGGTTTTCATTATCGATACTCTTGTTGTTGTACGGGTTGTTAAACACGTAATAACCATTGTCCAACCGGATAATTTTCCACAATTGCCCTTCACTTCCTTTTTTTTCAGCGGTCAATTGAAGGTGGGTTTCGTTTTCGGTCGAACCTTTGTTGTCGAGCACCAACCCTGACGGACTGGCAATTTTGTACAATACGGTTTCATCGATTTCCTGGGCACGGATTCCCGAAAAGAGAAATAAGCTCAGTATAAACATTACAATTTTATTCATGATGATATGGTTAATGATGATAATTTTCGATATGGTTATTATTTGTTCCGTAGATTTACGCAGATTTTTATTTGCTTTCTGCGATGATCAACGTCATCTGCGGGAAACAATATAATCGCAACAAATTTAATGATGTTATTTCATTTTTTACAAGATGGTGGATGGAATATCCTTTTACTTCCTCAACTAAACGACATTGAAACAACAATACAAATTACCGTAAAAATTTTGTAATAACTGAAAATATGCAATTCATACAGATGTAGAATAAAAAATACGCAGAGAATCCTTGTTTAATGAAAGAATTCCCTGCGTATTATTATTTCAATATTTAATATAACTGCGAAGCTATAAATGCCCGTTTTTTCTGGACAAAACCAGCTAATTCACTTGTTTTCAAGGTACGGGTTAATTCAAATATCCCCGAACGACCAGGATATTCATCACCCATGTCGATAAATACCCTCTGAACACCTTTTTCCGTATCAATCACTGATGATATTGGGTACATCCCCTGTCCCCTCACGGTAATATTACGTTGCAGCAGCGAGGCTTCTTTTTTCCACTCCGCCCTGCCGTATACATTCAGGTTGTTATTCAACAAATTACTCGGCGAAATGCTATACAAACTCAATTCGTATGGAATGGAATGTATCATCTCAAACATTTTAGTTACAGGATTGTATACAACACCAGGAGGCGATTGACGGCTCAAGGATCCTTGAATGGTGGTTTGCGCCACGCTGAATTTTACATCATCCCATGTATCTCCCGGCTTGTATGCGTACACAAACTGGTATATTTTTTCTTTAAATACTGAAAAACCAATAATATAACCGTCATAAGCAGCCAAATCGGGATCTTTGGTACCATTAATGACATAAAATACAGGCCCTCCAATTTCCGAAATCACCGCGTCCACATCGCCACGTTTCATATTGGGAATCCAATCATGCTTGGTTTTAGACACTTCACCGGTCGTAGTATTGATTTCGAAAATAGCGCTTTTAACTGTATCATTCGGCATTTTCCGATGACCCGTACCGAAAAACATACATCCAAATTTATGGCAGTATACCAGGTTTGCCCCAAGGGAAAGATATTTTGAAGCATCCAGCGCATCATAAGCCTTGGGGTTATGTGTCCAGTGCTGTCCATTATCATCGGACAACAACACACCAATATTGGCTTTGATCACTATCTTTCCGGCATCGGCTTTTCCAATCATCGGTTTTGTGGACATAAACGAGTTCCCATAAGGCGCATATTTGAAGAAATCGGTCAACTGCCATTTCGACTGGCTATCGAGTGACAACAAAGCCCCATCGCTGTATTCATTGGCTGCGTTTTCCGATACCCTGCGTTCTACCACAATTAATGGTTTCCCATTAATCTCCACAGATGCAGGGTAACCCAAAAACACATTGTTATTGGAACAATCGAACATCACATCCTGAATTTCCTGGGGATAAATGCTTTTCGAGACATTATCGCT
This sequence comes from Bacteroidales bacterium, assembly GCA_031547085.1. GTDB lineage: Bacteria > Bacteroidota > Bacteroidia > Bacteroidales > UBA4181 > JAIRLS01. Next base: position 14,877 of record JAVBSH010000125.1, read on the forward strand.
TTCGGGCAAGCCTATCGCTTTAAAACTATACATGCTCTTTTGAGAGGCATAATACAGTAAGCGCTGCTCTTTAGCATTGATTACAAAGTATTTATTTCCCAAAAACGGGTGAATACCCACTGTATCCTGGATGATTTGGGTACTATCTCCACCCAATTGGCTAAAATTATCGTCTTTATCGAAATCCAGATCGGATTTTCCGCAAGAGATCAATAACAATGCAGCTATGGTAACGAACAAATATTTTTTCATGTGCATCTTAATTATAAACAAATTTCACATATTGATAATCCTCTTCGGCCGTGTAACGCAACAGGTATACACCGGTCTTGGGTAAATTCGCCGTGAATGAATATTCGTATTCACCGACTTCTTTGTTTTCGCTCAGCAACGTATTGATCAACCGGCCATAACTGTCGTAAATGGTCAGAGACACCCGTCCGGGCTTGATCACCTTGTACGAAACTTTCACTGAGGTTCCTGCAACCAAATTGGTCGGGGTCATCTTCAACGGAGCCTTTAGTTTATTAAGATCGTCCACCTTTTTGATTTCATCAAAAGTCGAATTGATCTTCAATTCCAGGTTTTTCATTACCCCCGAAGCCTTACGGTCGCTGCTGACATAACTACCGCCAGTCACAGCAACACCTACATTCACATTTTGCTTGATAAAGTCGGTTACCAACGGATATTTCAACATTTCCTGCCAATACAGGTTATCGTACGAATAGTAGACATTAATATAGCTGGTGCCGAAAAACTCATCCTTATATTTGCGCAACATGATCCAGCATGGATAAACCAAGTCGGATAACGACCGTGTGGTAACAGTTACATTATCTTCCCACCGGTAACTTAACCTCAACCCTTCGTAGGCGCCTATACCAAACGACACGTAAGGCGTATTGGGATTCAATGATTCGCGCAACAAAAAACCTGCATAAGATCCTTTACCTGTATTTTTCACGGAGTCGACATACACTTTCATTTCCACTTGATCGTTTATATTCAACGATTGATAGAGGAAAGCGGTTGCATCGCCTATGCCCTGAGTATTTTTCAACTCGGTTACTATTTTTACCCGTTCGTTGACCGAACCTGTATATTCCATTGAAGAGCCTTGAAAACCATCCCATGGTTCCTGATAGGTAAAGGTAAAATACCTGAAATCGAATCCTCCTGTTTCCATGTAGAATTTGATTTCCTGTTCACCCGCACGTAGATAAATGGGCGCAGGCACGGTAAAATCCGTCCAATTACTCCAGCCTCCATTGGTAGGAGCTGTAACAGTACCTGTTACATTTATCCCGTTTACTTCGAAATGGAATTTGGAACTTGCATCATTGACTGACAAATTAACAGCAAGGTTATATAATCCTGCGTCCTGTACATTAACCGTATAAGCAATCCATTCGCCGGCGTTGGTACTTCCTATATTTTGGGAACCGCCAACTCCCACGCCTTCGCATTTCGTCCGGCCATAACTCACATAATTAGGACATGAAGCGGAAGCGGCGTTATTGTCATGATAAGCAACGCCCTCGCCCCCTTCATCAAAATACCTTGCATCAAGTTTAAATGGGGTACCCTTAGTAATGTTGTGGGGTCCACCGAAAGGAGTATTCCTTTTAGCGACCTGGGTGAAAATCCAGGGTGAAGGAGCATTCATCGACCGGACTGTTTCCGGTATCACAGTCCCCTTTACATCCACCAAAAACTCAGATTCCATTTTGTAGCCCATGCAATTGGTTTTCAGCTTAATGGCCGTAACGCCGTCTTTATGAGCTTTTATTCTCAGCTTTTTACGGTATGCCTCACCGTCAGACTGCTGTTCAGTAGGTACTGCTGTTTCGAAAAATGAAACCGTAGCAACTTCCGGATTGGATGAAGTTGGTTCTATCGTCCAGTAGTCGCCGATAAAATGGCCAAATACTTCGGTGGCATCAATTTCTTTGGTGTCGCCTTCGTTCATGGTCTGCGTGCTTATTTCTTTTTTGATCATATACGGATTTTCGATATCCTGAACGACAAGGTTATCCACCTTTGCTTTAGAAGGGGACGTTCCCGGATTTCCGCCACACACAGCTATCCCCATGTAACAAAGCCCTCTAAAAGCAAGTTTTACGGAAGTTCCGAGTTGTTCCCATTGTGCTCCTTCTTCATCTGATTTATGGTAAGCGGACACATAGCTCCCCTGCCGTATAAACTTTAACCAATATGGTATGGCGCCAACCTTTTTACTCACGTCACCTTGTGTGAATTTACCTGTTTCCGGACGATAATAAAAAACAACTTGATTATTGCCATCCTGCTTTTTAAACTCGACCAAAGCCATAGATGCATTATCATCGAACGCACTACGGATCATGATCACCACTTTACCATTATTACCAGCGACACCAGGTTCAAAATCCAATATCCGCACTACCACTTCCTTATCCTCTTCCGTTTCGAAATACAGGAAATGACCGTGGTCATCATTTCCCCACATTTCGTGTCCCCCGGCTTCTACCCTATAAGTACCGGTAGAAGCATCGTAAAATACTTTTGATGGAATAGGCGGATCACCGATATCGGTGCTGTACCAACCGTCGGGCAGATCATCCTGAGCTTTCAGTTGTGCCGGCAATAGTACGGATAATAGCATTCCCAAACATATCACCGCCCATTTTTTAAACAAAATATTTGTTATCATATATATTCAATTTTTATATTAATCGTTGTTTTTCAGATTAGGATTCACCAGCATGGCTTTGTTTCCATAAGGTAATTTCCACCAGTTGGCTGCTTGCAGTTCAAGACGCGCCCGCAGTTCGTCACGCTTTCCGGATGGAGCCGCCGCCACTACCCGGTCGATCAGGTAATTCGGATCATTGCGCCGCTTGGCTATCCTCACCAGGTCGTACCAACGGTAACCTTCAAAAGCAAGCTCCGCAGCCCTTTCATCCATGATGGCATCTTCTATTTCTTCGATGGTAGCATTCGATTTAAAGGCTGCCGGCGAAGCGGCAATCCTTGTCCGGCTCTGGCTGAGCACCTCAATTGCCCGGTATGTTAATCCTAACCTTGCTGCTGTTTCGGCTCCCCGGTAATATAGATCAGCCGTCCGGGAAAATTGGATATTCCCATACCCCATCTTACGGTCGGTTCCCCGCCGGTCGCCTTCAGGTGTTAATCCTACATATTTCCAAATCAATGTATCCGTACCATCTACGTAGAACGAGTAACCCCTTCCCCTGTTTATATCCCGGATATTGGTCCAATACAGGGTGGCGTGGTAACTTGGTTTCACAATGTACTGTTCACCCCACTCCGGACGATTGGAAGTAATGCCCAACATCGGGTGGCGTTCGTTATATTTCCCACCATCGGATTGAGTAACTTCAGTATCGAATGCCAGTACCAACCCTTGTTCGAACCAGGAAGCCCTGTAACGCTCATTCGCATACCTGAACTGAACATTGAACCACTCCTTACCGCCGTCATAATCCTGACCAATCAGATTAAAACTATTGTTCCAGTTTTCTTCGTGTCCGGTAACCCCACTTTGCACTGTGGTCGGATCCATGATCCTCAGCAATGCGGCAGAACTCCATGCTTCTTCGAGCTTTCCCCTGTAAATCAAGATTTCAGATAACAAGTCTATACCGGCACACATATTCACCGTTTCATGGTTCCACATGGCATCAATGGAAGTTCCGGCACCCCACGACCAGTTCACCACCAAACGATCCACCGCCCAGGTCATATCCTTTTCCAACTGGTCAAGAATGACGTCTTCGGGGGTTGGAGCTAATGCCCTAACATCCTGCACGGTATAGATCGGTTCAGTGATAAAGGGAACATCACCCCAGTTTTTAACAAGCGTTAGATACGCCCAAGACCTCAACCACAATACTTCCCCCATAATATGGTTGTATACTTTGCTCTGCAGGTCGGGGGTTTTTTCCTTTACCACTGGTAATGAAACCAACGCATCGTTACACTGGTTGATCAAGGTATAAAAACCGCTCCAATCCAAGTATTTATTATCCAAACTGATGTTGTGGTCCATGAATTGGTACATATCTGGATTTTTCTTGGCTCCCCTTGCCGGAGTAACCAAATCGCCCCTCAGTTCGCCCAATACAAAGTACTGTTCCACTAATCCCTGCATGGTGTTGTATAAGCCCGACTTGATGGCATATGCATCGCCTTCAACAGTGTATATTTCCTTACGGGCAACACCGTCGTTCGTGTCCACATCCAACAACGAGCATGACGCTAAGCAGGCTATGATCCAACAAGATAAGATTATCTTCACATTAACTTTCTTCATATCTTTTTATTTTATTAGCTCAACTATTATAAACCTATACGTATCCCGAAAGTAACGCTTCGGGGAACATAGACCGAAGCAGCATCAATACCCGAAATGAAATCATTGAACAAATGGTTGAATTCCGGGTTGAACCCAAGATAATTCGAATATGTCAATAAATTTTCAGCATTCACAAACAACCTTACTTTATTGAGTTTGATTTTCTGTACCCAGGTAGTCGGAAAATCGTAGCTCAACGACAAACTGCGTAGCCTGACAAATGAGCCATCTTCAATCCAACGGTCGGAAAAACGGCTGTTGCCGGTAGGATCGTCATACGACAACCTCGGCATATCGGTTATATCGCCGCTCTGACGCCAGCGGTTTTTTGTTGCTACGGTTTGGTTACTATAATCTTTCATCGATTCGAGCTTATACCGCATGCCGTTGACAACTTCGCGTCCTAATTGCGCGTCAATTAAACCACCGAGGGTAAATCCCTTCCATGAAACCTGCAGATGGAATCCGCCAACAATGTCAGGCATTGATTTTCCTAAATATACCATATCATCCTGATCTATCATTTCTTTACCTGCCGGATCTACGTCGCCATTTTGATTGACAAACCTGATGTCGCCTCCCTGGAACGGATCATATTCATAACCAGTCCCATTGGTATACTGGGCAGCTTCAGCATCGGTTGCAAACACTCCGTTGGTTTGGTATCCATAGTAAACACCAACAGGTTGTCCCTGAACAGCCATTGCTGCAAATTCGTCGTATTTGGAAATTACAGACAAAGTGCCTTCCGGCATTTTTGTCACCTTATTTTTGTTGTATGCAAAAGTAGCGCCTACATTCCAATTGAAATCACCGGTCTTGAAATACCCGTCAACCGCAACTTCGATACCCCTGTTGTTGAGTCTTCCGGAATTCATCATCGCATAAGGTGTACCCGACTCCAATGCCACCACGGTGGGCAACACCATATTCCGATTGGTGCGGTCATAAAAATCAAGACTCAAATTAACATGTTGGTTGAAAACGCTTACATCCAAACCTAAGTTATATTCCAAGGTACGTTCGGCAATCAAATCCTTATTGGCCAATTGCCCCAACGAGATACCTCCCAGGTTCTTATAGTTGGCAGGCATGAACATTAACTTGGCAGTATAGTTGCCCACATTGTCATTGCCGGAGTATCCCACACTGGCCCTGACCTTCAACTCGTCCATCCAATCGGTACGCATAAAGTCTTCTTCGCCTAAACGCCATGCCAAGCTTAAAGCCGGGTAAAAGGCAGCCCGGTTATCTTCACCGAAACGGGACGAACCATCCACGCGCATCGACAAATCGGCGATGTACCGATCTCTCAGTATATAATTGGCATGCAAATAGCCGGCAATCATTTTCCACTGCTCGTCATAGCTTGCCGATTTATCGGTATCTTTCCCCTGGTTTAACCGGGTGTAGTCATCACCGGGAGAATTAAAAGTACGGCCAAAATTATAATCCATTTGGTCCTTCAGATAATTAACACCTACGCCCACATTCAGGTAATGTATCCCACCAAATTTATTTTGATAATTGACATCCGCCCGACCATCAAAAAGCAGGTCTGACATATAACTTTGTTCGGATATCCGGAACATGTCACGTAATGGGGCTATCCCTAATTGTGGCAGGAACAACCGGTCTTGCGACGATTGATTATGCAGTCCTAATGATAAGCTGGCCGTATAGTTACCTGCAAAAGTAAATCCTGCAAATATCTTTCCACCCATCAGGTTGTTTTTAAACTCATTGGCGGTCGACTGGTTGAGTGCATAAGGGTTGGAAATTCCAAAGGCGTCGTAATCCTGGTAAAGCGGGGTTACTTTTCCGTCGGGTTCCTTGGCAAAAGGAGTAGTCAGTGGCGTTTTCTGATAAGCCACCAACAGCGGGTTGTACCTTGACAGCCCCATCACTTGCCTTGCTTGGCTGAGCTTTGTAAAATACAGGTTGGTACCGATTTTCATCCATTCGTTTACCTCGTAATCAAGATTGAACCGTGCAGACATCTTATTCATGTCGGTATTTTTCAGGATGCCGTTTTTGTCGAACATACCCACGCTGAACGAATATTTGGCCACATCATCCCCCCCTTTGATACGGAAAAGGTAATCGCCATAATATGCGGCATTGTTCTGTACCTTATCCGGCCAATTGGTGGAGTTATTGTAATCCTGATAATAATCCGAATGGGGATCGTTGAACAAATATTGTCCAAATTGCCCCCTCACGGTTGCCGCATCCTGATGTTGAGAATAGGCCATTTCCAAAAGATATTGGCGATTTTCTTCGGCGTTCAGCATCGAGATTTGGTCCGCTTTGAAATCAAACCCCTGATTGACGATGAAGTCGATTTTCGAATTTCCTTTCTCTCCCTTGGCGGTTTCGATCACCACGACCCCGTTGCCGGCGCGTGAACCGTATATGGCCTTTGATGCAGCATCCTTCAGAAAGGTCACACTTTCAATATCGTTTACATTCAGTGTGATCAAAGGGCTATTATAGAGGTTGGTGTTGAACGACTCGCTCCCCCATTCCGTCATATAGGAAACATTGCTGATTTCCATACCGTCGATAATATACAACGGCTGGCTACTGGCATTCACCGAACCGATACCCCGAATGTTTACAGACGAGGCTGCTCCCGGCATTCCGTTTACGGAAGTAACATTCACACCGGCTACTTTTCCGTACAGGTAATTTTCCATGGTCACATAAGGACGTTCGGTAAAATGCTCTTCCGTCAGCGTTTTTACCGCCTGTGAAGTGAAACGTTGTTGCCGTTTCACCCCATTAAGTAATACCACTTCTTCCAGGTTGGATTTCATACCCACCGGTATCATTTTGACGGTGAGCGCCGAAGTTCCTGCAAAAAAAGTAAAGTCCTTGTACCCAGGGTACGACACTTGTAAAACTACTTCATACGAAGGTACATTGATGGAGAATTTACCCTCGGCATCCGTTTCCTTGAAAGAACCGGCCACTCCTTCTACACGGACAGCCACTCCTTGCATGGGCGTATTATCAGTAATAGACACCACTGTCCCGGTTATTTCCAGGAGGTTAGCTGTTGCAGCCGGTTGCTGCTGCGCTTGTGCATACCCGGGCAATACCCGGATGATAGCAAACAAGGCTGCGAATAAAAAGCTATATATATAATTGACTTTCATAAGCATGTTATTTATTTTATTGAACCGGTTTTAAAATAATATTGTCATAATATGCTACCCGGTTATCGGCATGTACAAACCGGATCACATAATCGCCATAGTCGAGCGCTTCTTTCTGTTCTTCTTCCTGGCCCTCATTGTTGGTTATTTTCACCTTTTTGCAAATCTCTCCCAACAACAGGTTCTGGTTGAATTCAGGGTATACACCCATCCTGTCATCTTCTGCCGAAGAATCGTCAAAAGCCATATCAAGGTTTGAGTAAAAGCTTTGGGTCTTCCAGTCGTATGCCTCAGAGGCTTTCCTGAAATACACGTTCACTTTTTGGCTTGCGGTGTTTTTCATCCGGCGGTAATTCAGGTACACATTGTACTTGCCGGCAGGCAGGTTGCGGATGTAAAAATCGATCCAATAACCCCGTTCGGTCGGTACGGCATAATAGGCAAAGCCTGTACCATTCTCTGCATAATATGATGACGAAAAAGACGTGTGTTCTACCGTCCTAGGACGAAGACAGCGCTTGGTGTCGTAATTGACATCAAATAAATCGGGTTCTTCTACAAAACCAAACGAACCGCCTTTTCCCACAATCTTCCAGGTATATGTATTTTCGCACTCCAAAACATAAGTACACGCTTGAGGCGCTTTATTGATATAAAGGACATTCGATAATTCGTGGACAACACCGTTCTTGAAGGAAACGTCCGATTTCAGGAGACTTAATTTTACGGAGCCATTTAGTACAGGGTCGGGTTTCATTGGGTCGGAAGCGCCTATACTGATCACGGTAGACCGTTTGTTGGCCTCGGTTCGCAGGTTTTCTTCCTGATACATCGTTGTGGTCAACTTTCCTCCATACAACATAGCCCATATAAAATGGTTCTGTACAAATGCTTTCAAGGCTTCCCCCGAAGTGGCATAACCTGCTTCCTGTTCTTTGTTCCATACGGCCTCAGTCAATTGTTCCAAGTTATTGATTCCGGCTTTTTTGAAAACGGCGTCCGACTCGGCAAAAAGCGTATAAAACGGGGTAAATGTGAACGTAGTACCCGGATAATAATACTTTACTGTCTGCAACGTATCCTTCATACCCACAACTTCAAGAGCTTTCGCCATGATCGAATATCCTTCCTTTTCCAGGTATTCGTATATAGTGGCAGGGCGTGGAACAAACACTTCCGACATGGTATATACATACCCGTTGGGCAATTCGGATGTTTCTTCCACCTTCGATGTTTTGTTCATCACGATGTTGCTAAACCCGGCCGATAGATCTACAAAATGCCGCACTCCGCTCATGGTAGTGTCCCTATAACTCAACATACCTGTTCGTTGCGCTTTGAGGTTCACATTCGACAACAACACATGGAAATCGAACAATGATGCGCATTCGGCATCGGTAAGGTCTGCTATACTATTCTTACCCAATGATTTCAGGTAATTACCCCAAGCATTGTCGGTAGGGGCAAAAAATGTATATCGTCCGTAAGAATTCAACAAGTTAAAATACCCGCTACGTTTTACCAATTCGGCAGTCATCGTCATATCGGCTCTTTGCTCGAGGTATGCCGATATTTGTTGCTGTTCAGTGGATAGGTATAACTTGTCGGGCAATTCCTCCTGGCAGGCATAAAGAAACACTCCCAGAAACAAGATTGTTTGCAATATTCTTTTCATATCATTATTATTCATCCTGTTCAACATCAATTGGTTTTGTAATACAGATTTTGCGTCAGATGGTAATTCCTCTCCAGTTCGTTTTTATGAACGGGGAAATACCACGACAATGGGTCGTTCACTTTTGCCTTTTCAATACCTTCATAATACGATCCGGCTCCAGAGTACCTTGCTTCAACAATTCTTTTCGAAATAACTTCAAAGTTATTGTTCTGCCTGCGTGCAATCCGCACCAGGTCGAACCAGCGTTTCCCCTCGAAAGCGAGTTCAGCCGCCCGTTCATCCAATATCTGGTTTTCCAGGTCAACCGTGTTGGTGTATGCAATCGTTTCGATTACATTGGCCCTGTCCCTGATGATTTTTAAGATATCAGCTGCATCTTTCGATTTTTCCATACGATTCAGCGCTTCAGCCTTCATCAGGTATATGTCGGCCAAACGGTAAAAAATCCAATTAGGATCGTTGGATGTTCCATTGCGGTAATCACTGTCGGTAGACCCTGCGTATTTCTTACCTGCCCATTTCCATACCATTATACCGCCCGACATAGAAAAAGACAACTTCCGGCTCGGATATGTACCACCCTCGCCACGAATATCCATCCTCGGTTTCATTTGATCAACTCCTTCCCAATATTTGAACGTAAACGTACTTTGTGTCCTCTGTAAGCGGTACCATTGTTCCCCGCTGACTTCAGAAAGGGAACTATACCATTTGATAATCTGACCGCCTGCATTGTCATAATCCGCACAAAATTGCAATTCAAAAATACTCTCGGCCGAATTTCCCGGGAAAAAATTATCAAACCATTGCCATGAAGGCAGCAATACAAACCGGTCATCGTTCAGTATCTTGTCAAGATACACGATCGCATCGGAATATTGGTTTTTGGTAAGATAAATATCAGCCAATAATGCCCAAACAAGAGGTTGTGTTACACGACCCTTTTCGTAGAGTGATTTTACCCGGGCAGATTCAAATGCTACATCGTTAAAATCAGTGCGAACCCGGCTTTCAGCCCATTTCAAATCCTTAATCAACGAATCGAGCACCTGGCTACCCGGAAGCGCTGGATACACATACTGTTGTTCATCATTTTTCGACCCAACCGTGATGTATGGAAATGCCTGAAAAGTACGTGCAAGATAGAAATAACACAACGCCCGCATGGTTTTGGCTTCGCCCATGTAATAACCCAGTTCTTTCTCCGTAAAGCTTTTATCGAGCGCCCGCACCGTCGGTGCATAATCCACCACGATATTGAATTGGTTGATGGTCGAATAGACATCTTTCCAGTCACAAAAGCCATTGTCTTCTGTGATCATATTGTTGTTAACGTCTTCTCTCGCACCATCCGATTTACCATCGACATTGACTAATTCGCTCCGCAATTCGCCCCATGCGAAAAATGATGAAACACACGACTGCAACTTACTATAAGCGCCGATAATGGTGGATTCCACTTCGTTTTTGTCTTTCCAGAAGTTCTGTCCCGTCACCCTGTCTTCAGGAGTAACGTCCAGCATTTTCTCGCAACCGCATAATACGACTACGGCTACCACTATTAACTTATATATTGACTTATTCATGATTTTACAAACAATTTAGAATGTTACATTTAACCCGGCAGTAATAGACTTGGCTATCGGTGTACGGCTCGTATCCAGACCAACCCTGAAAGGATGGCCCTGCTGCGCGGTAGCCCTGATTTCAGGGTCGACACCTTTATACTTGGTAAATGTGAGCAGGTTATATCCGTTGATAAATGCAGATGCCCGCTTGATCCCAACTTTCGATAAGAAGGTGGCAGGTAACTGGTATGAAATCACCACGCTTTTCAAACGGCAATAAGAAGCATTCTCTACAAAACGGTCACTACCTTCGGTATTGTGATTGGTATTGAACGTTACACGCGGCATATCGGTAACATCACCTTGTTTCCGCCACCGGCGCATAACCGAACGCGACTGGTTGGTGTTCTTATCATTACCGCCATCCATTGTTTCCAGATCCTTGCGTATCAGATTAATGACATCATTGCCATATTGATACTGGAAAAAGACATCCAATGTCCAATTCTTGTACACTAACTTTGTACCAAGCCCGCCATAGAAATCAGGATTGGCATGTCCGATGATCGTTCTGTCCATGTCGTTGATCAAGCCGTCGTGATTCAGGTCTTCATATATAGCGTCCCCGGCTTGGAAAGCAACACCACCCGCATTATCCCACCTAACAGGCTTCAACTTTCCGTCCATGTCATACAGCGCATTCCCATCCTTGTCGCGAGCCACAGCATCAGCCTCCGAGGCATATACGCCTTTATGACGCAAGCCATAGAATGAGCCAATGGGGTCGCTTTCATACACTTTAAAGGGATAACCGCTATACCAGTCTGTCTCAAGTTTCGAGTCGCCGGGCAGTTCCATGATTTTGTTCCTGACAACAGCTACGTTTCCATAAATCTCCCAAATCCAGTCGGAAGAATACACAGGGCTTACACGTCCATCGAATTCAAACCCACGGTTTCTGATCGTCCCGTAATTGGTCAGATAGTCGCCATAGCCCGAAGTAGACGGAAGTGTCCGGTTCATCAACAAATCATTGGTCATCCTGTCATAAATCTCAGCTGTAAATCGAACCCTGTGTTTGAACAATTCAGCATCAATAGCTAGGTTATTCGCTGTGGTTACTTCCCACCGCAAAGTGTTCAACTGGATACCGCTCGACATGGTGCCCACCTTATCAATGTAGCTGGATCCGGCGTCGTAATTGCTAAAATACAGGTATTGGCCTGTAGGCGTTTGCCCTGATTTCCCCCACGAATAACGAAATTTCACATCGTCCATAAAGGCAAACGACGAAAGGAACGGTTCGCCAGAAATACGCCATGACAATGCAACCTGCGGGAACAGACCATAACGGTTAGATTTCCCAAACTTCGACGAGCCTTCGTAGTTCAAGGTTGTCTGGATGATATACCTGTCCAACAACTTATAGTGCGCCATCGCGATCCAAGTATTGCTGACATCGTGCCCCCTGGACGATGAGGGAGTACTCCACCTGTTGGTAGCCTGCATGTTGGTTACCTGGCTTGAACCGGTGTTGCTTGCCGATTGGGCAAAATCGCTATTATTCCACCAGTCGAATTTTGCTACCCCCGTTGCAGTTATTACATGTATCTCATTGAGTGTTTTAGTATATGCCAACCTGTTTTCCTGGCCAATATATTGACTATTCCCTTGCCCCTTCCTGGTCACATTTGCCTTGCTATCATTCCAATTGCGATTGGTAGCCGCCTGGGGCACGAATATATCAAACGAATTGTTCGAAAAATTGAGGTTTACCCTACTTTCTAAAGACAATCCCTGCATAATATTAAAATTAAGCGACACGCTTGATACAAAAGCATTGGTATATTGACCATGTTTTACTAAATTGCCCCATGCTACAGGATTATACAAATCTTTGCTGTACATATATATATCCTTATTCCGGGGAATATAATATCTGTCTAACGTGTTTCCGTCTTCATCCCGCCAGTATACCGGGTAAAACGAAGGGTATTTGCGGGCTGCTTCCAGCACATTCTGAAAACCGACGTCAGCGCCTCCTTTTTTGGTATCCGAACGAGTATAACCAATGCTCGTAGACAATTGTAAGTTTTTAGAAATGGTATAATCCAAAGCAAACCGGGTGGAAAACATGCTATAACCTGTACCGATACCGGTTCCCCGCTGATTCACATTCCCCAAACTGAAACGGTATACCGTTGAATTTCCTCCGCCGCTCAATGACAAATTGTTTTTCAGGGTATACCCTGTTTGTTGTACCTCTTTCACCCAATCGGTATTGTTGTTGTACTGGTAATAGTCACTACGGGTAGGGTCATCCCTTAATTCGGGATAAACCAAATTGCTTGAACGGGAGGTATACCCCGACTGGTTTTGCATCCCTTCCAATATGAAAATTTTCAGGTCATCGCCGCTGAGCAGTGGAATATCACTTGGAGCAAACTGTACGGAAGCATTACTGCTGAGGGTTATTTGCGTGTAATTGGCACGACCGCGTTTGGTTGTGATCAGGATAACCCCGTTGGCGCCTCTCGACCCGTAAATAGCTGTTGAACCGGCATCTTTCAAAACCTCAATGGCTTCAATATCATCCGGATGAACATCCTGTATGGGACTGCGCGAAGTCATCAACTCAGACACATCCGAAAAACTACCCACATCGCCGGTATATTGAATACCATCGATCACAATCAGCGGGTTATTGGAACTGTTGAGGGATGTATTACCACGGATACGGATAGAGTAACCGGCGCCCGGATCGCCTGACTCGGCAGTGATCTGTACTCCGGCAGCCCGGCCCTGCATCATTTCGATGGCTGATGTAGCCGACGACGGCGCAATTTCCTTCAAATCGACGGAAACAACGGAAGCAGCATTGTCGCGGGCGTCGATCTTCATGTAGCCCATGTCTACCTTTGGTTTGGCTTTTGCCGAAACGACCACCTCGCCGATGCTATGTGATTCCGGTTCCAGATCAACATTCAGTGTTACCTGATTCGTTACCGGTACAGAAAATGCTTTATATCCGATAAAAGTTACCTGCAAAATAGCATTGGGTATGGTAACTTCTATTGCGTAGCGCCCGTCAACATCGGTAGTGACCCCTTTAATGAAACGGTCGTTTTCGTTCTTGATGATCACATTGGCGCCAGGAAGCGGTAGCTGATCGGATTTATCCTTTACTACACCTCTGATGATTTTTGTATTTTGCGCCCACAGCCCAGATGGAACGGATGCCAACAAAAGCAATGTTAACAAACAATAATATTTAAAATGCCTCATATTCATTTGTTTAAAATAAGTTAAGTCATTATTTTTTATCAGGATAAGACTGAGTAGGAGGAACAAGCACCTTATCAATCGCATGGATCACACCATTTGTTGCTTCTATATCAAACACATTTCTGGTTTTGTATAAAGTGCTGACAACATTGGCGGTCTCGCCGTCTTTGCTTGTTACCACCATATTTCCTGACGGATACGATACCTTGAAGAAGGAATATTCATCCTGTCCGGCGGGATCCGCATAGATCACATCCTTATAAACACTCACAAATTTTGAATTATCCTCCGGATAAGGATTCATCGACGCTTCATCCTGTTTGAAGGTTCCATCCGTATACACCCTTGTTTTGGTCATCAGATATTTGATAACCTGCCCCCATTTTTTATCCGAATCATAAGCGCCCAATCCATGGGTGTCTTTGTATGCATCCAATGCAGCATCGGTGGGAATAAAGACAGTGAACATTTCGGAAGACGACTTCAGGAACGATTCCAATTTAGGATTGTCTGCGTCTGCAAGTTTCGGATCGGATACATCATTTTTATCCTCTTCCACAGACCGAGCCTTGATAATGGCGTAAAAGTTCGGAAAATTAGCTTTGATGATATCAGCAATTGAGCCCCCTGGTTTGATGGGCGTTTTACTTCCAGAGAGATAGTAAATGATTCCATTGTCGGTGATCTCGTAAGTATCCAATGGAATTTCCCCATCCAACTTACCATCTTTGATCTGAATATAATTCCCTAACCGCGTTTCGTACCATTTGTTGGTTGCCGAAACTACGTCCTCAGGAGTAATGACCATATCGGGGATAATCATGTAGTTTACAATAGAATCCTGCTGACGCGATGCCATCCTCCGGTCAGACCTCCGGTAATTATATGCATTAAAACTTTTTTTGAAAACGGTTTCGCGGACAACACCATACCCTTCAAAATCCTTCAATGCATCGTTGCAGGGAATAAAAATTGTAAATCGTTTGTTTTTATCCTGTAGATACTGAATAATGCTGTTGTTATAGCTGGTACTGGTACCACTTGGGGTAGATGTTGCATAAAAGTTGATTGCCAGATCATAAAAGTATGAATACTCCCAATTCAACATAAATCCGCGGGCTACAGAATTAAAGGCGGATGGCAAAATCAAATCGCTCAAGTTATAAATAAGCCCATTACTTGCGGTAGTAACCGAACTATATTTAGGTTTAACAATCGTATCGTAACACGGTGTAATCACTCCATGTTCCATGCTCGACGACCAAGCGGCGTAATTCAGCATATAGTTGTTGGTCAGGTAGAGTTTGGTTAAAAAATGTATTGAGTCAATGGAATTACGATATTTAGGAATCACGACCTGATTGATATAGTTCTCATACGCTTCTTTGGGCGGATTGAGAAATGTAAACATCCTATTCTCATCAGAGTAATTATACATCTGGCTAAAGATGGCGTCGCGCCTAAAAAGAGAATCCAGGGTTTCACCGCGGGTACCTTCGGATGCGGTTGCATCTGCATCATAATATAACTGGACATTAAAAGCGCCCATCTTGTCAAACATTGGATTAATATCCTTTTGAATATCAACAAGATTCTTTTTAGGTTCCAATACCCTGTCTATACCGTGAATCACACCATTGATCGCAGCAATATCGCGTTTATCCGGCAGCACATGCGCCCCTTCCACATTGAAATCGCCGGGCGCCCGGCCAAACAATGCTTCATAGTCGGATGTCATACCATATTTTTTCAGGTACTTATCCATATATACAGACAGCATTTTATTTTCGGGCCTGACTTTACGGATCGTGTTCACATTTACATCTAAGTAATCATAAATCGGTTCGCGGTAGCGAAGAAAATATCGGAACTTATCTCCCCCATCCCCAATAATAATATAATTACCGGTAATATCGAGTATCGCCTTGTTGAAATTGTATGCGAAATACATATCCAGTACGAAATGCGCATCCACAAAGCCCTGAACAGCAATAGAGTCACTACTGAGCCCCATATTAAATTCGTCGAATGAATTTTTCGAATATTTTGTACGCAGATATTTCTTGATTGCGGCATTGCTTGGAATAAAAGCCGTATACAACCCCGACGTATTGATCGCCTTCTTGAATGTCGGAAGCTTGTCAATTGCTTTTACAAATTCGGTAAAAGCCGTGTCGGCAGCCAACTGTTGGTAAATAGGGCCTGCCAGGTTATCGGGATATTCGTAATACTTGTCGAACTCGGTCTTACAGCCATATTGAGCACACGCCAACACGCCGATAAGAAAACTCAATACGAACAAGTACAGTTTGCAGTATTTCTTTTTTTGATTCATTTGGATAGAATTTTATTCATTTTACTTCATTTATTTCATATGACTTATTCCGCCCGTGTGTAAAGGCCAAATCGCCTGAACATAGTATAATTCGACGATCCTTTATGTTCAGTACCAAAATACATTTTCACATAACGCGCTGTGGGAAAGGGTGGTTTGAGCCACTGGGTCTGTGCGTTATTATTGTTGGGGTCGAAAGAAAAACTGCCTTGGTCCACCCAAGGGTAACCATCCACAGGCTTGCTTTGATCTACTATCACATCAGGACACGTATATAAACGATACCCTTTGGCTGTACCGCCATTGCCATCCCGCCGCGTCAATAATACGCCGAGAATTTCTTTTTCTTTGCTCAAATCAACAATGAACCAGTGTGGAAAGTCGACTCCGGAAAGTCCATCACCGTTACTAGATCCCCAGCGGGCATGCCAAAAATTATTGTTATCGACGAGCATGGCAGTAACCCTGCCATTGGGCGAAGCGCCTTCATTGGTAGCCTGGGAACTGTATCCGATCGTTGCATCCTGACTACTATCATTATACCCCGGAAATGACATGCTTGCATCAGGGATTCGTGTAGCCCTTACTGGCGTGCCGTCAGGCATTTCTATAGTTCCTAATGTAGGCTCTTCCACGTCTATCTGTATTGTC
Organism: Bacteroidales bacterium; assembly: GCA_031547085.1. Taxonomy (GTDB): domain Bacteria; phylum Bacteroidota; class Bacteroidia; order Bacteroidales; family UBA4181; genus JAIRLS01. The sequence goes on from JAVBSH010000125.1 coordinate 31,915, forward strand.
AATTTAAAACCGGAAGCAACAGTAGCGGTAAGTATGGCGCTACCCTTTCCAACACAGGTTATCCAGCCATTTTCGAGGATCACTACTACATCCGTATCATCCGACGTCCATTTAACTGGTTCAGTAGCGTCTTCCGGAATAATATCGACGGCCACCAACTGGAATTTGTCATTCTTTGATTTGGCAAGTACCGGCATAGTTCCTTCATCGTCAAAGCTAATACCTTCCAGATCGAATTGAACAAGTGGAATCCATTTTTTTACCAGCACAACAACATTAGCGAGTTCGTCGCCGGAGGCGGCAGTAATCACAGCATATCCTTCGCTCACAGCTGTTATCAATCCAGTTTGGTTAACTGTAGCAACCTTCGGATCAAGGCTAGCCCAGGCATATTGCTTGCCTTCGGGTAGGCTCTTTATTTGCACCCAGCTAAGATCGCCCGCCCCCTGGCCTGCATACAGTTCCACCGACGATCTGTCTACGAGTCTTTTTCCGGTGTTCATACTGTTTTCCTCATCGGTGCATCCACAAATTGCACATGTTAGTGCAAACATCAGAAACCCCATGAAGTAATTTGACCCTATTTTCAATTTTTTCATGTTCATTTTCTTTAGTTATTGTACTTCAATTTTCAATTCTTCTCTCATCCAATAGTATACTTTTCCATCAGGATCATAATATTTATAATTCAGCAGAAATATTTTATATTTTTTGCCACCTTGCTCGTCGGTGATCAGCTTATATACATTCGGATAATCCGGATCGTCATCCAATTGTACCAGATTCATTCCCGAAGAGCCATCGCTCCACGGGTAAATAGTCACTTTTCCGTCAGCACCTATCGAAAGGCGTATAGCCCACGATTCATAAACTTTCTCCCGGCTATCATTAGCGCCTATGGTTTTGTTTCCTACAAGCGTTCTTACTTCGTTACCCGATATGGGAAACACCTCTTTCTGGGCCGAGGTACTGGTCGGTTGCTCATAACATGGAAAAGCAACTTTACTTCCACTGTGGCTATATTTAGGAATAGATTGTGTAGACGCCCATTTGTTTTTCAGGTATATGCGATACAGTATGGTGTTCTTTTTAAGGTCATACTCGCCAGCTGTTGTTTTATCTATTCTGAACGGGATAAAATAACTGACATCCGGTGAAAGTCCAACTGTCTTGATGCGTAATTTGAACTGTCCTTCGCGTTTTCCCTGTAGAAAGGTAAGGGTGTGGTTTTCAAACTTGTACCTGTCAGCCGGAACAATTTGCGCATACTGATACGATTGTGTACCAAAATTACTCTTATTGTAGGCTTCCAGCAAAGCCGGATCTTCTACCAGGCTGAGCGTGATCGGATCAGTATTGTCCAGAACACCTTCAATAGCGGCGGTAATGTAACCTTCCGTATAACCTTCCGCATCTGCTGCGGTCAAATCGTGTTCTTCGACAAAAATGTTGAAAGTCCCTTCACTTTCCAGAGAAATGACATTTTTTTTCTCCTCAGAGACAGTACTATCATCGTTGTCGCAGTCACACAAGGCGACCAGTAAAAACATAATCATAAATACATTCAGATGTTTCATTATTTTGATTTTTATAGTGTAATATTTTGAATTTTAAAATTGTATTGAATTTTCTCTTTGAGACGGCTCCTTAAGGAGTCAATAATAATATATTGTCATAGGCTTTATGCTTTATTAGGTTCTAGAAAATATCAGATATAAAAATATATTAGATTTTATCCAAAATAGCGTATTTTTTTGATTTTTAAGATTGTATTAAAATTTTCTCTTTGAAACACCTCTTATGCCAAGGAGTCAATAATAAATTTACAATGTCATAGGCATCATGCTTTTTATGTTCTAGAAAAATACATATTAGATTTATCTAAATTGGATTCATAACAGGGCTGAATACAAAAAACCATAGTATCGCATGAAAACAATACTATGGTTTTTTGTATGATTTCGATCAGGGAAATCATCCCCAATACAAAAACTACCGTACGACACATTGTATGTATCGACGGTAAATGTCTTTTTGCTCTCTCTCTCTCTCTCTCTCTCTCTCTCTCTCTCTCTCTCTCTCTCTCTCTCTCTCTCTCTCTCTCTCTCTCTCTCTCTCT
>JAVBSH010000144.1:0-4187 GCA_031547085.1 Bacteroidales bacterium
CAGGTGAGAAAACTGAATGTGAGTCAGACCTGTCAAGGCACGGAAACTCTTGGGATTGTCTTTATGCTCTGTATAGTTCATGCTACAAAGGTACACGCATACGCGATATATAACAAATCTAATTTACATTAACTCTAATATATATAAAAAGGGAAAGATGAAAACAACAGTAGTTAATATACGCAGTGACAGGTACGACGTATATATAGGAAGAGCCGGAAAAGGGCAGAGTGGATATTTCGGAAATCCATTCCGTTTAACTGATCAATCAGCCAGGGGCTCAACACTGGAGAAGTACAGGGAATATTTTCTGAACCGTATTCAAACGGATTCTGAATTCAAGCAAAGAATCCTGTCACTTAAAGGAAAAAAACTCGGATGCTTCTGTAAACCGCATCCCTGCCACGGAGATATCATTGTCGAATATCTGGAATCTAACGGATAAATGGTTGATAAACTCTAAAAAACGAATTATGAACTTTTCAGAAGCAACAGTATTTGTAACCACCAGGCATGAAACTATTAACAGAACCTTTGCCTGTGAATGGTTCCGGTTATCCGATTATGGAGATTTGGGCGAATTTTACTCGGACTGCCATGCATTTTTCCGGAATGAAAAGAATCCGTCATTTATATACCTGTCATGGGAAAACATACCAGACAGGTTTATAAACAGAAAATGGTTTTGCCCGAACTACTTTGAGGTCAGGGATGCGATGGAGCGGCTGGATGAGTCCGAAAAAGACTATTTTATGACCTGGTGTGACTTTCACAAGCATAATATAACGTTGGATGATCCCCATTTACTCGTCTCCCACTATCAGGACATCCACGCATCGCATCCGGAAATTGAGAATGACGAGGTGGAAGTATCTGAAGACGCACTCTTATACCAAAATTTCCCGAACAATCCGTCATCAACGGAAAGATCGGGCTTTGAGGTATTCAACGAAAATTACGACTAAAAAATCACTGTCATGCAAATAGTATTCTTAGGACCTGTTTACCACATAAACCAGAGTGCCATCAACGCATTTACGGAGATACTGAATATAATCATATCATCTGACAATATCATGGAGGTAAACAAAAGGCTACTACAGAAGGACCGGAAAAGCGGATTGTCCGCCTATTTCATCTGGTCATTCGCGGATTATACCTTCAGCCTGTGGCAAAGGGTGGATTATGGTTCCGATATCTGTTTCGGGCATAAGCTGATCGAGTTGCAGTTTGTAACATTAGTCTGCAAGGACAGGTGAAAGCCGGATATAACATCTCATTAATTACCAGTAAATTACATACGGAAGAGTGTCCCAAAGGTCGCTCTTCTGTCATTTATAACAATATGTACGGGAAATACAAACCTGCCGTACACAGGAAAAAGAATGGAACAAAGAAAAGAAATTAACATGGACATGGTAACCGGGTTAATGGATAAGAATTATTCATTGACATATGTCGATTACAGGGAAAATCTCAATAGCCGGCTGGATACTATTGAGAAATGTATCAACAAACAAAGTGGCGATAGCCTTTTTGAAGATATAGACGACTGGTATTGTCAACAAAAGTTGGACACGGTAGAAGACATCATGGAATCCTTGAAGAAAGAACTTGTAAAAGCCGGGTATAAAAAATGGGAAGCCGGGAAATTCTTTGAAGAAAACCGGGAAGAAATAGAAGAGTCCATTTACAGCCGTAACGACTCCGCTCCATTACAAGACCTTCTACGTAATACAGACGATATTCCGGTCCGGGTAGTCTTAATATCCGATTATGATTGTATAAACTCCCATTGGCTCGAATCATCCGGAGGATACAGTTATGAAGAATCCTATTTTGGAGATATGGTGGATGCTTTGAACCTCAATCCCCGTAAAGTCAAGAGAATACTTCTTGAACACGGAGAGAAAATCTGGGGCGGATTTCCGGATAAACGTTCGAGAAATAGAGAAGAACAGGTTTCCTATGAACAGTTTTATGAGGAGTTGGAAAATTCCACTTGTGGAGCTAATCTGCTTACCTATGTAGCAACTGTCAGGATGCAGGAGTTATACGATGCAGACTTCAAGCTCCCGGAGATAATTATTTCCAAAGGGAACAAATGTGGTATCTACAGTTCCATGCAAGGAGGAGGAAGTCTGATGGAAATGGAACTTATACAAGATGTCAGGCTAATCCTGAAAGCAGGAGATTTCCCCTATTTCCGGCGCTGACGAGCTGTTTCACCGGATGTCATCCTGTGACATCGGTAGGCATAAAAAAAAGCCTCCGAATTCAATCGGAGGCCTGTTTTATTATCTCAGAATGTTAAAGGTATACTACTTCACTTCCTCAAAATCACCGGGTTTCCATGTACCATCAAAAGCAGGTGCTTCGGGTCCGTAAATGCGGAAGTATGAGAACCATCCTTTGTTTGGCAAGGTTTGTATCCACACGTTTTCTTTGCCTGCGGGTGCTTTGGGAGCAAAAAACAATTCAACAGTCGCACCTTTTTGGTCTTTCAACTCAAACATTGAGCGTAGTGCCGCTTTGTTTTGCTCAGCAGCAATTTCGCTGCGTGTGACATTGTCGTAGATGGTTACCGACCAAAACAGTTTTCCCGGAACAGGTTGTGGAACAGTCAACTTATAAGTTTTGCTTCCATCTAAATATTTACCAGTATTATCTTTTAATCCTAACCAATACAGCGAACCTGCACCCGGGGCACGGTTGAACATGGCGGGTGATTCAATTTGCGCCTGATAGAACCATTTTTCGCGGGCATACAGGTCAACGTAGTTTTCGGTATTAAATTTCCCATCACCGGCATAGCGCAATACAGCCCATTCCCACTGGCGGTCTTTCCACACATTGCGGGTTTCGCGGCGATCGGCAAATGATTGTACGCGCATAATGGCATTAGCGGTTTTGGCTGCTTTTTCCAGAATGGCTTTCATGCGGGCATCGGGGTTGAAGGGTTTTCCCTTTTCGATTCCTAATTCTGCCAACTCGCCGTACCATGTACGATATTCGGGATTAGCCGGTTCGTCGTTGATAAATTTTGCCAAACGTTCCCAGTAGCGAATATCCTGTTCGTGAGGCACAGGGGTAAAGTTGGCTGGCTTATCGTTTAATTTTATCCATCCTAATTCCGGAGCCGGTTTTCCTAATGGATATACCTTAACCGATCTCATCAGTTTCTCTCCTGTTTCGGGATTATTATCCAACGGAATAGCACGCAATAACACCAAAACCTGGTTCGTGGTGGATTTCCCGACGTAGTATCCATCGGGAACTTTTCCTGTGTAGTTCGGTGGCAGAATAATGTGTTTCCCGCCCTTACCCTTATCGGGACCAGGCATACCGATGTCCATCACCCAGAGTTGGTTCATATCGTTCACCGCCGACATAATAGGACCTGCGGGAACTTCAATGACGACAGGCCCTTGGGAAAGGTCGAGCGGCAGTCCCGCATAGCGTGTGTCCGAGTTGGGCGTAAAAGCTACCTGAGCTGGAGCACCGTCCATAATGGCAAATGTTTGATTAGGAACACATCCTGCGGTCATATTTCCGTCCCACGTAGCTAAAATGGATACAGTTGGATAGAAAAAACGATAAGTTTGAATGGCACGGTTCAAATCGGCATCGGCATACGCTTTTTGTATGGTGGCATCGGTCGGGTAGCCGTTTACAAATTCGTAAGGAGTATCGGGGCTTTGAGCGGTTGCTGCTGTTGCAACCGGTTCTTTTTGCTGATTGCCGCATGAAGTTGCCAGTAAGGCAACAGCACATAGTAGGGCGGCGGATTTAAAACTTAATTTCATTGTTTTCGTTTAGGCATATATAATGTTAATATTCATTTTAGAACAAAATCGGATTCAGTGCTTAGCAAACAGACAATGGTCAAAATACATGTTTTGTTCCGAAGTCGAAATACTCAAGACATATTCCATATATTTGAAATAGAACAAAAAAAAGCAGAAATTGTTTTTTTATCTATAATCGGCATATCTGACAAGCACAAAGGAGTTGTTTTATATTCTTTTTGGACATTCTCTATACAAAATTAGAGTTTACGTAAATTAGTTTTTGTATGCCCACGGTTTAATTTTAATTCTCAGATTATGCAAAGCAGCACATGTGGTAAAAATCCGTTCTACGAAATAATTGGCTCTGAGCCTACATTCATCTTTGACAATTCTCAT
>JAVBSH010000288.1:0-26463 GCA_031547085.1 Bacteroidales bacterium
GCAGTGCGGCGTTCGGCGTGTGCCACAGCCACAGCGATACCTGCATCGGATACTTTCACTTCCTTGCGGCTTTCGATCTCAGTTTTGTTGGCCAGCAGCCTCCAACACATTGCCCCGCCAACGGCGATGAGCGCTACGATAATGATATACTTTTTCATTTTTATTGATGATTTTTAGATTATTTGATTTTGATGACGATGGAACGCGGATAACACGGATGTGACGGATATGCGCGGATTTTTGGATTATTGATAGAGGATTCGGTTTAACTCGTCATTGCGAGCGGCAGCAAAGCAATCTTTTGAAGGTAATCTATTTGAATAGCAGTAGATTGCTTTGCCGTTCCTCCTCGAAATGACGTTATTTATTTTCAATACATTAACGATTCTGCTAAAAACAAATCGGGTTTTTCCTGCTTCACCTGTGCTGCTTGTGTTTCTTTCGTCATCAGGTTACCGATCTCGCCGTTCAACTGCATGATTTCCAGTTCGGCTACTTTAAACTGGTAGAGGGCGTTCAGATAGCCGGCCTGTGCGCTGCTAAGACCTGTTTCGTCCTGCAAAAGGTCGCTCATTGTAGCCATCCCTTCACGGTATTTCAATGCTGTTTCGTGGTATACCTTTTCGGCCAGATCCATGTTCTGTGCCTGGCGTTCCACGTTGCTCTTATTGTTGAAATAGTTGTTCATGGCGTTTTTGTAATTCACACGGTAATATTCCTGCGTATTGTCAAGCACCAAGGTCGATTGTTGATAATCAATCTTAGCCTGTTGTACTTTCGAACGTTTTTCCAGCCCGTTGAAGATCGGGATATTGAGGCTCAGTCCAATAGCAGCCGAACTGTACCAGTTGCTCATCGGGCCGCTTTTAAAGTAATCGCCAAAACTGTTGCGCATCCCTGAATAGCTCCACTGTCCGAAAGCGGCCAGCGACGGCAGGTACTTACTCTGTTCCATCTTCAGGCTCATCTGTGCCATGTCCTGTTGCATAGCCAGCATACGGATGTCCGTACGGTCCGAAAAATCCGACATGTTCACCGGAGTTGAAGCCAACAAAGGCATCGACACAGTATCGGTAAGTACAATTTCCGTTTCAAGCGGCATTTCAATCATGTACTTGATCATGTTCAGTTGTTGCTGGTGCATTGCATCGGTATTACTCAATTCGGTATGCAGGTTTTCGAGGTTCACTTGTATGCGGTCATAATCTACACGTTTTCCCATGCCATTGTCCACCACTAATTTGGTGATATTGGCCAATCGTTCAAGCCGTTCGATGTTATCATTGACTAACTCTTTCTGCCGGGCAGTGGTTTGCGCCAGGAAGTATAACTGGGCAATTTCCTGCGCCAAACTTTCGCGTGTCTTTTCGATGTTCAAACTGTTCAGGTCGTCGGCCTTTTTCGACAGCTTCACACCTGCAATCACCGTTTGGTTGTACAGCACTTGGTTAACAGCCACCCCCACGGATGTATTATAGCGTATCCCCATCTTCAGCGGGATATACGAACCGGGTTGCCCCAGGAAATCGCCCGGAAGCATGGTTACCGGCAACTTCACATTATTTTGGAACGACCCCAAACCGCTTACTTGCGGCAGGTACGACGAACGTGTTTCGGTTATTTTATAGGCGCTTTTTTCCTTTTCTAACCGGGCTTTATCCATATTAATATTTTGTTCTACAGCCATTTGTACGCATTCGTGCAATGTAAGTGAAGTTTGTCCGTATGTTTTCGGACTTACTGCAAATGCGAAGATAACGGCCGGTATGATGACACTCTTTTTCATGATGGATTTATTTGATGATGGATGGCAGATAAATTTGATTTTCTGATGAATACGGGGATGAGATTCCACATCCCCGCCACATTAAATACCAAACGGTATGTTGATGATTAAAAAAATATTATGTTAAAACCTAAATCCTATTCCTTGATGCCTGCACTGATGTTTTGTACATTTGCCATGGTAAACACAAGGCCTAAAACTACTGCTAATGTTAATGCTAACTTTTTCATGATATTCTAATTTTTATGATTACTATTTGTTGATTTTTACTGTTTTATATTTTTATTGTGAACGAGCGTTCACTGTCGAGATTAAAAAGAGGTGAACAATCGTTTACCTACATATGAAAAAAATTTACTTTTTAATTAAACTGTATAAATATTACATATCCCGTTTCCAGGTTTCAGCACGCTGCGAAAAATTCTTTTCATGGTCACGGTCAACCATTTCGGGATTGGTTGAGCCTGCCGAGAAAAACCCTGCTATGATGTCAACTCGTATATCACCGCGTATTTCATCTTTTTCCAAGCTATTGAGGGTGGCTTTTTTCCATATCCTCAAACTTTCGACTTTAAGTGTTTCCATCTTTTCGATAAATCCGGGATAATGTTTGGCAGCCTGTATGATCAATGCGGTAAAATTCAGGAACCGGATTTTAAGGTTCTGCTTGTCGAGCGCAATCATGATTCGTTTTTGATAACGATACAAGTATTCTATCATCTCGGACAGCGTCAGATCTTCAGCAACATTTGGTTTGAAACGATTGATCAACCCTATCACATATTTGTCAATGACCGCAATGAACAACTCGTCCTTACCTTTGAAATACCGGTACATAGCTCCGCGCGACATGCCTATCTCTTTTTGCAGCACGGTGATCGAAGCGCTGTCGTATCCTTTATTCATGAATACGTCAAATGCTTTTTCCACTATATATTCCTTACGGTCTTTCATAAACTATTTTAAAACATTGAACGACTGTTCACGCTAACATGATACAAATTATGTGCCAAACTTAGTATTTTTTACCACAAAAAATGAACAATTGTTCATTTTTATTATATCTACGCATATGCGTATTAACAGATATACTCTGGTGATAATTGATGTTGGAGATGCAGATTTTCAAAGAACCATTTTAAAAATGTGAACAATTGTTCACGAAAAGAGTTAGGACAAATTGTGTGCCAAAGTGGATATATCCATCAAAAAATCGGATTTGATTTTTTATCCGCCTGATTAATAATCACTTGAAAATGAACGATTGTTCATGATTTATGATAAGTATAAAAATTGTCATTTCATTGATGATTTTTATATAATTTTGGTCAATTGATTGACAATTTTAACGTTTAGGAGCAAAAAATATTTGAATTCTACCTGCTTATGAAATTATACGTCAACCGGAGCCGGCTTTCAGTAGACGACATTTTCACGTCATCCATATAGTCATAATGCGTCCGGCGGATGTAGTGCAACTCTTCGTAACTGATGCGGAACCTGCTCGAAATCTGAAAATCGACGCGGGTATTGAATAGGGTCAACCGGGCATTGCCTTTGTTACCCTGCACATTGGAATAGTGATAGTTGGCATCGGCAGGCAAGCCGTTCCGCTCTTCTTCGGGCGACCCATAACCTTTCCACGTAAAAAACTGGTAATGCTTCATCGCTGCATAAAAACCCCAGCGTTTCCATGGCATGAATAACCCGTGAAATTTCACGCTGTAGCCGCTACCCAGGTTATAATCGCGCTGGTCAATCAAGTAATAGTCTGACTCGCTGGCGCCGAGCAACACCGCGTTAGCATACACACCGCCGAAGAACTTGGCGGGTTTGTCTTCGTCGGGCTGGCGTTTGTAGAGTAATCCGCCACCAAATGACGCTGTTTCAGCAAACTCGTACGGACGTTTACCATTTTTCACCACAGGATCAGCATCATAATAATCGAAATGCTGGAATACACCGGCCAGCCAATAATTCGATTTCTCACCCCATTCATGGCCCCACAGCAGGCCAAGTGCATTGACGTTGGATACAAGCGGCTGGTTTCCAACAACGTCGAACATGATACCAAACGTGAAATAATCGTACGGTTGGCGGATATTCCCTGTAAAGGGTTGTCCATAGATCATCCGTACACCAAGCGCCATATCAGCACTCCCACGGGTACCATCCGTGTCATCGACATAACGGACAGCAGCATCCACATCAAGAAGAAATGGTTGCCGCTCATATCGAGGTGGATTGCCGTCTTCGTCTGTCCATACCGGGCGATGACGCCAAGCATCACCGTAGAAAAGACGATTGAGCAATCCCATCGGCGAAACAATGCCTGCTGCCAGTTCACGTCCGAAACATGCCCAACCGCGTTTACTGTCGTCCAAGATCAGGTACGAGATGCGGTGCGTGATTTCGCCCAGGGCAATACCGCCAACAGGCGTAGCTATCAAGTCATTGATGGATGGCGGCTCACTTTCGCCGAAAAATTCCCAGAGAACACTTCCGCCGAAAGCGTAAGGAATAGATGTCCAGAAATTAAGCCCGTTGCTGCGTGCAGCATTGAAATACAGACTACCCGTGTAGGGATGCCAGAACAGGTTGGTGGAAATATTGTCGTTGTCCCACACCGGGCCGTGACGGAGGTTATATTTAATGGTATCCCAGGTGGTTTGTGCATATTCGGCATCGAGGACATACCGGTCGAAAAGATGCAGGCCAACATTCATCCCTACCACTTCATAAGCTGCTACCCACGGACGACAAGCATCCATGGAGGAATACCTCGGCCGACTGGACGAGGTTTTTTCCGACTCGTAATCCCGTAAACTGAAATACAATGGATTTTTGAGGTTATACATGGCTAGGTTCCGCTCAGACGAAGCTGATAAAGTCAGTTCATTGCCCGGCACATACCCAAAATCATACGAAGGCAGCTTCAATTTCCCCGATTGCCATCCTGACGGTTGATTCGCTATCAATAGGGTGGTCAACAAAAAGAATCCTATGGTAAGTGCATTTTTTTTCATCCTTAAACCCCTCGTATTACTAACGCGAATATTGATCAAATGTTTGTGTTTCGGAATTTATAGAAATTTTCAAAAATGAACACTTGTTCATTTTGAGTACTGATGCAAAACTCATACCAAACGGTATGAAGTATTATTCTTGATATGACAAATAAGTATACTATCTTATTTACATTTATCAAAAAGTGAAATAAGTGTTATGAAAAATGAGTGAACTAAATTTAGATAAATCCTGTACATTTGCAGTATAAAATGAACTCAAATTGAAGATGAAAATTTATCGGTTAATATTATTGGTAGCGTCTGTTGTAGTATGTCTATCATGTGTTGGTGCAGAAAAAAAGGAAATGAAAGCGTCGGAAATCATCAAACTCGTGAAGAAAGGGAAACCTGTACAGATCGTAAACAAAATTATCCTCGATGACCTGGACTTTACATCGGGTAGCGAGCCGTTTATCCTTAACGCAAATATGCTTCAATGCGAAATTCGTTCTAATATTTTCTTTGATCAATGTGTCTTTATGGGCAAAGTAACTTCCAATGGCAAATTAGACAAAACGCCCATTCAGAGCTGTTTTAAGAGTAATTTGGTGTTCATGGGCTGTGATTTCAGGGGAGAAGTGAATTTCGAAGGTGCAATTATTTTTGGAATGGTCAATTTCGGTCGATCGGTATTCAGGGAAAACGCCAATTTCAACAACATGGCTGTTTGGGCTAAAGACAGTTATTTCTCAGAGATGAAGGCAGAAAAAGACTTTTCGATGATCTATGCTTCCTTTGCGGGAAATCTTTTTTTCCTGGATGCCGGTTTCAGTGGCAATACCTCATTACAAGAGACATCGGTGAAAGGTAAACTTTCATTTAACAACAGTGTTTTTAAAGAAAGAGCCGGGTTCGACTTAATGGAGGTTTGCGGAGGCGCTTTCTTCAATTATACGAAATTCGAAAAAACAACGGATTTTTCATGGTCGCGGTTTCTGCACACCACCGAATTTGTGAATGCAAGTTTCGGGAAGCAGGTCAATTTTGAAAAAACATTTTTTCTGAATACTGTCAACTTCGAAGGGGTCGATCGAACACGTTTAATTCTGACAGACACCTTCTTCGGAAACAAAAACTAACCAAATTTCGAAACCTATTCATTCATTAACACGTATACATATTAATCATCAAAATAAAAATGTCAATTTCAATATCATGATAACCAAAATGAAAAAGGGATTTATTATTTCCCTCATGTGCCTCCTACCATTCTCACTTACGATCCAGAGTTGCGACGAAGATACTATTCCTGACCTTATTAATTCCCTTCTGGAGATACTCAGCCAGACCGGTTGGTTGCAAGAGCAAGAACAAATGGACAATATTCCGGAAGACATCACCCCGTTTGATGACAATACAAACAATCTGGCGCCGAGTATCTCGCTCGAAAGCAAATTTCCGCCCATTGGCGACCAGGGTAGTTACGGCACCTGCGTGGCGTGGTCAGTGGGTTACAACCTGAAAACCGCACTGAATGCCATTGAAAACGGATGGACATCGACCCAGCTTGCCAGCACCTCCAACCAAACCAGCCCGAAAGACCTGTGGTTAACAATCCCCACCAATAAAAAAGGAGCCAAATGCGAAGGTACCAATTTCGAACCGGCGCTGGATGCTTTAATTGCTGACGGAGCGGCAACCTTAGGCTCTGTACCCTATGAAATGGGCAGCAGCTGCACCGGAACCAAAGCCGGCAACAGCAATAACAAGCTGGCCAATTATCGTAAAATAGCTTCTGAAACAGAGGGTTTGACGGTGGATAATTTCAAGGGTTACCTCAACGCCGGACGGCCAATCTCCATCGGAGCCAAGCTGGGCGACCGGTTTATGACCTGGAACAGCAGCGCTGTCATCAGTTCGGACACTTATAACAAACCCGGCATGCAACATGCATACCATGCCATGGTGCTGGTGGGCTATGATGATTCGAAAAATGCATTCCGCGTAAGGAATTCGTGGGGACCATCGTGGGGCGACAAGGGTAGCATCTGGGTTGATTACTCTTTTTTTTGCAGAAGTTTCTGTTTTGCTGCTTTCGTAGCGCAGAATGTGAATAATATATCGGTTGGAAGTGGTGGAATATCTTCTGGTGATTTGAGTAAAGGGTATGACTTACTGGCATTTTATGCAGAAGATTATGAAATAGATGACCCTGAATATAACCGGGAATTTACATACGAAGTGTATAATTCCGGAAATAAAGATATATTACCTTCGCAAAATTGGGCTGTAATTTACATGCTTTATAATGCAAAGAATGCTAACGATTACAAAATCATTTTCGAGGATTTATATACGGAAGATTATGGAATTGGAGACGGTCGGATTGATATTCCTGAAAATTTATCAGGTGGAGGTTGGTATAACAATGTAACAGTGAAGGCTGGAAAAATGGCTGGGGAAACAGAGTATGAAGGTGAAGGTTTTGTAATCTCATACAAAATGCCTAATACGATCAACGGCAGTTATTACCTTGTAGTAATGGCAGACGCATATGACAAGATAGCTGAAGTAAATGAAGACAATAACTTCTATTTCATCACGGCTGATAATGGAAAACCCTTGATATTTATGAATGGTGTGATCACCAACATGTCTCAATCATCCATCAAACGAACCTCAATTGAAAAACGTCCTGCACCATACAGCAATACTGAAACGCAAACACTTGTGAAGCCAGGCAACCTGAATACCTATACTCCTGCTGAGTTGAAGGCGATGCTGATACACGACAAAAAGACCGGAAAGCTCGAAGCCAAACGGAAAGCATTTAGCGCTGAGAATAATGGCAAAAACCATATAAAAAGAGTCAGGAAATAATCAATAAATGCAAGTATAAACACAAAAGCCTGTTTCCGGTTTGGAAACAGGCTTTTGTGTTTATACGCGGGAAGGCGTCACTCAGAAGACAACTCCCATGTGTATGGCTCGATGCTAAGACTTTTGTAAACATCTTGATCACCACTAATACCGGTAAATATCTTAACATAGAACCGGACTATGTTTTCGGAATTCTTGTATTTATCTAAAAAATAACTCATATCGAATCCGTACATGGTTTCAATATCTGTTTCGGCGCCTGTAACTTCATTGGTTTTCTTCGACCTGATGAATAATGTGGGATAAACTTCGGTAGAATTGGAATCATACACCATTTCGTAATCAAATGTCTGTCCGGCAGGCGCTTTTTGCAAAAATCCAAAGTACATGGTCTTATTAATAGCACTCGGATTCACAAAAAGGTCGCTGATCGAAGCGGTATAATCATCGGTAAAACTGCCTCCGGGCACTTCTTTCACATAACCACTGTTGATACGACTATAAATCACTACTTTAGTAGCTGAATAAACATTCGAATACTCCTGGTGTTTCATGTCGATGGTATAATCCACCCACAATACATCACCTTCAACATATTCTTCAGGTATATCGGAAACCAAACAATAACCGTCAATGGGCGACCACATCGTGAGCCTCATCAATTCGGACGAAAAACTAAGAAGTACCGCGACATCCTTACGATCGAATCTGTAATCACTATCCTTGATACAACCGGAAAACCCGAAAATGAGAACAAACAAAAAGGGAAAAACTAATTTTTTCATTTAATATTTTTAATTTTTAAATCATATATATAAGATGCATTGATCATAAAAACGTTGCTTGAAAGGTTTTATTTTTTACCTATCATTGATGTATTACATGTCTGATTCGGAAAATCAGGTTTTTATAAAAGAATATAATTGCTCAAACTGTAATTGTATGATACTCATAGAGTATTGTAAAGATTTACAAATGATCAGATTTTTCTGTAATGAATTTGTAATGCTTGAAAAAGTATATGCCAGCGCGGTTGTTTCAACGTTATCACGTATTTCTCCATTTTCTTTTGCCTTGAAAATGATACGTTCCCACATATTGATCTCTTCCGAAGTGAGCTTAACAAGGCTTTCTTTAAAACCGGGCATATAATTCACCACATCCGAAATAATGTTGGTAAATTGCAAATCGGCATAATTAAAATGAAGATTATTCAATAAATAACGTGCTACCTTTTCGTTATGCTCCACATATGCCTCGATAAAATTCCGCAAAGATGCCTTTTTCAGCCATTCCGCATCGGGATGGAAACGCATTTTTGCTGTTTTTCCCGATATTGCAGCCTGGAATATTTCCAACTTATCCTTAAAATGGTGATAAAACGCTCCTTTAGTGAGTCCGGTTGCCTTTTCCAGCTCACTCATCGTCACCTCCTTATAACCTTTCAGCAGGAATAACTCAAAGGCTACATTCAGGATATGTTCGCGGGTATCTTCACTCTTGGCAATCATTTTTTATGAATAAAAACGTACTTAATAGTATGCAAATATACAGAATAAAATCTGTTCCAATTAAATAAATATTCTCATTAAATGAAAAAATCGTCCAAAACTTTTCCAAAACAGGTTTCGGTATCTATTGGAGATCAATGTACTATTTTAAAAACCAGTTCGCGCATCAGGTCGCCGTCCGAAGCCGAAGAACTCCCCACTCCTTTCGATTTCAAGTCGTATTCGCGCAGAACTGAAATAATCTGGATAATTTTTGCAGCCGGATATTTACGTGCAGCCGCTTCATATTGTTTCACGAAGAATGGGTTGACTTTTAGAGCTGAAGCAGCCTGCGATTTGTCCGGAAGGTAATGATAGGTGAGTATTTTCACGAAATAAGAATAGAGGGACGTGATTACCATTACCATGGGATTGCTGCTTGGATTACGTGCAAAATGATTGATGATACGGTTCACCTTTAACACATCCTTATCACCAAGTGCATTTTGCAGTTCAAAAACATTGTATTCCTTACTGATCCCGACATTGGTTTCAATATGTTCGAGCGTTATCTTTTTTTCGTTGACTGGAAGTGTGATGATCAACTTACTTAATTCGTTGACCACTTTGCTCAAATCGGCGCCAAGATACTCGGTCAACAGAGCGGCAGCGGCAGGAACAATGCTGTATCCACGGTCTGTCAGATAGTTGGTGATCCATGCAGGAACCTGGTTGTCATACATTTTTTTGGACTCGAATAGTACTGCATCCGATTTGTCGAGGATCTTGTACAATTTCGACCGCTTGTCAATTGGCTTATATTTGTGGCTGATAACAAGAATTGTAGATTTGAGCGGTTTCTCGGCATAAAATTGTAGCTTATCGATGTCTTTCAGGTTTTGCGCCTCCTTAACAATCACGACCTGATGCTGTGACATCATCGGGAAACGTTTGGCAGCATCCAACACAGTATACACATTGGTATCCTTGCCATACATAACCATCTGGTTGAATGCCTTTTCCTGTTCGGGAAGGGCGTTTTCTGCAATATAATCGGTAATAACGTCGATAAAATAAGGTTCTTCACCCATCAGGACATATATGGGACGATAAACCTTCTTTTTCAAGTCGGTCATTATTTGTTCGAAAGTCATAAATTAAAAGATTAGGGGCCTCCCCTACCCTTCTTCCGATAGGGAGAGATTTTTATTGATACCGGTTATAACAACATATATCATCTATCTTTTTCCGCACTTTGGGGCGTAAGCTTGCCGACGAAGGGTAACCAACCGTAATGATCAGTTCGGCCCTTTTGCTTTTAGGGATATGAAGCAGTTCTTTCACTTTTTTTTCATTGAACCATCCCATGATGCAAGTGCCAAGCCCTTCGGCCGTTGCCTGCAAACAAAACTGAAGCGCTACGATCCCTATATCCATCAGAGTATAAGGCTTATCCTTGAGCAAAGTTCCTATTTTAGAAGTCAAATTGGGACTTTCGCGGACAATAACCACCAGAAGCGGTGCTTGACGGGTAAAATGATTCATCGGCACCAATGGCCCAGAAGTTGTATAACCTGCCACCTGGTCCTTCAATACGGGATCACTGACTACGACGAATTTCCACGGCTGCGCATTACATGCCGATGGCGCCACACGAGCCGCTTCAAGACAGCGCTCCAGCTTTTCAGGTTCCACAACCTGATCGGAATATCCACGTACACTTTGCCGCTGTTTCAGTATTTCTAAAAACTGATTCGATTCCATTCCATATAAATATTTATTATGATTGTTGCATGTGATAAAGCCTGCATTTAACATCAGGGATATCATACCCGACAACCATATTATCCTCCAATAATGAAACAAATGTACGAATAAAACGTATAAGGAAAAAATGAAGTTTTATATGACAGGTATCAAATTAAAAATATTCATCATTCTTTTAATATTGATTCCCCTCCCATTCAGTTGCGAGGACAAGAATGAATGTCTTGACTTGTACGTGGAGCCGTATTTTGATATCCAGAATATGGTTTTCGGGGAGGTTGACCTGTATTCCGATAATAAAGGGATCTTAAATTTCAACATCGTAGATCAGGATTACAGCACAATGATTTACCCATGCGACAGTATGGCGCTTTACATTTATGTTCCCGATACTTCGCTGACTTTCCATTCACAACGCATCATCAAACCCAGATTCGGTCTCATCCCCGAAGCCATTGCATGTAATTCGCAACGTTCAGGTTATGCCGGAACACGCGAACTGGTGGATAAGATTTACGTGTCAAGCAATTATGATTTTGACGAAACACACAGCAAGAATGATAATTTGAGCGATATCGTCAGAATTTTTGCATACTCATCAAACGGCGATAACAAATGGATGTCACTGAGCGATTTCAATAACAACTCACCTTATGAAGCGCCCAAACGCTTTTATTTACTATTCACACGCAAGCCTACCCGATCGAAAACCCAGCAGTTTGTCATTAAATATTACATGAAGACCAACCCGGGCGAAGCAACCGAATATTACATTGTTACTACGCCTGTTTTTCACGTAAGGTAAAGTTTTTATCGCAAGATTAATTAAATCTGCTAACTTTGTACGGATTAAAAGGTATTTTTAATCCCAAAAATGTTATTGTAACGATTGTTAACAAATTTATTATAAAAATATGCGTCTAATTATCCAACCTGATTACGAAAAAATATCGCAATGGACAGCAAATTATATTGTGTCCAAGATCAATGCTTTTGCGCCTTCAGCCAATAAACCGTTTGTACTCGGATTACCTACGGGTTCGTCGCCAGTGGGGACATATAAGGAACTGATCCGCTTGTGTGGTGAAGGTAAGGTTTCGTTCAAGAACGTGGTAACATTCAATATGGATGAATATGTGGGTATCCCCCGTGAGCATGTGCAAAGCTATCATTCATTTATGTGGAAGCAGTTGTTCAGCCACATCGGCATTCCTAAGGAGAATGTCAACATACTGGACGGCAATGCTCCTGATTTAGCCGCCGAATGCCAACGCTACGAAAACAAGATCAAATCGTACGGGCAGATACATCTTTTCCTGGGTGGTATCGGCCCCGACGGGCATATTGCTTTCAATGAGCCGGGATCGTCACTTGCATCACGTACACGGGTTAAAACGCTAACCACAGATACCATCATCGCCAATTCGCGTTTCTTTGAAAACAATATGGCTAACGTTCCTAAAACTGCCCTCACGGTAGGTGTAGGAACTGTACTCGATGCGCAGGAAGTAGTTATTATCGTAAACGGGTATAACAAGGCTCGCGCGTTATACCATGCAGTGGAAGGAAGCATCACCCAGATGTGGACGATATCGGCTTTACAGATGCATCCCAAAGGTATCATTGTATGCGACGAAGATGCCACTGCCGAATTGAAAGTGGGAACTTATAAGTATTTTAAGGATATAGAGAAGGATAACCTGTAGCAATTACAGATATATATTTATCTGAGCCGGCTAAGTTGATTCTCTGCCGGCTTCATTTTTTTAATGCCTTATATCAGGGTGTCAATCATTCTCGATGAAACCCTTCGCAACCATTGCTTCTGCATTACGAAAAAGCGCCATGGCCGTACGCATTTTCCTGAATCCGAATTGCTTATAAAAGTCTTCTTTCCGGGGTGCTGCATATAACATGACATGAACTTCCGGTAATTTTTCCAACAGTTTTTCTACAATCAGTTTTCCGAATCCTTCCCCCTGGAATTGAGGCACTACAGCAATATCGTAAAGTGCGGCCTGATATGCACCATCGCTGATCGCACGTCCGAAACCGACCAACCGGCCATTGATATCCAACAAAAAAACCTTGACAGCACTGTTTTCAAATGCCACACGATGTGTTTCGGCCGGATAATGTGCCATACCTACTACCTGTAGTATTCGCGACAGTTCTGCAAAATCAATATCCTTACAATCATATTTTACTTGAGGGTTCATATTATACCGGTTTTATCTGGTTCTTATACGTTCTTCAATCTCGTCGGGTTCCAAGGGGATGTGTCTCATCAGGTCGATAGGCTCGGCAGGCGTGACAAGGATATCGTTTTCAAGCCGTATCCCGATATTTTCTTCGGGAATGTATATGCCCGGTTCGCAGGTCAGCACAACACCCGGTTCGAGCACCTGATAACGGTCGCCGACATCATGGACATCCAACCCGAGGAAGTGGGTCACACCATGCATGAAATACTTTTGGTATAACGGCTTGTCCGGATCCTGACGGCGAAGGTCTTCCATCGAGTAAAGCCCTAACCTGACATGTTCTTCTTCCCAGAAACGACCGGCCTGCAAGTTAATCTGCACTACCGAGAATCCCGGCTTCATAATGTTGACCACTTTGTGGAATACCCGTAACACTGCCTCATACAACTGCCGCTGGCGTGGCGTAAACTGTCCCGAAACAGGAACCGTGCGCGAACAATCGGAGTTGTAGTTGGACAATTCAGCTCCAAAATCGAGCAACACCAGTTCACCATCGGCAATCTTCCGGTTGTTGGTGTGGTAGTGCAGTACACAGGCATTTTGCGCCGAAGCGACAATCGGGAGAAATGCATGCCCCGAAGCCCCGTTCCGTATCATCTCGTAAGTTAATTCGGCTTCGATCTCATATTCATACATACCCGGCCTAATCGTATTGAGCACACGGTCAAAAGCTTTTTCCGTGATCTCACAGGCATTCCGTATCATATGGATTTCTTCGGAATGCTTGACGACACGAAGCGACGCCATCAGTGGCGCCAAACGGCCATATTGGTGCAAGGGGAAACGTATCTTCAACGTGTTAGCCATCCGCAGATCGTAGGTTAATAAATCGTTATCCCGCTTTTCATTCTCTGTCAAATCCAGATAGATGTGTTCCGACGGATAAGCCAGATCGTCAACAACCTGGTCGAAATGATCGATATCCGTCACTGTTTCCACTCCCGAAATGCCGGTAGCCTCTTTTGAAGTCAGCCGGTGGCCGTCCCAGGTTTCACGAACAGTGTCGGCATGGAGGATAAACACAATTTCCCTGTATTTGGGATTGGGATGATCGGGACAAAGAGCAAGGATGGTCCGCGGTTGGGCAATACCGGACAAATAGTAAAGGTTGGAGTTTTGCCTGAATAAGAAATTTTGATCTCCGGTACGGGGCATTGTATCATTGGAAAAAACCAAAGCCAATGTTTTCGCCGGAAGCATAGATTTAAGCCTTTTCCTGTTATTGATATGGAAAGAAGGTTGGAATACTGCCTTTTTCATTGCAAAACAAATGATTGTTTAAAAAACTACCGGAATGACATAAAAACATATCATCAATCCGGAACTTCCTGTATTCTAATAAGGATGGAACCATCCAAAGAATAATTGCATAAAAATACAGAAATAATTTTGATTTTTATACAAAAAAAAGCATATCTTTGAAAGCGTTAAATTTGTATGATAAGCCGATTAATGGTACTAATTTATGGCCGATAAATTGATCTTTTTTGTTGATGATGAACCAATGTTCATAAACTTGTTGGAATACACATTTAAGTGCAGAAACGGATATACTACTAAAACTTTCAATACAGGAGAAGATTGTATCGAGTACTTGTCATTAAATCCTGACTTGGTGGTGGTAGATTATTTCCTGCAAGGTGTCGGCGAACAGATGACAGGTTTGGATGTTGTGAAGATCATCAAGAACACGAATCCTAACATACCGGTAGTCATTTTGTCGGGCAACGATAATGATCAGGTAATCAGCGAATCAATTGCCGCCGGTGTGGAAAAATATATCGTCAAAGACGGATACTTTATTGACAACCTCATCGAATGTATTTCGTCCATATTGCCTGTTAAATAACGGCAGAAGCGTCCTTCCACATTGATACCGAATATGAAAAAGTGATCGACTACTCGACAAATCATCGACCTCGTATTCAATTGTATTGATCATCAAAGGGTATCAAAATTTTTATTCGATTTGCGAAATGTAATATGATGTAATGAGGATTTATCTATAATTTTGTTTCATTTAAATTCGACTGTTATGAAAAAGTTTATGTTTATTTTGTTGCTTTTTAACACTTTATTCTCTTTGGCACAAACACCCAAACAGGAGAAAGTGATTGATGAGTTTGTTCAAAGATACAACCGTGGTAATGACGATATTGTACAACTCTATTACAATCTTGACAGGAATGATTACAATAATGCCTGCAAAAAAGTCGGTGAAGAAATCAGAAGTCTGAGGAGTAGCCTGGGAGAAATCAGCAACGTTAAGCTGATGCAGAAAAAAGGTAATACTATTCGGTACGAAGTAAAACTAAGCAATGCAGGATTAGCCGAAATGAAGATTGCTTTTAAAAATGACCTGATTGACAATTTTTCATTCAAAACATCAGAAGAGTACAAAGTCCGTTCCCATACGGACGGTTTAATCGCTCAATCGTTTGATTCACTCCGCAGTGCTTATATGGCATTTGATACTGATAGATCATTTGAAGAAATCGAAAAAATCGAAAAGCTTTATGAATCTGGCAAATCCTCGAAAAACAATGATTTCAAACACAGGATAAAATATCTCAAAGCCGAAGTATATGCAGCAAGCAACAATAATGATGAGGCCCTTCGCTTACTCAGTGAATTGAAAGAGGCAAAACCCGAGTATGCAGAAGCATCAGTTTACGGCTGTTCTTTTGCAGCACTGCATTCAAGCCCGGAATATATAAAACTGGTTTACGATCCGCTGACACAGTATTTTGTCCTGACAAAATCTTTGGAAGATTCGTTGAGGCAATATATAGACACCAGTAAACCCGATGATATGCTCAGGTGTCTTGATGTGAAAGATTCGCTGTATACAGCACTTGCGCCCGACCACCGTGCCAAAGTTTCCTACGTGCGGGTAAATGACATACTCCTCAGAGCCGCTGCATATTCAATGAAAGGAAATATCGGAAATGCCGTAAATCTGCTGAAAGGACTCAACGAAACCAGTAAAGATTATGCGATTAATAACACTGTGGATAATGATCTTTTCAAAAACATGAAACAGGATAAGGAATATCAAAAACTAATATCCGGGATGACATGTAATTGCGGAGATGTTTTCGACTGGGCGGTAACCGCGATCGAAAAATCCGACGCCGGATTTGATTATGCGATAGAGATGAAAGGCAAAGAGGCTTATGAAAAACACACTGCTGAAAAACGGATCGAAAGTAAGTCGATAACATCGTCGCACGATTGTGTCAAGGTAGTAGACGAATGGCTGAAATTTTTCCGCAAATCGCATATTGGTTTTTATATGAATATGCCAGCATTTGCCGACACTGTAAATACATACGATAAATTTGCCATCAAAAGACTATCGGCCAAAACCATGTATATCAAGCTTAAATCCTTCAATGGAAATAGATCCCGTCAGGAGATTGCCCGCATGGTTCAACATAACGACTATCTGATCAGTAATACTCCGAACCTGATCATCGATCTGCGCGGCAACGGCGGTGGTAGCGATGACGCATGGATGCCATTGTGTAAATATTTCAACTCGAAACCGATATATTTCGCAGGAGGAAATTTAACAAGGGTGAGTGAGGAAAATGCTTTGTATTTTGAACGATATGGAGCTAAAGATAGAGCGGACTATATCAGGAACAATGCAGATAAAAGGTTTGCAGGTAATAGCGGTTTAATAGTTAATCGGCCAGACAGGGTGCAAAAATATCCCGAAAACATAGTGATACTTACAGACAACAGTACTGGAAGCTCCGCCGAAAGTCTTTTAATGCAGGCCAGGCAAAGCCGCAAAGTAAAAGTCATGGGGCAAAAGAGCTATGGAGCAGAGGAGGTGGGTAATTGTTTATTAGCAGAATCGCCGGATAAGCAATTCCTGTTATTTTATGGCACCACGATCAGAACTCCGGCAAAATACACCCAATACCTCGACTACGGGCTGCAACCTGATATATTCCTGACCGCAGACCTTGACTGGATTGATATTGCAAAGGAATATCTGGAGTACTGATAACAAATTTATATACTACCCAAAGAAAGTGTTTTCCGGATTTTCAGAAGAAACAAAAACTGTATGTTCCGCGAAAAGATTATCTGATTGGGGATCATCTTTCCACCTTGGGCACATTAAAAATTTGGTACTTATATGTAAATGTATTACATTTGCGCGGATTTTTGTATTAAGAAGGTGGAGGGGGACTAAAAATCCCCCTTCTTTTATATGCCAAAAGCATGATATCGAAAGATAGTGTCAAAAACATTGTCCTGTCTGCAATTGAAGGGGCATCTGTTTTTGTAGTAGACATTAAAGTGGACACCTCCAACAAAATATCGGTGGAAGTGGACAAAGCCGAAGGTATCACCATTGAAGAATGCGTGAATATCAGCCGGGCTATTGAAAACGGTTTGGATCGTGAAGCAGGAGATTTCGAACTGGAAGTGTCGTCGCCGGGACTTACGGAACCATTCAAAGTAATGGAACAGTATCACAAAAACCGTGGTAAAATGGTGGATGTGGTAAAGAGAGACGGACAGAAAATCAATGGGCTGTTACAGCATGTAGACGATGACGGTATTGTGCTCGAAGTAAAGGCAAAAATCAGGGAAGCGGGGCAAAAACGGCCAAAAACCGTGATGCAGACCGTTACATTAAGTTTTAATGATATAAAAGCAACCAAAGTTACGATCACCTTTTAGTCAATTTTAGACGATGGAAAATTTAAGATTATTGGACACCTTTGCGGAGTTTAAGGAATTAAAAAACATTGACAGGGCCACTATGATGAGCGTGCTCGAAGATGTTTTTCGGAGTACCCTGGCAAAGAAATACGGCACGGACGAGAACTTCGACATCATCATCAATATCGACAAAGGTGACTTTGAAATATGGCGTAACCGTGAAGTGGTTGCTGACGAGGACCTGTCGGACCCAAACCTTCAAATTTCCCTTTCGGAAGCACAAAAGATTGACGATGATTACGAAGTGGGGGAAGAAGTTACAGACGAAGTGAAGATGGCGGATTTTGGCCGCCGGTCGATACTGGCGCTGCGGCAAAACCTCTCATCGCGTATCATGGAGCTCGAAAAAGGGAACATTTACGCCAAATATAAAGACCGCATTGGCGAAATTATCACCGGGGAAGTGTATCAGGTTTGGAAACGCGAAATACTGGTGCTTGATGATGACGGCAATGAGCTCATTATACCCAAAAACGAACAGATCCCATCCGACCATTACCGCAAGGGTGATTCCATACGGGCGGTTGTCCTGCGTGTAGAGATGAGAAACAACAATCCCCTGATTATCCTGTCGAGGACTTCGCCTGTTTTCCTCGAGCGCTTGTTCGAACTGGAAGTACCCGAAATATTCGACGGGTTGATCACTATCAAGAAAGTAGTCCGCCTGCCGGGCGAAAAAGCCAAAGTTGCCGTCGAATCGTACGACGACCGTATTGATCCTGTAGGTGCATGCGTCGGTATGAAAGGTTCGCGTATCCACGGCATTGTCCGCGAGTTGCGCAATGAAAATATCGACGTGATCAATTATACCACTAATGTACAGTTATACATCACCCGTGCATTGAGTCCCGCCAAGGTCATATCCATCAAGGTGAACGATACCGACAAGCATGCCGAAGTGTTCCTCAAGGCAAGCGAGGTATCCCTGGCAATCGGTAAGGGCGGTTCGAACATCAAACTGGCCGGGTTGCTCACCGGGTATGAAATAGATGTATACCGCGAAACCGAGGAGCAGGAAGATGAAGAAGACGTTGACCTGGACGAATTCACCGACGAAATTGAAGATTGGATTATCCAGGAGTTGAAGAGTATCGGTTGCGATACTGCCAAGAGCGTACTCGAGTTGTCGGTAGACGATTTGGTGAAACGTACCGATCTCGAAGAAGAAACCATCAAGGAAGTGAGGCGGGTTTTGGCAGCCGAGTTCGAATAAAATATTTTTGATTGATGATTGACGATTTTTGTAAAATATCTAGGAATCATCAATCGGAAAATCGGGAATCAAAAAAATCAAATAACCGTGAAAGCGATTATTCGTTAGTGTTGAACCACATAATTACGGATTTATGGATATTTCGTAAACATACGGTCAACACTTCACCATATAAATTTAAGTAAAGCAGGTTTGTGTTATGTCAGAAGTGAAAGCAACCAGATTAAGTAAGATAGCAAGTGAGTTTAATGTAGGAATTTCCACCATTGTGGATTTTCTCAAGAAAAAAGGGCACGAAATTGATGCAAATCCTAATTCAAAGGTAGCGCCCGAATTATATGTGTTGCTTTCAAAAGAGTATAGTTCCGATGTCACCGCCAAGAAGGAGTCGGAACGGGTTAATCTTAGGAGTCTCAGAGAAAAGAAGGAAACCATTGAGCTTACAGATCATGAAACGGATATAAGGGTGGACGAGGAAGATCACGAACCCGAAATCCTGGTAAAGGATACCTCGTTGGGGAAAAAGACGCCTTTGTTTAGTGAACCAAAAGATTTGGAATTCAAGGTAGTTGGAAAAATAAACTTGGACGACAAGACGCCCAAGAAACCGGAGTCAAAGCCACAACCGCAACCACCCATACAGGAAAAGGTTGTGAAAAAAGAAGCCGAACCCCAACAAAAACCAGTTGAACCAAAGCCTCCAGTTGTTGAATCAAAACCTGAAGAACAACCTGTCGAAGAAAAAATAGAAATAAAAGTGCCGGAGCCGGAAGTGGTAGTTGCGCCGGAACCGGAACCAAAGGAAGAACCTGTTAAGGCAAAAGAAAAAATGCCAGAACCAGAAATCATAGAAAAAGAACCTGAGAGCGTTGAATCCGATGAGGTAGAACGTCTTGTGGAGCCTGAAGCCATTGATGCCGAGTTGAAAGTGGTCGGGAAAATAGACCTTGATGCACTCAACCAACGTACACGGCCTGAAAAGAAGACAAGACAACAATTGGAAAAGGAACGCAAAGCGCGTACCCAACAGCACAAAGCCAATGTGGCGACCACCAAGTCTTCACCCGAAGCTGTTCCGCAACAAGATAAGGAGGAATTGACGCTTACCAAAAAAAGCGAAGGGCCAAGGATAGATATTATCCGACCCGATATCAAATTGTCGGGACCTACGGTGGTCGGAAAAATCGAATTGCCTGCAGGAAAAGGATCAGACGACGATTCAAAGAAAAAGCGTAAACGTATCCATAAGGATAAGGAGCGTATCGTGGTCAATGATAAAGCCAATCAGAAGAAATTCGACCCAAAACAAGGCGCATCAAAGAAAAAGAAAACCCTCCGTACAGAAGTAAACGAGGAAGATGTTCAAAAGCAAATTAAGGAAACACTTTCACGCCTGACATCGAAAAATTCCAAATCGAAGAGTTCCAAGTATCGCCGTGACAAGCGCGATGCTGCCAGCTTAAGGATGCAGGAGGAGGAAGAACTGCAAGAAAGCCAACGTAATATACTGAAAGTTACCGAATTTGTTTCGGTTAACGAGTTGGCTTCGCTGATGAACGTTCCTGTGACGCAGGTAATCGGAACCTGTATGAACATGGGCTTGTTCGTGTCGATCAATCAGCGGTTGGATGCCGAAACGATGGTGCTGGTAGCCGACGAG
Source organism: Bacteroidales bacterium (assembly GCA_031547085.1). GTDB lineage: Bacteria > Bacteroidota > Bacteroidia > Bacteroidales > UBA4181 > JAIRLS01. The sequence goes on from JAVBSH010000288.1 coordinate 20,815, forward strand.
TTCAACTTCAAGGTGGAATTTATCAGCGCCGACTCCCAAGACCTTCTCGTAGAAGAAGAGGACAACGAAGAAGACCTGCAACCCCGTCCGCCGATTGTCACCGTTATGGGACACGTCGACCACGGGAAAACCAAGCTGCTCGACTATGTGCGTAATGCGAACGTTATTGCTGGTGAGGCTGGTGGTATCACGCAGCACATCGGGGCATACAGTGTGGGACTGGATGGTGACCGCCGTATCACTTTCCTTGATACTCCGGGCCACGAAGCATTTACGGCGATGCGTGCCCGCGGAGCAAAAATCACCGATGTGGTTATCATTGTTGTGGCTGCCGATGACGGCGTGAAACAACAAACCGTGGAAGCCATCAATCATGCTTCGGCTGCCGGCGTACCGATCGTATTTGCCATCAACAAGATAGATAAGCCCGAAGCTAATCCGGACAGGGTAAAGGAAGAACTGGCGCAGATGAATTACCTGGTGGAAGATTGGGGCGGTAAGTACCAGTCGCAGGAAATATCGGCTAAGGCAGGAATCAATATCGACCTGCTGCTCGAAAAGGTATTGCTCGAAGCCGAATTGCTCGAATTGAAAGCTAACCCCGACCGCAAGGCTATGGGTTCAGTCATTGAATCGTCACTGGATAAAGGACGCGGATACGTGGCAACCATACTGGTACAGAACGGAACGCTCCGTACTGGCGACGTGGTCCTTGCAGGAAGCTATACAGGGCATGTGAAGGCGATGTACAACGAGCGCAACCAGAGGATCGAGGAAGCCGGACCATCAACGCCCGTGTTGATACTGGGCTTGGACGGCGCTCCGCAGGCAGGCGATTTGTTCAACGTGATGGACGATTTCCGCGAAGCCCGTGATATAGCTTCCAAACGCAGCCAGTTGCAACGCGAACAAGGTATGCGCACCAAGAAACATATTACCCTTGATGAAATTGGCCGCCGCATAGCCATCGGCAATTTCCAGGAACTGAATGTTATTGTGAAAGGCGACGTGGACGGTTCGGTGGAAGCATTGTCCGATTCACTCATCAAGTTATCGACGCCCGAAATACAGGTGAATGTGATTCACAAGGCCGTAGGGCAGATATCCGAGTCGGATGTTTCATTGGCTGCAGCTTCCAATGCCATCATCGTGGGATTCCAGGTGCGTCCGTCGCAAGGAGCCCGCAGGTTGGCCGAACAGGAACAGATCGATGTCCGTATTTATTCCATCATCTACGATGCCATCGAAGAAATCAAGTCGGCTATGGAAGGGATGCTTTCGCCGGAAATCAAGGAAGAAATCACAGCCACACTCGAAGTACGCGAGGTATTCAAGATCAGCAAGGTGGGTACAGTGGCCGGATGTATCGTCCGCGAAGGAAAGATCACCCGTTCATCCAGAGTACGAGTTATACGCGATGGTATTGTCATACACACCGGCGAACTGGGATCGCTCAAACGTTTTAAAGACGATGTCAAGGAAGTAGCCAACGGCTATGAATGCGGTTTGGATTTGGCAAACTTTAATGATATCGAGATTGGTGACATTATCGAAGGATTTCAGGAAATCGAAGTAAAGAAGAAGTTATAACAATATACGAAACATCTTTCCCTTATCATAAGGGAAAGATACAACCCGGCATTTCAAAAAAATGCCGGGTTTTTTCATGCTTGTTGATAAACTGCGAATAATACCCAAAAGCAAGCACTATAAGGTTTTTAACATACAAGCGACAAGCATTCAGGCAAATGAATAATATGAAAAAATATGAAAAATATACGAATAACTTTATTGTTGTTAAAAAAATAACTACATTCGCAGAAATTTTGTGGGTTATTAACAGATTTAAAAATTTATTATCATGCCTTACAGAAGACTTCCCAATACGGATGTGGCCAGACTGAAAGCATTGAATCAGGCTTTTCAGAAAGGAAGAGAATTACCTCCGTTTAAACTCGCATTTTCGCAGAGCACTTTCAATAGGGTACAATCGTTTCTACCTAATTTCGAAGCAAATGTACGCCTATACAAAAACACATACGCCACCACCCTCGTCAAAGGCCGGGAATACCCGGCAAGTTATAAAAAAGCCAAACTGTACGTATCGCATTTCATCCAGGTAATGAACATGGCCATCGCACGCGGGGAGCTTCATCCCAATATCCGGTCATTCTATGGCATGGATGAATACGACAGCAAGGTGCCCGAGATGAACACCGAGTCGGAAGTGATCAAATGGGGCGAACAGGTGATTGCGGGTGAAACGGAACGGTTAAAAAAAGGGATGACGCCCATTACCAATCCGACCATCGCTGTGGTGAAAGTCCGTTACGAACAGTTCCTGGAAGCCTACCGTTCGAAAAAGATCAACCAGAAAAATAACATGCGTATCCTGAATGATGTGTCGACATTGCGCACACAGGCCGACGACATCATCCTGAATGTGTGGAACGAGGTGGAACAGCACTTTGCTGACCTGCCCGACGACTTGATGCGCGAAAAGGCCAAGGAATATGGGGTAGCCTATGTATACCGGAAAAACGAACTGAGAAAGTTATCCACTGTATTTTAAGATAACGGCAATATTGAGCGAATCTACGCCTGAGAATCATTGCATGTGAGAAATGTAAACCGGCGTCTTTCCGATCCCGTGCGTAAGGCTGTCAAGCCTGCCCTAAAAACTGCTTTGTGGTTACTCAGCATCATGGTACCGGTGTCTTTTGCCGTAGCCCTACTTCAGCATTGGGGTATACTTGATGTCATTGCACAGGCGCTTGAACCGACATGCCGGTTTTTTGGGCTTCGCGGAGAAGCGGCATTGGTGATTGTTACCTCTGCCCTGATGAACCTGTATTCGGGTATTGCCGTGATACAATCCATCCCTTTCACAGCACGCGAAATATGTATCATGGCGTTGATGGGTTTACTGGCACATAACCTGATCGTCGAGACAGCCGTACAAGTGAAAACCGGCTCGAAAGGGTGGCAGATGGTATGCTTGCGCCTTGCAGGTGCAGCTGTGGGCGGGTTATTTCTCCACTGCGTGCTTCCTGCTGACAATACTGTGATCATGCATGGTATGAAGAGCAGCCATCTCCCGTTTATTGAGGTGATGAAAAATTGGCTGACCGGTACCCTGTGGCTCACGTTCAAATTAATGTGTATTGTCGTTTCCCTGAACATCCTGCAACGGTTACTCGAAGAATATGGGGTGATGGACATCCTTGCCCGTTGGGTGACGCCTCTGCTCCGCCCGATGGGGTTACCCGCCAATACCGCTTTCCTGTGGATCGTGGCCAATGTGGTAGGGCTAGCCTACGGCGCAGCTGTTCTGGTGGAACACCGCAAAGCCAATCGTATCTCAGCCGAGGACGCCGACTTGTTGAATCATCACATCGCTTTGTCACATTCCCTGCTCGAAGACACATCGCTTTTCTTAGCCATCGGCGTGGGCCTCGGATGGATTACATTGCCTAGGATTGCACTGGCTGTTATGGCTGTGTGGATGGTTAAAATAATGAAAAAACAAAAGCTACCCGAATCCGGATAGCTTTGCCTCTATTAAATGTAAATCTTCTATCTTTTCAATTTGATAACCTCGCTGCCTGCAAGTAGAAAGGCGCCTGTGCCGTATACTTCCCAACTGTCGGCATTGAAATTTTTGCGAGGGTCGGCGCCAATGGGTTGTACCCAGCCAACACGGCCTTCGTCGTTGACACATCCATTGAGGGCAACCCATGCTTTCTCAACGGCGGGCAAGTAGGTCTTTTTGTCTAACAGCTTGTTATTGATACCCCAGGCCAAGGCATAACAGAAAAAACCGGAGCCACTCACTTCGCCACCGGGATACGAATCAGGGTCGAGCAGACTGGCACGCCACAGGCCATCTGCTTGTTGTAACGACACAATTTTTGCGGTCATGTCTTTAAACAATTGTTCGTAGAATGGGCGTTGCGGATAATCTTTCGGAAGTTCTTTCAGTATGCGTACCAAACCACCTAAGACCCAGCCGTTGCCACGCGACCAAAAAATCCGTTTACCGTTGGCTTCATAACGATCTTTACCATCGTTTTTGATCACATAATTCAGGTCACGGGCAAAAAGCTGTTCGTCCTTGTTATACAACAAATCATAACATTCTTTGAAATATTCGTCATTCTTTGCCAGGTATTCCTTATTACCGGTAGTCATTCCCAGTTTCACCATCACGGGAGGCGCCATGAACAAGGCATCGCACCACCACCATTTGATTCGTTCGATGCCCCGTACCGGATAGGGTTTTGCCATGAATTTGGCCAATGTATCAATGGTCGGTTGAATCATGTCGTGTCGTTTTTCCTTGCGGTAAAGGTCGATGTAAGTCTGACAGATTGTAATATCGTCAGCATGATACCAACGCTTGTAAGGAGTCCACTTTACTTTTTCGCCCATATCCATCATGGCTTTGTAAATATCCTTCGATTTGGTTGTTTCCCATGCGGCAAACACTCCGGCATAGAAAGCGCCGTTCGTCCAATCGCGCGGCTCGTGTTTCGGATGCTCAAGCTGCCACTTGGCCGTTTTCTCCATCGTGGCTTTAATGTATTTTTTGTTGAACAGTTTTTTGGTGTCAGCCGTTTGTGCAAAAGCTGAAAAAACCATGCAAAGCATGAAAACAGAAACGATTATTTTTTTCATTGATGTTTGGTTTATTGTTTTGATTGATTTTCTATCTGCCCAAAAATACACAATTTTCATTACAAATATACCTCAACCGGGAAATTACCAATCCATATCCAATGTCGTTTACCTATAGTGCATTCAAATTTGAGATTACCTGCGGCGAGATCGCTTACGCTAAGTTGCTTCGGCTACCACCTCGCAATGACGTGTATTTTGAACAGCCCCTTTCACCTAATAGCCATTAAAGTCCAGCAGGTCAAAGGCACTAAATAAAATCCTCAATCTTCCAAGACAACCTTTATATCATCAATACTTATACGATTGTTGTTATTGGCTCCCGTAATGGTGATTGGCCCGATATTCGGTCCTGCCAGAAACCGGATTTGCGTTTCGGGGGTTGCTCCCGTAATGGTAAAGCTAAGTACTCTCGTATATATAATCGACGTTTTGATACCCTATATTTATTATTGATTTTCTGCATCTTGCGTCAATTATCAATAGTCAATTACTTGGATTGCCCCTTTTTTTGAAATTGAGAGTTCTTCGAATAACATCGATTTTGGAAGAATATAGGAAGACACTGAACCTCTGCTCCAATTCGTAGAAATATATTCCTCATCCGAAACGCCCAATATTTTCCGAAACGCTTTGTAATCGTGGCGAGGAGCATAAAGCCCCCGCACCAATTCTTCTCTCCCATCCTCCACATATACTCTTACTCCTTCATTGTTCGAGTTTGATTTGATAATGTAAGCATACTCCAAACCTGCTTTACGAGCCGTCTTGATTAATTCCTGCTTCAAATCGGCGTCAGTAATTGTGTTTTTTGCTGTAAACTGTATCACCCCCGGAAAAACGAATGTCCCCGGCCTTGTGAAAACGGGGAGGTCGGAAAAAGCCGAGTTAAGTGCAAAGCGCTTATGCCCGTTGGAGCGTGGATTTTTTACAGAAGGAATTCGGCCATTCAGCATATTTTTCAACACACCG
>JAVBSH010000201.1:0-29013 GCA_031547085.1 Bacteroidales bacterium
AGTCGCTTAGTCACCTTGGAACGGGTGATCGCTTTTCCTTTCCAATCGGTTGAGTCCATATCTACAATTTATGGATACAAAGTTACAAATATGGAACGAGTTTTATTATTAATATTATCAAATTTTTTACACCCCACCTGACAGGTCGTTGATGTGGCGACCTAAAGTAGGTCTTATACAGGTGTGAAAGTGGTTTTCGGATCGTTGTTCGGCGGAGTCTCCAGACTCCGTCGCGCTAAAAGGAAAGCTCCTGCTTTCCACCATACAAGGCAGGAGCCTTGCTTTTAGCTGCGACGTAGCGAAGACGCTACGCCGAACGCCACTTCGGAAAATCCGAACCGAGCTTGCGAGCTCAACGAAGCTAAAACCACTTTCACCTTGGTATAATATGCGAATTGTCAAGCACAAAGAGATATCTCCATGCGCATACTCGTACCTCGTAAGCTTAGTCGACATGACAGCATCACGTCGTCATGTCGACTGAAGCTTGCGAAGCATGCGGAATGGAGACATCTTTGGAGGTAATATCTAACACTTATAAAATAGTTAACGCGGCTATTATTAAACGCTTAATTTAAATCATTTACACAAAACAAGAATCAACATCCTGGTGTGAAACAAAACCTGTTAGTTGATAAAAACCACCGATTGGTTGAATATATTTTCGAGCCACTATTGGCGATCGTATTTTTGTACTAAATAATTGCACCAAACAATAAATTTTCATAAAAATGCTATCCTTTGATGATATCCGGGTTTGCATTGCATCATACAATACCATTTCGTTGGAGGAAACCGAAGCGGTAAAACTGATGCACCGGGTCGACACCAAGTTTCTGGTACGGACAGAAGATGCAGCGCAGTTGTTGCTTGACCTCCGGCCGGATTACCGTGTGCTCGAAATCGCTTCGCAGCGGGTGGGCGCTTACGAGTCGACCTATTACGATACGAATGACCGGCAGATGTTCCTGATGCACGTAACTGGGCGTTTTCCAAGGTACAAAGTCCGTGACCGGCTTTATTCGCAAAACGGGTTGAGGTTCCTCGAAGTCAAACAGAAAAACAACACCGGCCGTACGTCCAAGCGGAGGATACCCTTTGCAAAGGACAACAATGGCGGAACGGAAAGTTGGCTATCGGAACAAACTCCTTACGAGACGGAAAATCTAACACCGGCATTGATCAACAATTTCGACCGTATTACCCTGGTTAATAAAGAGCAAACAGAACGTGTAACCATCGACTTCAACCTGTGTTTCCATATACCGAACGGGTCCCGGACTCCGGTTTACGACCGGGTGGCTGTCGTGGAATTGAAACAGGACAAAACCGCTCGCTCGCGTGTCAGGGAGACGTTGCGCAGCATGGGGTTCCGCCCCGGCGGGGTGAGCAAGTATTGTGTAGGAATGCTCTTGTTGAATAATCATTTGCATTACAAGAGATACAAACCGAATTTTTCTAAATTTTTAAACATCCAATACGTATGAGTGACTTTATTGAACGTGATTTGTTTGGCGTCTACGCCATTCTTCCCGAGAACTTTGCCAATCTGGTGATACGACTAGTCATTAACCTGCTAGTGACAGGCGTCATTATCTATTTCCTGTATTATCGTAAGGCACAGCGCAAGGATTACCTGATGACTTTCAGCCTGATCAGCATTACGATTTTTTTCCTGGTCTTCCTGTTAGACAGTATTAAGCTGCAAGTAGGGTTTGCATTGGGTTTGTTTGCCATCTTCGGCATCATCCGCTACCGAACCATCACTATTCCTATCAAGGAAATGACTTACCTTTTTGTGATCATCGGCATTTCAGTTATCAACGCTTTGGCCAACAAAAAGATCGGTTATGCAGAACTGATTCTGGCCAATGCTATATTTATCGGCGCCTGCTGGCTGTTCGAGAGTAACCTGATCAAGAAACACATCTCGGTCAAGACAATTGTGTATGACAATATCCGCTTAGTGAAAGCCGGAAAAGAAGCCGAATTGAAAGCCGACCTTGAGGAACGGCTGGGGCTTACCATTACCAACGTGGAGATTGGCACTGTCGATTTCCTGAAAGACTCGGCGGTACTGAATGTGTCGTATGTGTCGAAAGGTGCGGATGTGAATACTGCCGAAGCCAACGAGAGATTTTAACCACATTCGCAAAAACAATCATTTGCACATCATGAAAAGATATCTTATCATTCTCTTGTTATCGGCAAATGCCGGTTTGCTACTTGCCCAAGATACCGATTGGCGCTTGTGGACAGATGTGGGTGTGGAGAAAAAGTTGTCGAAAAAATGGACGCTGGGCGTAGGTGCAGAGTACCGCTGGAAAAACGATATCAGCGCTACCGACCAGATCAGGGGTTCAGCGGACGTCAGCTACAAGTTGAACAAATATGTGAAATTCGGCGCCGGTTATGAACTGATTGCCGACAAAAAGCTGAAGAAGGACATTTTCGTATACCGCAACCGTTTCATGGTACAGGCAACGGGGTCGTATAAATATGCGCGTTTTACGGCAAGTTGGCGTCCCCGGTTGCAAACCACCATACTGGACGACAGCGAAACAAGTAAAGCTGGTACAGACAACTATAATTGGGTGTTGCGCAACCGTTTCGGGCTGAAATACGATATCCGGCACGTCCCCCTAACCCCTTATGCAAATTTCGAGATTTACAATCGCTTGTTCAGCGACCTCTCCAGCCATTACAAGAACCGTTTTGGCGCAGGTATCGAGTTTACACCAAGCAAACATCACAGTTTCGACCTGGGTTACAAATTCGACAGCGAAGTTTTTCTGTCCCAAAGATATAAATTCAATATCATCAATATAGGTTATACATTTTCATTTTAACCTGAATGATTCATAATTTGTTTCACAATTCATAAATATAATCCGATGAATACAAAAATCTTTTCAACTTTTTTGTTGTGCATGACATTAGTGTTTTCGACAGTTTCGTGCCTGAAAACGGAAGATGAAAGCAAGGCTCCCGGCGAAGAGTACACCGAAGAGAGCGATGGTGAAGGTGAAGTGGTGACTCCCGGCGACGACGGTTTTGAGACTCATCCGCAGGATATTTCCGAAGAAAACGCCGTCACCATTACTTTTTCAGATGGAGAAGTAGTGATTGACAATCCGTTCGAAAGCAATGGTGTAGAAGTGAGCGCCGAAGGGCAACATGTAACAGTAAACTCGACCATATCGGACACGGAAGTAAATTATGTACTTTCGGGTTCGACTACTGACGGTTCGTTCAAGATTTACAGCAGCTATAAGATAGGGCTTGTACTGAACGGCGCCAGTATCCAGAATTCGAAAGGCGCGGCCATCAACATACAATCGGGCAAAAAGGTCTCGGTAACGCTGGTGGACAATACTTCCAACCGGCTGGTGGATGGCAGCACGTATACCATGATCACAGGTGAAGACATGAAAGCGACCCTGTTCAGCGAAGGACAACTGATATTCGACGGCGGAGGCAGCCTGCTGGTGTACGCCAACCACAAGCATGCTATATGCAGCGACGATTATATCCAGGTGAACGGTGGCACTATCACGGTAAACAATGCGGTAAAGGATGGTTTCCATTGTAATGAATATTTCCTGATGGATGGCGGTTCGATCATAGTAACCGATACGAAGTCGGACGGCGTGGAATGCGAAAAAGGCGATGTTACAGTCAATGGGGGTTCCATCAGGATCAGCAATTCCGGGCAGGGAGGCAAAGGACTGAAAAGTGTCGGTAATACGACGTTGACGGGAGGTAACATTACCCTGAATATCACCGGTAGTGCATATTACGACAGTTCCGATGCAGATATCAAATCTCCGGCCGGAGTCAGGTGCGATGGCAATATGGTTGTTTCGGGCGATTGCATCATCACCATCAACAGTACGGGAAGCGCAGGCAAGGGCATCAATGTGGACGGAACGCTGGTTTTCAATGGCGGAACGACTACCGTTACTACCACGGGCGCAATCTACAAATACAACAATAAGCTTGATTCATCGGCAAAAGCGGTGAAAAGCAAGGGTGACATGACGGTAAATTCCGGGACGATCACCATCAAGACGTCGAAGGACGGCGCCGAGGGATTAGAAAGCAAAGCTACACTGACCATCAATGGCGGATTTATAGATATAGAAGCTTATGATGACGCCATCAATGCGAGCAAACACATCGCTCTTAATGGCGGAGAAATGTATTTTTACAGCAGCGGCAACGACGGTGTAGACTCCAACGGTACGCTAACCATTGCGGGAGGCCTTGTAGTTTCATCGGGCACAACTTCTCCCGAAGAAGGGTTCGACTGCGACAACAATACATTCAAAATCACCGGTGGTACGGCTGTCGGGGTGGGCGGCTCCACCAGTTCGCCCACTTCGAGCGTTTGTACGCAACGGGTAGTACTTTGGGGGACATCAAGTTTTACGTCGGGACAATTAGTTTATGTGAAGTCGTCCGATGGCGCCGAAGTACTGACCTTCAAGATACCGAGGGCTTATTCGAGCAACATGACACTTGTGTTTACTTCCTCATTGTTGGCAAACGGCTCATATACCATCTACAAAGGCGGAAGCGTATCTGGCGGCAGCGATTTCCACGGCCTCTACACCGGTGCAACCAGTAACGGCGGAACATCGGCAACCACGTTTACCATTTCCTCGATGGTTACTACCGTAGGGAGTGTCAATACCGGCCCTGGCGGCGGTGGCAATCCCGGTGGAGGCGGTGGAAGGTTTTAAGATCCGCAAAATGACTTTGGGGGGGACTTCCCAAAATCATTATTTCTTCTTGACTTTCAATCTTTTGTAAATTATGATGCAGTTTTTTTAATAGTATGATCATCAAAACATCATGAAACAGAAAATACGACTTATCTATTTACCATTGTTAGCCTTGGCATTATGTGCATTCCTTAAAGTTTCCGATAAAACGGACGCTAACAATGACACAAACAGCACGATTATCCAGCCGGGCAACGGTATCATGTCGGGTGTTACCCTACCCGATGGACGTTTACCACAGCGTTATGCCCTTTCGCCCGATGGCCGGCGGTTGGTTGCCGGAGCCGGCGACAGAGCTACATTCTATGATTTTTCTGAAATCAAGCGCGTTGACCTCTATTTCGCGCAAGCGGACTGGCAGAATGAATTGGCCGCCAACCACAGGCAGGAAACCGAACTTCCGGCACGCATGAGCTACGACGAGGTCGAACTTCCCGGCAAGGTAGGAGTACGGTTCAAGGGAAACACCAGCTACATGCAGAATAGAAGCGAGAAGAAGTCATTCAATATATCCGTCGATTACGAAGACAACAAACAAAAAGCAGGCGGGTACAAAAACCTCAATTTCAACTGTGCATTCAGCGACCATTCCTTTATGCGCGAAATTATTTACGAAGCGGTCAACCAACGGTATATCCCGGCGCTTGCCAATAATTATATCGACCTGTATATCAACGATGAATATTGGGGAATTTATATCAATTCACAGCAGGTAGACAACGACTTTATCGAAGAATGGTTCCTGTCGAAAAAAGGGAGCCGTTGGCGTGCCGAGATGTCCATAGGCATGCCCCCGCCGGGTTATATGCCCGGTGGAGAAGGCTTTCCCGGCGGCGACAACCCTCCGGGCAGGGGATTTCCGGGCATGCCCCCCGAAGGTGATTTCCCTGGCGACAGAATGACAGACAATAGGGGTATGCCTCCCGGAGGTAACTTTTCTGGCAACAAAATAACGGACAATAGGGACATGCCTCCCGGTCCACAGTCACCGGACGGAATGCCCGGCAACTTTCCGCCGCCACCGGGAGGAGGAGGCGGTGGTTTTGGTGGTGGAAAATCATCGCTGAGTTACCTGGGTGACAAAGGGTCGGACTATGAGTCATATTATACCCTGAAAAAGAGTTACAGCGATGATCCCTGGCAGGATTTGGCGTATGCGTGCGATGTCCTCAATAACACACCGATAGAAGAACTGGAAATGAAGATATGTGAAGTACTCGATTTAGACCGCACCCTATGGTTCCTGGCCTGCGAAATTATCTTTGCGGATGATGACAGTTATGTATTCAAAGGTGGCATGGATTATTACCTATACTGGGATGCGGAAACCGGCCGCCTGACGCCTATCGAATACGACGGTAACGAATGCCTGTACCCAAGAAACACCTCGTGGGAACCTTTTTTCAATGAAAAGAACAGCAATTATCCGTTGCTGAGCAAACTATTGGCCGTACCAAGCATCCGCCAACGTTACCTGGCACATTTTCGCACGATCCTGGAAGATAGTTTCAATCCTGATGTCATGAATAAGATGATTGACACCTATGCCGCTAAAATCGACGCACACATAGAGACCGATCCGAAAAAGATGATGACCTACACGCAATTCACTAATGAAATATCGAACCTGAAAAACATCGTAAGCATGCGCTACAATTACCTGATGTCCAATACCGAAGTAAATACAAAGGGACTGGAGATCAGCAATGCGCAGTGGTTGGTTGGCAGCAAGGCCTGGAAACAACCTGCACCAACCGACAAGGTATGTGTTACGGCCAAAGTAAGCGGAGCCGGTACTGCCACGTCGGTAGCCCTGTATGCCGGCACGGGTTTGGTAGGTAATTTTTCGGCCATCGAAATGTTCGACGACGGAAAACACGGTGATGGGAAAGCCGGCGACGGCATTTACGGTTGTTATATCCCGGCACAAAACCAGGATGTCCGTGTACGGTTCTACATCGAAGCAATCGCACCGGACAATGCCGGAACCAAGACTTACGAACCAGCCGGGGCAGAACATGATGTGTACACTTATGTAGTGTGTAAATAATTCATATTTTTGTCATCAAATCTTTTATCCATGGATAAGATCCGACGTGTACACCTTTTCGAGGGCTTCCTCTATGTCATCGTTCTGGTGGCGGCGTTGGGAATCCCGTTCCTTTCGGGCGGCTTTGCAAGCAAGGGTTGGAGAGTAGTTATGTTCGACTGGGTGCGGATATTGCCCTTCCTATTGGTTTTCTTAGTCAACAACTACATACTGGTACCCAAGCTGTTGTTCAGGGAAAAGTACCTGTATTACTTCCTTGGTTGTTTCGTACTGGTCATTGCTGTCGTTTATCTTTCCGACGTCCTTTTCGACCTTACCCGTTCCATCCGCCCGCCGTTCGAAAACATGCACGACGGGCCGCCCTTCGACGATTTGCCAATGCTCGACGACAAACCGCCCCTTGATGATATGCCGCCACGGGGAAACCGGCCGCCACACAACGACGGATTCCTTCCCGGAAAACACATCCACCATTTCTTCAATTTCGGGCTGGCTATCGTCTCGTTCCTGCTGATCGGATTCAATACCGGTATCAAATCGTTCGTGCGTTGGAGCGAAGAGCGGGTACGGCAGGCGGAAAAAGACAGGCAACACGTGTATACCGAACTGGCATTCCTGAAACACCAGGTTAGCCCGCATTTCTTCATGAATACGCTCAACAACATCCATGCACTGGTGGATATCAATACCGAACAGGCCAAAGACGCCATCATCAAACTATCGAGAATGATGCGCTACCTGTTGTATGAAGCCGATGTTCAGAAAGTTTCGCTGAAAAAAGAAATCGAATTCATCGAAAGCTACATCGAGCTGATGCGCCTGCGCTACGACGAACGCAGCCTGACCATTGAAACCGAGTATCCTACCAACACCGAAACCATTGCCGTACCCTCGTTCCTGTTCTTGTCCTTTATCGAAAATGCTTTCAAGCATGGCATCGACCTGCACGCGCGTTCGTCCATACAAATAGAATTTGTCGTTGATAACGATTGGCTGACCCTCACCGTGAGTAACAGTAAATCAAGTGTATTTGCCGACATGGATGAAGCATCGGGTATTGGCCTCGAAAATGTACGAAAAAGGCTTAACCTGATATTCAAGGACAATTACACATTGAGTATCCGGTCAACTTACGATAAGTACGAAATCATACTGAAAATACCCGTGAATAATATTTGAAATAATGAAATTACGATGCATTGCCATAGATGACGAACCACTGGCGCTCCGGCAGATGAGTTCATATATTGAACAGACACCTTTCCTGCAATTGGTTGCCGGTTGCCGGGATGCCTTCGAAGCAACGGCTAAGATACACGAACTCGAACCCGACCTGCTTTTTGTAGATATCAATATGCCGGGATTGAACGGCCTGGAGATGGTGCAGTCACTCAACTACCCGTGCATGGTAATTTTCACCACAGCTTATAGTCAATATGCCCTTGAAGGTTTCCGCGTTGATGCTGTGGCTTATCTCCTGAAACCAATCAGCTATCCCGACTTTCTAAAAGCCGCTAACAAAGCGCAAAAAATATATGACGCCAATCATAAACAACCGGTGGCTGAAACCCTTTCGGGAAACGACGAAGGGTTGTTCGTGAAGTCTGAATATCGCATCATCCGTATTCGTTTCAACGAGATCAAGTACATCGAAGGCATGCGCGAATATGTCCGTATTCATCTGACAGAAGGCAAACCGATCATGACCCTGTTGAGTATGAAAGCGTTGGAAGAAAAACTACCAACCCGTCAGTTCATGCGCGTACACCGGTCATTCATTGTTAACCTAAATAAAATCAATGTGATTGAACGCAATCGTATTGTTTTCGACCACGATGTATATATCCCTGTGGGGGAACAATATAAGGATACTTTTCAGGAATATGTGGAGAAGAATTTTCTTTGAATGTTTCAAATTTTATCAAACATGATTGTCGAATGCAACACCCAAATAATTGAAAAGCCATGTTCAGCGTAGTCTCCTGACTACGCTGTGTTAAAAGGAAAGCTCCCGCTTTCCATATATGAGGCTGTTCAAAATGTCGAAAAAGAACGTCATTGCGAGGAGGAACGACGAAGCAATCTGCTAATAATAAAGTAGATTGCTTCGCTATTGCTCGCAATGACGGGCCAAAAACAGACTTTTTGAACAACTCCTTTTAACTGCGGCGTAGCGAAACGCTACACCGAACTGCTCCATTGGACAAAATATCCGACAATCAAATTACCACAGGTACACAAAACGGAATTTACAGATACTACCGGGTTTCCCGTTGACAAAGCCAATGATTCATCACGAACCGGATGTCATTGTACGAAAACCGTTCATCTACCGATTCCTTGATAGGCGCCAGTCGCAGGTTATCCTCAGCAATGGCTGCCTGTACCCACGGGGTCAGTTCATCAAACGCTTCCTGCGTCATAAGGTCGGTGGCTAACAACTCGCCCGACAGTACAAATTCTGCCAGGTGTTGCGCTATGGTAGTTTCACCGACACCTCGCGTTTCGGCAATTTCTTTAATAGACAACCCTTCACGGAACAGGTCAAAACTTTGCTGTGCCGACGGTATACGAGGTTGTTGCTGATCTTCGAAATGCGAACGCTGATGCTGATCCTGTTTGTTGGTTTTTGGTTTCGTTCCTGCCTGTACTGGTGCATGTTCTTCTTCCCTTTTTTCGGCTGGCATGCGGTATAATCCGCCACGTTCAGGAATAGGCAAAGTCAACCCTTTAGCTAACGGAACATCATTGTAGCGCACCTTCTTCATGTTCTCGATGAATAACTTCAGGTCGAGCTCCAAATTGCACAGGTTCTTGTAAAATGTTTTGGCCTTTTTAATCTTGAAATGATGAATATATTGCTGCAAAGGCTCCAACATTCCTTCGCAGGTGGCTTGATGGAAATAAGTCACCGCCTTACAGCACCGGTCAGTCAACAATTGCAAGTCATCTGTCTGTTGCTGTTGTTGTACGATGGTTTGCAGTTGTACCTGAAACTTTATGGCCACCGATTGTATTTCGTATGCCTGTTCCAGCATTTTTTTCGCAAGTTTACGGGCAAGGAGATAATCATCTGTAACCTTGTCTTCCAACAATTTGTTAAGATTACGCGGAACGTTGATCAAGTCCTGGCAATCGAAATACAGCAATAATCGTTCGGCCCAAAAGCGTCGTTTTTCTTCTTCAAGTATCTGTTGCAAGACGGGTTGTTCTTTTTCCGACTGCGCCAGCCTCACAGCATGCGAATCGGTTTGCACGCTTCGTTGGGTAATCTGCGAAAGCAACACAATCCCTTCGAGGGAAGTGCAGCGGCTCAAAGCCACATATGCCTGTCCCGGTGCAAAAGCGTCGCCGGTGTCGATGATCGCCCGCTCGAATGTCAGGCCCTGACTTTTGTGTATGGTGATGGCCCAAGCCAAACGAATAGGATATTGCACGAAAGATCCCAGTTCCTCTTCCTCTATTTCAGCAGTATCCTTATTGAGCGTGTATCGGATATTTTTCCAGGTTTCCTTTTCTATGGCAATCACGTCGCCCGAACCTTCGAGACGGACTTCGATCCTGTCTTTGCTGATACGCCCGATGGTACCGAGTTTCCCGTTGTAATAACGGCGTTCCTCGCCAGTATCGTTTTTGATGAACATAATCTGGGCTCCTTCTTTCAAGGTGAGCGATATTTCCGTGGGCAACGAATACTCGGGAAATTCCCCTTTTATTTCACCTTCGAAACGATGTGCAGGCATGGACAAACGGGTCAGTTCCTGGCTATTGATAGCGTCGGCTTTGGCATTCCGCGTGGTGAGTGTAATATATTTCTCGCCGGCGGGCGGCCTGAATCCCGGTTGGTATTGCCGGTTGAGTATCAGTAAATCCTCCTGTGTCAATTCATCGTTGCGTACCCGGTTCAGCAAGTCTACAAACAATTGTTCGCGCTGACGGTAAATCTTTTTTAGTTCAAGGTAAACCGGAGGGACACGTTGCACGGCTTTGGCATGGAAAAAGAAAAGCGACTGATAGTAATCGCGCAGGAATTGCCATTCCTCTTCTTTCACTACCGGCGGCAGTTGGAACATATCGCCAATGTAAAGCATCTGCACACCGCCAAAAGGCCGGTCGTTACGGCGTATGTAACGCATCATGGAATCGATGGAGTCAAGAACATCTGCACGCAACATGCTCACTTCGTCGATGATCAGCAGTTCGAGCCGTTGCAGCATGTCGCGCTTGGCAGCCGAGAACCTGAACCGTTCCTTGGAATTACGGTATTCCATGCCGGGAACGAACGGTTCGAAAGGCAACTGGAACAATGAGTGCAACGTCATTCCACCGGCATTGATGGCGGCCACTCCCGTAGGGGCGGCAACAATACAGTTTTTATGCGTGGTATGGCGGATATGCCGCAAAAATGTGGTTTTTCCTGTTCCAGCCTTCCCGGTAAGAAAAATATGTTGTGAGGTTTGGTTCACAAAATCGGTAGCCAACTGAAAAACAGGATTATTCGAATCCGGAGTGATCATCAACAATATGAATGAAAAAGGTTTCCGAGGTCAAAGATATAATATTTTATAAAACGATGTATATGGAAATTGTATCTTTGCGCGTTATATCGCGTTCCCCAAATATAATGAGACCATGAAATTGCTTTATCCAGAACATTGGACAGATTATGAGTTGATCGATACCGGAGGCTTCGAAAAACTGGAACGTTTTGGCGCATATATTCTTTCGCGTCCCGAACCGCAGGCTGTGTGGAGCAAATCACTGCCGCAAGCCGAGTGGGACAGGCTGGCGAATGCCGTCTTCAAGAAAGAAACAGGCCGGGATAGTTCGCGCGAAAGCGACCGCGGCGAATGGATACTGAAACCGGGCATGCCCCACCAATGGTGGATCAACTATGTGTACGGCAACATGCAGTTGCGTTTCCGCCTGGGGCTGACTTCATTCAAACATGTTGGACTGTTTCCCGAACAAGCCGAAAACTGGAATTATATTTACGATTGCCTTTGCGGGATGCAGGTGAAATGCCCCCGTGTACTGAATTTGTTTGCATACACCGGCGGCGCATCCTTGGCAGCCAAAGCAGCGGGTGCCGCTGTAACACATGTCGATTCGGTACGGCAGGTGGTGACCTGGAGCCGCGAAAACATGGAAGCGAGCGGATTGTCGGACATCCGGTGGATGGTGGAAGATGCGATGAAGTACCTTCGGCGCGAAGCCAAACGTGGCAAGCAATACCAGGGTATCATTCTCGATCCGCCGGCTTATGGCCGCGGCCCCGATGGCGAAAAATGGATACTCGAAGACGGGATCAACGAGTTGATGGAACTTTGCAGCAAGTTATTGTCACCGGACAAACCGTTCCTGGTTTTGAACCTCTATTCGATGGGGTTTTCGGCGTTGGTGGCCGAGAACCTTATTAAATCTTACTTCCCGCACATCAACGGGGAATGCGGAGAGTTATTCATACCCGACCGGGCAGGAAACCGACTGCCTTTGGGTGTTTTCGCCCGCGGCTTATCTAAATAACAGCTTATATATCAGCATATTGAATTCATATTTAAATTTTGGCATAGGTATTGTAACATTTACGACGTCGATACGTAAATAGAAGAATATGCGATATGTTATTTCATTGATCCTGTTTTGCCTTGTTTTATCCGGAGTATCAGCACAGTTGTTACCGCTGATACCTCAGCCGGCAGACATCAAGCAAGGCACAGGAAAATTTACACTGACATCCGGCACGAAAATCATACTGAAAACCAATACTACTGAAATCAAAAAAAGTTGCGATTCCTTTCTTGAGATGGTCAATCGCAGTTCAGGACTAAATATTGGTTATGCCCCCTCAGCTACATCGGCCATTATAGTGGAACTTGACCCTAAAATTATTCATCCGGAAGGGTACCAGCTAAAGGTAATGGCACAAAGCATTTCCATTAGCGCACAAGCGCCCGTTGGCATTTTTTATGCCCTTCAAACTTTGCGGCAATTGCTTCCTCCCGAAATAGAAAGCCGTACTATGGTTGCCAACCGAGCTTGGGATGTTCCCATACTGGAAATAAACGATGCCCCGCGTTTTACATACCGCGGACTGATGCTCGATGTGGTCCGCCATTTCTTCCCGATCAGCGATGTGAAACGCTATATCGACCTGATGGCCATGTACAAGTATAATTATCTGCACCTGCACCTGACCGATGACCAGGGATGGCGTATAGAGATCAACAGCTATCCGGAATTGCAGTATATCAGTGCATGGCGCAACGGAACGATGATCGGACACTTGAATGACGAACCACGCCGATACGATTATAAACGCGACGGCGGATATTACAGGCAATCGGAACTCAGGGAACTGGTGCAATATGCAGCCGACCGTTACATCACCATTATACCCGAAATAGAAATGCCGGGACATGCTACCGCCGCATTGGCCGCTTTTCCCGACTTGTCGTGTTCCGGAAGCACCTTTGAAGTGGCACGCGAATGGGGCGTATTTCCCAATCTGTTTTGCCCCAAGGAAGAGACTTTCCTGTTCCTTGAACGTGTTTTGTATGAAGTAACAACCATCTTTCCCGGAAAGTACATCCACATAGGCGGTGACGAGTGTGTGAAAGAGCAATGGCAAAAGTCGGAGTATTGTTACAACCTGAAACTTCAAAACGGGTTGCAGACAGATGAACAGTTGCAAACGTGGTTTATCCGCAGGATTGCCCAGTACGTGCGGGCGCGTGGGCGTGAAATCATCGGCTGGGATGAGATACTGGATGGTGGCGAAATTCCTAATGCGACCATTATGTCGTGGCGAGGTGAACAAGGCGGTATCGCAGCCGCCCAAAAAGGGAACGACGTCATCATGACCCCGAACCGTTATTGTTATTTTGATTATTACCAATGGCGTAACCGCAATGAAGAACCCTTGGCATCAGGTGGTAACCTGCCCTTGAGTATGGTATATATGTATAATCCTGTACCCAAAGACATTTCCAAAAGTCAGGCCAAACATATCCTTGGCTGCCAAGGTAACCTGTGGACCGAATATATTGCCGACGTGCGACATGCCGAATACATGGCTTATCCGCGGGCTTGTGCACTCAGCGAAACCAACTGGACTCCTATGGAATTCAAATCATACGACCAGTTTTTGAATCGGTTAAGGGAGCACAGCAAACGTCTCGAAATTTTGAATGTAAATTTTGCAAGGCATTTTCTGGGGAAAAATTGATATCATTTTTTGAAAAAATACCCTTTCTGTTTCTGTTTTTCTTCTTTCCGGCGGGCAACATACATTTTTTCGCCGGTATAGGGGTCAAAACCGCAATAGAACATCACCGATGATAGTGTCATCGGGGTTGGTGTGAAATCCTGCACCTGTTCCAGATGATTGAACCGCAACTGCCGCATGGTATCCGCCAATTGACGCATATCGGCCTCGCTGCAACCGGGATGGCTTGATATGAAATACGGGATCAATTGTTGCCGCAGGTTTTTGCTGCGGTCTATCCGGTCGAACTCTTCCTTCATCTTTATGAAAAGGTTGAACTCAGGCTTCCGCATGGCCCGCAATACTCCGGATGATGTATGCTCCGGAGCTACCTTAAGCCGTCCTGAAACATGGTGTTGCAACAGTTCGTCGAAATATTCCGCATGCCCCCGCCCAAAGAAACCGTCGGCGTTTAAAAACAAATCGTAGCGGATGCCACTGCCGATGAAAACCTTTTTGATGCCATCCAGATTGCGGATTTTGCGATATAGCGCTAATAGCTGGCTATGGTAGGTATCGAGATTTTTACATATTTTCGGATGAATGCACGAATAACGGCTGCATTTCCCACACAAAACAGAGTCGCGTCCCTTCATGCGGAACATGTTGGCCGAGGGGCCGCCCAAGTCGGACAGGTAACCTTTGAAATCCGGCATTTGTGTTACTTTCCGAACCTCGTCAACGATGGAACGTTCCGAACGGCTGGCAACAAATTTTCCCTGGTGTGCCGAGATAGTACAAAAACTACATCCTCCGAAACACCCGCGATGGATGTTTACCGAAAATTTGATCATTTCGAAGGCGGGGATCATTTTATCCTTGTACCGTGGATGTGGTAACCGTGTATAGGGCAAGTCAAATGCCATGTCCACATCCTTTTCTTCCACGCGGAATTCGGGTGGGTTTACTACAACATATTTTCCACCAACCGGTTCAACCAACCGTGCAGCATGCATTTTGTTGGATTCTGTTTCGATATGCCTGAAATTTTCTGCAAATTTCCGTTTATCCTTCACACAATCCTCATACGAATGTAACAAGATGTATTCATCTGCATTCCGGGATGGCAGTTGACCGGAAAGATATGCGGTTTGTTGTAAACCAGTCAGTTCATTGATTTTTTTACCTTCCTGCAAATGGCGGGCTACTTCGCGGATTGCATGTTCGCCCACACCATATACCAATAGGTCTGCATGGCTTTCGGTCAGGATACCCGGTTTCAAACCATCCTGCCAATAGTCGTAATGGGTCAGGCGCCGCAATGAAGCTTCAATTCCGCCGATAATCAACGGAATATCCGGATATAAATCCTTCAATATGCGCGAATACGCTGTCACGGCATAATCGGGACGGAAACCAGCCACATTACCCGCTGTGTATGCATCATCGCTGCGAAGGCGCTTGGCAGCAGTGTAGTGATTGACCATGCTGTCCATGCAACCACCCGAGATACCGAAAAAGAGACGGGGGATACCGAGTTTTTTGAAGTCGCGCAAATCGTCACGCCAATTGGGCTGTGGGACAATGGCCACGCGCAGCCCGTCGGCTTCCAGCATACGCCCGATCACTGCCGCGCCAAACGACGGATGATCAACATATGCATCACCGGAAAATAAAATGACGTCTAATTCATCCCACCCCCGCGCTTCGACTTCTTTTTTAGAGGTGGGCAACCAGTTGGTGATATGGTATTTCTGACTAATATGAATGATGTTTTTATGCAAATTTCCTGCAAATGTATGATATAAAAGCCTTCATGAAAACTTATAGTCTTAAAATTTGTTTATAAATGTAAATAGATGCTAAAAAACATAGGAATTAAGATTTTTTAACGTCAAACAGCATAAAATATTTTGATCTGGCCTGATTATTGTATTCAATCCTTAGACGGCTTGTTGCAGAAAACTGCCGGAAGTGTAAAAACAATTAATGTCGAACAAATAAAAAATAATGGTTATGATGAAGCATACTTTTCTATCCGTGATCGTGACATGTATATTTTGTTTGACTATTTTGCCCGTATCTGCTGATGATATAAAAGGCGTTTACGCATTAAAGGATACTAGCACGCAGGTGGTTAATGTAGTACAGCAAAAGGCGCAACCTACATTACAGAATACCACCGAGAAAAAGATGAAAGCTTATCCCAATCCCATTGGGAGGGGAAGCCTTTTGACCATCGAAATGCCTAATGACCGTGGCGAATTAACCATTTTTATGTACAACACGGTCGGGAAAGTGATCCAGACTTTCAAAACTAGCGACAAAAAGTTGGAATTCAATGCGCCAGATGTGAGCGGCATATACCTGCTACGCTTTGTTGAAAAACAAAAGGTAATCGCCGTCGAGAAAATTGTCGTAAAAGAATAAACTTTTTTGGGCAAAAAATAACTTAGTTGTATTTTTGTCTTTATTTTAAAACATCGGGGATTCACTTTTGTGAAATACCGGATGTTTTGTTGTATTTGTAATCAATAAATATATTAAATGATATGGCAGTAGTAATTAATGAAAGTAATTTTGAAGAGCTTGTATTAAAATCGGATAAGCCTGTACTGATTGATTTCTGGGCAGAATGGTGCGGCCCTTGCCGCATGATCGCCCCTTATGTGGAACAGATTGCCACCGAATACGAAGGAAAAGCCGTGGTGGGCAAAGTAGACATCGAACAAAATAACGATATCGCAACGAGATACGGTATCCGGAACATCCCCACACTATTGTTCTTCAAAGGCGGCGAGGTAGTTGACAAACAGGTAGGCATGACCACCAAGGCAGCCTTGGCCGGTAAACTGAATGCTTTATTGTAAAAAACTTATAACCCGCATAGGTATCCCGGAAATGGTGAACCGGTGCGGGTTCATTGATCATATCTTTTCCGGCCTGTCCGATGAAAAAAATAATAATCCTGGCAATAGCCTTCGCAGGAAGCCTGTTGTTTTCCTGCGGTCAACCCGCTAAATACCTGAGACACGAAGGCTTCGCAGAAGGCACCATTTACAAGATCATTTACGAAAGCCCCAAAGGTGTGAGTTATGAAAAAGAAATCATACAATTGCTCCACGATTTCAGTGCATCACTATCCACTTACATTCCCACCTCATTGATTTCGCGCATCAATCAAAATGATCCGACAGCAGTCGTCGACGATTATTTTCGTACGGTATTCAACAAATCTGCTGAAGTAAACAAAGCTTCGGGTGGCGTGTTCGACATCACTATTGCACCGGTTGTTAACCTGTGGGGATTTGGTTTTACTTCGGAAACACCGGAAATGAACCAGCATAAGATTGACAGCTTGTTGCAATACGTGGGTATGAACAAGATTCGCATCAAAGGCAACAAGGTCGAAAAAGACCTACCCGGTGTGATGCTCGACGTAAATGCCATTGCCAAAGGATATTCGGTGGATGTAGTAGCCAATTTTCTGAAAAAGAAAGGTTGTCGCAATTATCTGGTCGAAATCGGCGGCGAAATTGTCGGTCAAGGTGTTAATGATTCGAATAATGTATGGCGTGTCGGTATTGACAGACCAGCTGATAACGCGGTGCCTGGTCAGAATTTTCAAGCCATCATACAGCTCAACAACCGGGCGTTGGCTACTTCGGGCAACTACCGGCGGTTTTTCGAAATTGACGGCGTAAAATACGCCCACACCATCGACGTAAAAACAGGATACCCTGTGAGACATAACCTGCTGAGTGCAACCATTATTGCAGACGACTGCATGACCGCTGATGCATGGGCTACCGTTTGCATGGTTTCAGGCGTGGATAAAAGCATCGAAATACTCAAACAACATCCCGAATTTGAAGCATTGCTGATATACAGCGATGACAAAGGAAATTACAAGGTGTTTACTACCGAAGGTTTGAAAGACCATGCAATGGTGATGAAATAACGAAATGGTAACCTGAAGGTTAAGACGTCTGATGTTTTGAATGGATTAGACTGTACAAATTTCTTATTATCCCTCATAAAAAATCGTAACAATTTGTGGAAACAAATTGCTACGATTTAATTAATCTAACCTAAATTATTCTTATAGAACGCGGATGAACTACAATTTATTTATCCGCGGCAGCTACGTTCAATATAAAGAGATTTTAGTCAAATAATTTTATCGTAGAAAAAATCTCTATTTGGAATAATCTCATTTCCTGATCGTCGATCTCAAAACGAACCTTGTTGGTGGTTACCGGCGCATTAAAATTAACTATGACTTCGCGAACAACATTGGTATTGTTGGCTTCGTAAATAGTTCTCCAATTAACATTCGTAGGTTGAGGAAAAGGAACCCATGCATAACTTAAATTATTCAACGTATAGCTGGCAGTACTGTTTTTGGTGGTAGGATGAGGAAAAGCATACGGATAAGGATGTTGCTCTTCATTGGTGTCATCACATACCCTGAAACGGAATCGTCTTAAGTAATCTCTGGAAGCATCCGTATCTACCGACGTTCTAAATCCTTCAATGGTAACAGGGCCTTCAAAATAAATCTCCATCCATTGATTTGCCCTGTTAACCAATACCCAACGAGAGTTACTACTATTACTAAAATCCGTTCCTCTTCCGTCTAATGCCTGATATCCGCTTTCATTGGCGTTCCTGAAGTTGTTGACCAAACAATGCCTGAATAAAGCAACATTTGTCCGCAGCTCAGGATTTTCTTCTATCACATACACTTCTATTTGCGAAATTTCTACCGGCTGTCCGCGCGTTAACAGCCGTACCCTACTGGTGACCGTTTTGTCGAAAAGCGCAGAAAATTCAACATCCGAATTGTTGGTTACGTTCAAACGATTAACCCATCTGTCAACAACCCATACCTGAAAATCGAAGTTTTTTAACGGCTTGCCCTCCTTTGTCACAATTTCGACCGCTTCAACGGTATATGCCGCTGCCAGATCTATTTCAATCCAGTGGTTGTCGTTGTTATCCGCAGACATCCAATAATCGGCTCTATTACCGTTCACTGCATTTTTGCCAATGTTACCGTCAATGTTGCTGTCAACCAGAACTCTTTTGCCCAGAGCAATATTAGTCCATGGGATAAACTTAGGGACAAGCAATTCCACACGCTGCGTAAGATAAACGGTATCGAGTATGGGAACTCCGTTGATTACGGGAATTACGCTGTGTACCAAATCGACAGTAACCTGATCGCCGGCATCCACATTTTTCACCAACACACTCGAAAAGGCGCCTGCTGTTCCTTCATGTTTTTCACTTTTCGGATCCACATATTTGTATTCCAGCCCGGTATGTCGCATCATCCTGTCCAACAAAGCTCTTGGCCATGAAAGCAAAACGCCTTTTCCGGTAGTGTTCACCCTTGGTTGAGGTACGTTTAAGTTTGCGACATCGCTTTTAAAATAGGGCATCACCGGCTCTTTGGGTTCAACCGGAACAGATTTATTTCCGTAAGCATCCATAGTATAGATGCGGAAATTGTACATTTTCTGGCGATCCAATCCTTCTATGTTCACCCACGAACGCAGTTCG
Source organism: Bacteroidales bacterium (assembly GCA_031547085.1). Lineage (GTDB taxonomy): Bacteria > Bacteroidota > Bacteroidia > Bacteroidales > UBA4181 > JAIRLS01. The sequence goes on from JAVBSH010000201.1 coordinate 19,613, forward strand.
TCGAAAACGATCACTTCATCGTCATATTCCACAACGGTTTTTACCGCTTTTCCTAACTTTATCTCCGAAGAAGGAATACGTCCCGCTTCAAGCAGATCTATTTCAACCCGTTCAAAACCAATACTTACCTTGGCAAAATCGTATTTTCCGGGATAAATCGCTTCTTTCGAAACATATTCGGTGATATTCGAATACTGATCGTCGCCGCAGGAGGCAAATAATATCATGACCAAAACAGTCAAAAATAATAATATACGTTTCATGATTTTATATTTTTAGGGCTTATATTTTCTACCAAAAAATGAAATTTCAGACAAACACTGTGCAGCCGTGCCGGTATAATTTGTGGCAAAACAGTTCAACGCCTGGTACCTGAACCAACGGGTGGGTTTGGTGAATCCCGGATCGGGAAGTATATAAGCCTGATCGCCATCCCGGCTATGTTTCATGACTATTTCCAGTGTACCAAGCCCCATAGCCCGCAGATTGGGTATTTTGTACTCGGATAAAAATTCCCATTTACCAGTTTCTTCATCCCATCTCCACATGGCATAACGCCCCACATTTTCGGTGTTGTCATAAAGCGCCCCCAGATTATCAAGTCCGGGATCACCGGCGCTCGGAGGCCCGTGAAAACGCCTTTGCCAGGTGACGATACGGGTTAACTCATAATAATCGCCCAAATCTATAAAAATATCCCAGGGAGTGGTTGAATTCGTATGTATGAAATTGGTGATATTGGCGTGGTCGATGACCCCGTCGTTGAGAAAGTGCATTCTTCCTTCGACATTACTGCCGTTAGCCATTGTCGCACCGTCCATCATGGTTCCGGGCAACGGGAATGACCATCCCGGCTTGGTATCGTCCAAACTTTCGTCTTGAATAACAAATATTTGTCCCTTGTCCATGACCTCGCTCTTGTTACCATACAGGTCTTCAACCCACACCTTGACATGAACCGGCACATTGGGGTCAATGTCAATATCAAGGATAAATTGCCGTTCTTCCGGTTTGCCCGACGAGAAAACCCTTGTAAAACTCTGTGTTGTTCCATTTCGGGTATAACTGAAATCGACAAACACATTGAGCATCTGCATCAGTTCGTTTTCCCAATCGAGTAAAAACGAACGTACAGCCGGTTTTACCTTTATATTTGCTGTCACTTGAGGAAGCGCCGATTCTAAAGGTGTTACCTTAACTGGTACTGCTATCGATCTTATTCCAGCCCTGTTGGTTGCGTAAAGTTGAAATTCATATTCCTTTGCTTCGGCAAAACCATACACAGCCAGCGAATCGACAAAATACGAAGCCGAAAACCAGACCCGTTTACCATTTGCTGCGATGAGTTCAGCATCGACAGTAAGCATGTCTTCATTCTCCGGAATTTCATAAAAAAGCATGACGCCGCCCGGAAGCGGTCTGTAATTGATCAGCTTTGGAGGATCCGGCGGAGTGTTGGAGCCTTCGCTGATTGCGAAACGGCCATCCTCTGTGCAGGAAAAGAGGAATGCAATTGTCAATATATATAATATATACTTTGTTTTCATTTCATTCTAACTTTTTAATGTTTACGATATGATCACCAACCCGGATTTTGAACAATTTTAGAATTTTTATCCAATTCTGTATTCCAAATGGGCCACAAGCAAAAAGAAGTTTTAAAATACCGTTCGTCAATCATTTGGAGTACGAAATAATCTGCGGGGTAATTTTCTGCTGCAACCGTCCAACCGAAAATGGGCTGGGAAAATTCGGTAACCGCCCTCTTGTGACGTATCATATCCCAGAACCTGTGACCTTCGAAAGCGAATTCAATGCCTCTTTCCTGAAGAATAATATCCCTCATGCCCTCTTTGGTTAAATGACGACCCCTGAATTCATCCTTCACAAAACGAATATCTGCCCAGGCGCTTTCCACAGAAGGTATGCCGGCTCTTGCACGCACTTTGTTGATAGGCTCCCATACCCGCGAGTCCCGTTCCTCGGACGCATCCAGATATTCGTTCATTGCCTCGGCCTGCATCAGGTACAAATCCGCCATACGGATGAAGGGAAGCGGAAACCGTACCAGTCTTCGCCAGTCACCCGAATTGTTCTCGGGATGCACCAATTTCTGAATTCCTATGCCGCACGCAAAATGATGTTCGGTAAAATTAATCGTCCCACCCGTAAATTGAGGGCGGAACATGCTTGTTTCTATACGGTGTCCATGCTGCCGCCAATAGCCTCCGGTGATTCCCAGATTGGCATAAAAACGGGGTTCACGCTCCATGTATATGCGAACGGTTGGATGGCTGGGTTGCATGATGCCTATATATTCTTCATATTCCGAATCGGTTATCGAAGGAGTTTCAATAATTTCATACTGCGTATGTCTGCTGAAAGAAGCATCAACGTCAAGCGGAAGACCATGCTTTGTGTAATATCGGTCGATCATTTTGTGGGTTGCTCCCATCCACTGTTCACTACCAGTTGTGTTATTGACTGTTCCCGGAGTATACCCCGTAGGTAGCGTCAATCCGCAAACCGACGCAAAAGGGAATCCGACGCCATCACTGACAGAACCCATAATGACATTGGAATAAGCCCAAAGCTGTTCTTTATTCCATGGATCGGTGATGACCATTCTCAAATCCCACAAAGTTTTCAATTTTTCATTCTTTACGATATCTTCTTCATCATATAGATAGACAGGTTTATCATAGGTGTACAACATCTTTCCATTCCTTTCCGCTATCACAATCGCTTCCTCTATTGCGTCCAGAGCATCTTTCCATTTTTGTTTGGTGGCTGCCGCATCGTCATATACGGGGAAAAACGGCCGACCGTCCCAATCGAGAAAATCCTCATAATACTCTTTGTTTCCACTATAGAACGGGCTTGCCCTGTAAAGCAGCACCCTGGCTTTAATGGCGGAGGCGCCGATTTTGTCAATCTGCCCAAATTCGGTGCTTAGCCTGCGTTCGCTCATATCGAGGATTGCTTCGCTCATTACTTTAACAATATAATCAAAGCAGTCGTCCACCTTGGAACGCGAAACATAGATTTCTTCTTTTGGAGCATCGGATCTTACCAACTTGTCGGAAATGACGATGGGTCCATACATCCGCAACAACGAAAAATGATAATAAGCCTTCAGGAACTTTGCCTGCGCTTTCCAGTCTGCCTTTTCTATATCAGACAAATCGGGCACATTGTCGATATTGTCGATGAAAACATTACAAACGCTGATGGCCTGGTAAACATTCTGGAAAGCGTTGACAGGCCGGTTAAGAAGCTGAGCGGGATTTGATCCTCCCCAGATACCCAAAAGCGGCGTATTGGCATTTTGCAATCCTCTCATAATTCCAATGCCCATAGACCTGTCAAGCCTGCCTTCGGTGAAATAGCGTACGCGGCCAATAAATTCGTCGCCCAGCAACCATGTGGAAACATCCGAACGATCTTCATACGGAAGATAGCTGTACACTTTTGCCAATGCGCTGTATGCCTGGCTCTTTGATGTGAACATATCCTCTATGGTTAATGTATTATCAGGAACCACATCAAGATAATCCCTACACGATGAAAAACACAACACGAGCGCCATCACCATCCATCCTGATTTCCGGATACAGTTTTTCATATTCTTTTTTTCCATTGTTAATTAATCATTAAAAATTTAAGTGGACGCCTACATTAAATCTCCGGTTGAGCGGATATTTCAATCCGTGCCTCCCCACTTCGGGGTCCCACAATTTGAACGGGGTGAAAGCAAACAGGTTTTCGGCAGTGAAATACAACCTAATGTTTTGCAGGTGTATTTTATCCCAACCTCCAAAATTATATCCTGCTTCAACCGTTTTCAGTCGCAAAAACGAATTGTTTCGCAACCACCACGACGATTGTTGTAAATTATTGGTGGTCGGATTGGTGGTCAATCGGGGCCAGAAAGCATGGATGTTGGGATTGGTTTCGCTCCACGAATCGCGGGCTACTACCGCAAGCGCATTGCGTCGACCGCTAAACGGCGCTATACCTTCTCCGGTACCTGCGTCAATAAAAAATGAAGTTCGCGCGTTACCCTGAAAGAAAAAGGAGAAATCGAATTTTTTATACCCGGTTGACAGCCCAAAACCGTATTGGATTTCAGGCACGGTAGGGTAGCCCATAGCGATTCTGTCATCGTCATCAATCTTTCCGTCATTGTTAATGTCGGCGTATTTAATGTCTCCGGCTTGATATTCGCCATAAACCTGCGTTGGAGAGTTCGCTATTTCATAACTGTCCACAAAAACCCGTTCGGCAACCAATCCCCATTGCTGGTTTATATTATGTTCTACACGTCTTCTGTTTTCGTAACGATAATCAGGCTCTTCAATCCGTACAATTTTGTTGGTGGCATAAGTGAAATTCGCACGACCGGTGATCCAGAAATCTTTGTTGAAAAAATGCTGTATATCAATGGATCCATCAATACCTTGAGATTCCACCTTTCCGACGTTACCCTGAAGATCGGCTTCCAAACCGACCGTGGACGGAAAATGTTCCCTTTTCATATAAATTTTATCCCTGACGTCTTTGAAAAAATCTACCTGGAATTTCACGGGAGCGCCTTTGAACAGGGAAATATCAACACCGAGGTTGTATTTTTGTGAAACTTCCCAGGTTATGTCAGGGTTGGCATAACGACTGACCCCATAAGCCATATACCCGGTGCTGAATGTTTCGCCCCAAACGTAGTATGATGAGGAAGACGTGATATCGGACAGAAAGAAAAAGCGGTCTTTTCTCTCTGCTATTGCATCGTTGCCCACCAGTCCGAATGTAAATCTAAACTTCAACTGGTTAACAATATTTTTGAGTTGTTCGCCCCAAAAAGCCTCATTGGAAACCATCCATGCCGCACCTATGGAAGGGAAAAATCCGAACCGTTTTGAACCAGTGAACTTTTCGGAACCATTGTATCCATAAGCAAATTCAAGGAAATAGCGGTCATCGTAACTGTAGTTGACACGTCCCGAATTTCCCATGTTTCTTTCGGGAAGCGTTTCAAATATGGATCTGCTATCTCCCCCCGTTAGCAGGTTTTCCTGCGCCAGCACAACAGTCATCGCGCCAACCGAATGTTTACCAAAAGTCCTGTCCCAGTTCAGGCGTGCTTCGAAATAGTATTGAGCGCTCGCGTCGCGTCCCGGGGAGACTTCACCCAGATAGGCTTGCCCCGTATTCGGATTCAGATTATAAAGCGTATACTCGCTGGTAATTTGATTGTAAGTATCCACAGAATAAAGGAAAGGGGTGTATGTTCGCGTGCTGCTGTATTTGCTCCACGTATTCACGGAAGCTTTCGCCTGAAACTTTAACCCTTTGACCAGTGCGTCCATATCCTGCGACAATGTCGCCATAGCCGTAACGGTACTTTCATCCCTGGTTTGATACCCCCTTACCATTTCAGCGTATGGATTGGTCATGGCATTGGTTTCGAAATAAGCGCTGCCGAAAAGAATATGCCTGGTGTACAGATTTGCAGCATCCGGCTCGAACACAGCTGGAAAGTCAACTGGATTTGAATTCATCACCATTTTAAATATATCGCCGGCAGAACGGTGTGGCCCTATAAATTTTTCATAGCGTCCCTGCAACCTGACGTCCAACTTGGTAGTCTTCCCCAGGTTAAAAATGACATTGTTCCGGATGTGGAAACGGTCAATATTGATGTTGTTGTTGAAGTTATTCCGGCCATCTACTTTCAGTAATCCCGTTTCGTTGTCGTACCCGCCGGCTACATAATAGGTAGCTACCTTGCCGCCGCCCGATACGTTCATATTGGCTTTGGTGTTGACAGTGTGTTTGTTGAACAAGACGTCGTACCAGTCTGTATTGGGATAAACCAACGGATGCTCGCCATTGATGGTCGATAGAATCTTTTGTTCGCTGTAAAACGGTTCTAACCCCTGCGACATCATTGCCTGATTGTAGAGCCTCATATAGGTTATTCCGTCTACTACTTCCGGTATTTGTGTAGGCATAGCCACGTTCACATCTAATCTGACGCTAATTTTTGGATCGCCTTCCATTCCCGATTTGGTAGTAACAATGATGATACCGTTGGCGCCACGTGCACCGTAAAGCACGGTTGCCGAGGCGTCTTTCAGAATGGAAAAGCTCTCGATATCATCCGGCTGCAGACGTGCAAGATCGTCGGAAGAAGATTCAAAACCGTCAATCAAGATCAATGGCTCTGATTTATAACCAAAGGTAGTTACACCCCGCACAAAGAACTGGGCATTGTCGGCGCCCGGCTCACCGCTGGTCTGATATGATATCAACCCCGGTATTCTTCCGGCAAACGAAGCGGTAAGGTTGGATGCAGGCTGCTTCAATTCGGAAACCTTTACCGATTCAATGGAACTAACTAAACTGGTTTTTTTCTGCGTACCGAATGCCACAATGGTCACCTCGCCAATTTCGGCGGCAGTTTCCAGCATGGTAACGGCAATGATGCGCCGGTTGCCCACTACTGTTTCCTGTGTCCGGTAGCCCATAAAACGAAATTGCAGTACGGATGTGTCGCTGGGCACAGTAATAGTGAATTCGCCGTTGATATCGGTAATCGTACCAAAGGTACTACCCCTGATGACTACATTTACCCCGGGCATTATTCCCCCTGCGTCATCGGATACCGTACCAGTGACCCGGATGCCTTGCTGGACTTTGTTTGCTAAATCTGAAAGGTTGTCTGTTTTTTTCGATAAAGCAATTTGCCGGTCTGATATGATGTACTGAATATTTGTAGACTCAAACATTTTATTCAATATATTCATAATATTCTCACCGGTCACATCAATAGAAACTTTTTTATTAAGTTCCAGTTTATCATCATAATAGATAAAAATAAATTCACTATTTTTTTCAATTTCGCTGAAAACTTCCTTAATAGTTTTATTTTTTACATGAATTGATAGAACTTTTGATTGCGAATAGCTGTTTATAGCATAGCTGATATTCATTCCCAACATCAAAAAAAGCGTTATGAATCTCATAACTAATAGAATGCGTTTTTTTATAGGTATTTTGTTATATTTACAATACATTTGCATTAATTGTTTAATAAGTTAAGTTACTCTTAATTTAACTATCACTGGCCGTCTGATACCCCCATATCTGACGGCTTTTATGTTTTCAATTGGTTTTTCCCATAGGCATTTAATGTTTATAAGTTACTACATATTTATCATTTTCATAAGTATAATTAACAGGTGCAATATACCTGATGATGCTCATCACATCATCCATGTTTTCTTTCAAATCTAATTTTCCATTACATTTTAATCCGGCAGCATTTTTGTCAACAATGATTTCTTTCCCGTAATATCTTGACAACCGGGTAAGAATAATATCCAATCTTTCATTTTCACATATATAAATCCCGCTTACCCATGAGGTATAAATGTTGATGTCTACCTGAGCAACCTTCTCTTTGTCGCCATTCAATTCATACATATCGGATGGATGCAACAATATATCCGGATTATTTGTACCGGAAGATATCTTTACTGCGCCGGATTTTAAAACGACTCTCTTTTGTACATCCGCGCTATAGGCCTGAACGTTAAATTCAGTCCCTAAAACTTGTATATCCATATTGCCGGTCTGTACAATAAACGGCCGATTTTGATTTGGTTGCACATTAAGATATATTTCGCCGTCAACAAATATCTCCCTTTTATCGGCTTTAAATTCCACCGGATATACCAATCTTGTACCGGAATTTACCCATATCCTGGTGCCATCGGATAATGTTAAAAAAGACCGCTTCCCTTTCGGTATGATGAGTTGATTGAAGGCGGATACTTCATTTTTTAATATTTCATCTTTTACTATTTTCCGGGAACTTACTTTTATCGAGGTTGAATCGTATAGTATGACCGATTCCTGATCGGATAAAGATATAACTTTGTTGTCCGATAATATTAATTGCATATCAGCTGCCTCAGCAGCTGATATATTCTTGCTGGCAAATTCTCTTATTCCTTGTTCATTAATATCCTGAATAGGTGAAAAGACATAAAACCTGAGAATGAATAATAGAGCAATGCTTGCTGCTACCGCCCAACCCACAATGTAGATTATTTTATTTTTTGCAGGTCCTTTCTTATTAGAAGTCCGGATGCCTGCCCATATTTTTTCGACATCATTGTCATCCAGCACATTTTTATTGATGTCCTTGATACACTTGATGGCTTTGTGAAAATCGCTGAGTTTTTCCTTGTTTTCTTTTTGAAAATTTTCCCAAAATAGTTCGGACTCTTCGGTCGGATTTAAAATGGATTCTATAAAGAAATCATCCTGAAGAAAATCTTCAAAAGTGAAATATGAATAACTTTTAATATCCTTTTCTAATCCCATTGTTCACGCATTTCAATAAGTAAATGCATGCTTGTTGTTTTTTTACTCAGTTTTATCGTAAAAATTTTTCATTTTTTTTAAAGATCGCTGTATAATATTTGCAATTGACTGGTAATTAATATTTTCAATTTTAGCAATCTCAGCCAAACTCAGGCCTTCGACAAATTTATAATAAATAATTTCTTTTTGCCTGTTGGTTAGTACCGACCAGACATTGTCTATTCGCGATTTAAGTTCGGTTTCGGCTTCATGATTGATCATTTTATCCATAGCAGTTTCGTCATCTGTCAAATCTTCTTCTTTTATTGAGTTCTTAAACTTTTCAAAAATGCTTTGTTTCCGGAAAGCCATCAATAATGCATTTTTCAAGGAAGAAATTAAATACAACCTGATATTATTTGTTTTTCCTAAATTTTGCCTGTTTTTATAAATGCGAATAAAAACATCATGGATACAATCTTTGACCAATTCCTCATCGGAAGTTAATGTAATCCCATATAAAAAAAGCTTCCGGACATGTTGCCTATAAATATATTCATACGCATGATCATCCCCGGAAAGGAAACTGTTCCAGACAGAAACATCATCCTCTCTTTTTAGCATATAATGGTCGATATGTTTTTTTGCAAAGGTATATGAAATATTTATAACTACTCACTATTGTGAATCAAACATTTAGACACATAGCCATTAAATGAGTTTGCGATAGGAATTCTTCGCAGGCCAACCTGATCATCCTCTGCATACAGATGACGATTCACCAAAATCGTGTTAGTTTCAGTTCTATTTGAAAGTAAAAGTTGTACGCTAATTATGAGAAACCCAATGTGACGAATAAGATGTCAAAGACTGTACTTTCCCGATCTGTTAAGTCATCATTATACTTCTCGCGGAGTAAAATTGTGCGTTTAAAAAGTAAAAAAGTAAGCATCTTTGCAGGTGTCAAATCCGCCAATAAGATGCTTACCAAATTGAACCTCCCCGAAGAAGAAATTCGGATGCTAAATTAC
>JAVBSH010000197.1:0-28637 GCA_031547085.1 Bacteroidales bacterium
GACTTCGCGTTGTAGGGCGTTGCCGGCTTCGCCAGCGTGCCCTACACTGATGCTCCAAGGCCGTTGGCCTTGTCTACCGTTGGTGTATTACGTCATTAGAGTTTTTTGCCCTGTAAAACAGGGTGATCACTCGACATGACGCGTTCACACGCATTAAAATAGGGGAGGGAGACCATTGGTTTTGGTGCATGTACATCGCCCCGAAGGGGCAACTTAGTTCAGCCCAATGCAAACGAAGTGTCGCGTTGGGACAATGGAGGCTTGATGGTAACCTGCACCCTGAAAGGTTAGCTTACCAAAAGAGAGGCTAAGCTGCCCTTTCAGGGCGCAGAAACAACTGTGTCTCTCATTATTTCCCGAGGCGATGCCATCGGGCTGAATTAAGTTGGCCTTCCAGGCTGATGTTAAATCGGTTTTGTCAAAAAAGCAACTTGATAAGATCCCGTATTTTCACAAATGGAATGCACTGAAAATAAATGAGCTATCGGTTACGTCATTGTAACCAAGTGTACGAGTACACGCGTGGAGACATCTCTATCTGCCTGACAATATTGAATTATTATTTGTCAAAGTTATTTCTTAACAACTCCTAAAAGTTAGGATTTTTTTTAAGGCAACAGATGAAGATGACAGATAAGTAAGAAAATGGGACTACAACACGGCGATCTTCTCCAATGCTTTCTCGTTGAGGATGGCGATCTTTTTACCGTTGATGTCGATATACCGTTCTGCTTTGAATTCGGACAGGAGCCGGATTACCGATTCGGTGGCCGTTCCCACCACATTGGCCAGTTCTTCGCGCGAAAGCGCTATGTTGAGCTGCTGGTTTTCGTTAACTCCGAATTTATTTTTGAGCATCAGCAACAGTTCGGCCAACCGCTCCTTAACGGATTTCTGGGCTATTTCGGTGATCAGCGAATGTGATTCTTCCAGTTCGCGGCAAGCAATCATCAAAAGGTCCAGTGCAAATTCACCGTTTGTTTTTACCAGGTGGTGCAGGCATTCCTTGGGGATATAGCATAGGGTACAGTCGTCGATAACGGTAGATGTGTTGCAGGCCGGCTCTTCACTCAGTACCGAGCGGAAACCCAATATCTCGAAAGGTTTAGCAAGCCGGAAAATATAATCCTTGCCTTCAACTCCCGTTTTAAATTGTTTGACAATGCCCGAAAGTACCACATAACAACCAGAAATGCGCTTCCCCTGCAAAAAGATGATTTCGTTCCTTTTATAGTGCCTGATTTCTGTAGTTTCTTCAAGGTAACTGATTTCGTCGGCATCCAGGTGGCGTAAAATGGATTGATTCTTCCAGGATGAATGTATGATGTGTGCTTCTTCTGAATTCATGGCTTAAAATATTTGCTTCAACAAGTTTTCTTTCCTATTGATATAAAATGCAAATATGGCAAAAAGTATGGTGTTTTTCAAAAGATTCAGTACCATATTTTCCATTTTTGTGAAATAAGCCATTGCATACAAGGCTAATGCAATCACCACATACCATGCGATCCGTTTTACCGGGTAAGGGATGGGGTAATGCCGCCTGCCCAACCACCATGTAATGGCAATCATTACCACGTAACACACCAGGTGCATCCATGCCGCCGCGTGGTAACCCCAAACAGGGACAAGAAACCAGTTGCCTGCAATGCTGATGGCTGCACCCACGGAGGCGATCATCAACCCGTACCAGGTTTGGTTGCTGAGTTTGAACCATATCGAAAGATTGTAGTAGATGCCAAGACACATGTACGCCAGCAGCATCACAGGCACCACGCCCAATCCCTCCCAGTGTTTCGAGTCGATGAAATACCGGACAATGTCCAGATAGAAGGTGACCCCGAGGAAGATCAGCAAGCAAAAGATGATGAAATACTTCATGACTACGGCGATGGTTTCGCGCGAATCTTTCTCCTTAGCATTGTTGAAAAAGAAAGGCTCGGCAGCATATCGGAACATCTGGATGAACAGGGTCATCAGCACCGCGATCTTGATATTGGCGCCATATACGCCCAACTGTTCCATCGGGTTCGCGCTATCGGGCAGGCGGTATTTCAGCAGCACGCGGTCGATCACTTCGTTGATGGCGCCTGCCAGTCCGGCTGCCATCAACGGCAACGAGTATACAATGATCTGTTTCCATAAACCAAACTCGAAACGCACCTTATAGCGGAAGATTTCGGGCAACAACAGGATCATGGTCACCACCGAAGCAATCAGGTTGGCAACAAACACGTAGCCTACGCCCACCGCGGGGTTATAGACTTTTTGTATCCATCCGATGTCGGGATGTTTGGGACAAAACCACAGGAAGAACAAGTTGAACAGCACATTGATGATGACATTGCTCAGCTTGTAAAAAGCAAACCGCAAGGGACGCTCATCCAAACGGAAGCGGGCAAACGGTATGGCCGATATGGCATCCAGTCCCAATATCCAGGCAAACCAAACGAGATATTCGGGATGATCGGTGTAATGCATCTTGGCGGCAAGCGGATCGGCAAATACCGTCACCAATACGATGAACAGGAGCGATGTTGTTAAAAGGCTGATAAAAGTAGTCCCGTAAACCTTGTTCTTATCAACGTTTTGCGAAAACCGGAAAAAACCGGTTTCCATGCCGTAGGTAAGCAAAATCACTAGGAAAGTAACGTATGCATACAGTTCGGTGATGACTCCGTATTCGGCTTTATCGAAAACTCCGGTATGCAACGGCACCAGCAAATAATTCAGGAAGCGCGGCACCATGCTGCACAACCCGTAAATGGCCGTTTGGCCGGCTAATTTTTTAATTGGATTACTCAAAGGGTTTTCGATTTTCGATTTTTGATTAGCTGTTACGGTCTAATTCATCAAATAATTCCTCGATAGGCCTGAGACGATCAGGATTTTGAGCAATACATTCCAAACGTTTGTCTATAAGTTGTTTTTGCCAATCTGAAAGATCAGCATCATCATAGCCCAATTCCTCGCTTAGTTGTTCCAGGCTTGTACATTTGCCTTCTTTACATTGAAGGATTCCTTCTTCGACCCGTTTTTTGTATTGGCTTTGGGTAAGTGGTTGCCCTGATGCTGTATACGCCACAACCTTTTCGTCCGAATGGCTCATTGTTTATATCGTATAATAGACTTTATATAAAAAGTCAAAAAGATGTCTCCACGCGTAAACTCGTACCTTGCTTACTTGGTCGACATGACGGTATCGCACGGTGGGGAAAGAAAGGGGAAAGGGTTTTAGGCGGCTTCGCCGCCTAAAACCCTTTCCCCTCCATACATTTAAAGTATTGCCGTCATGTCGACCGGAGTTTGCGAAGCATACGGAGTGGAGACATCTTTTTGACCTTACAGGAAGTAAACTCATTGAATTCTAATTTATATAAGGCTTAAAATATTCAAAATTCAATGCAAAAGTACCATTTTTTAATCAATCAGATATTTCGATCTTCAATATCAATATCCTCAATATGCACAAACCCTACTTTATCAGGATGGTCCTGCAACAAGCCATCGGTGATATTCCGGCTCAGCCACAGCATGATCACGTCACCCGAAGCTGCCCAGCAAAACAGGATGCCGAAAAACAGGAACAGGATATTACCTGTGAACCAACTGATGAGAATTGGGATGTCGCCCAGCAGGAACCCCGGCATCACCAAGCTTAAGCGGTACGCGTCGGGAGTTAGAGGCTCCTTGCAATGAGCGTACGGTGCAATGGCTTTTGCATTGAAACCGAACGATACAGACTTCCAGCCGTTGCTGGCCGATGCCGCCATGCAGATGCCGTGTATCAGTTCGTGCAGCACGATACCTGCCAAAAGTAATGCAAACAGCCACCATTTGGCATCGATAGCCCATTGTATGTTTGTCTTGTTCTGCTCAATGATAGGAAGTAAACGATCCGGCCAACCACCCGCTCCACTCCATATAAGTATGTATGGAATGCCGGCCAGCAACAATACCGGTATGGCGAACAATAACCCGTATAAGTTGGCTTGAAATCCCGATAAGGTGTACTCTTTGTAAGACATGTAAGACATGTAAGACATGTAAGATGGTAAGACATGTAAGACGGTAAGACGTGGAAAAGGTAAAAGGTAAGAGGTAAGAGGTAAGCCACTTTGTCGGACGCACCTCGAATAATTGAAAATTGAAAATTGAAAATTGAAAATTGAAAATGCCTTTCACACTCCCCTATTACCTGTTTTTATCACTCACTTATTATCTATTACTTCTTACCTATTGCTTATTTACTCGTGGCTTGAAAAATATTTCATGAACTGCGACCGTTCGTAATATTCGGGATTTTCGAAATTTTTATAATTCAGTTTGCCACGGAATTCGTTTATATTTTTGTAATGATGCTCGTCCATCCACTGCACCATTTCTTCGGTAATAGATTTCAGAAGGTCAGGCCCCTTTTTGTAAAGAGCCGAACAAATCTGGGTCGTTTGCGCTCCAGCCAGCAGCATTTTGATCACACCCTGTGCATCGGCTATTCCCGTGGATGCTGAAATTTGTATTTCTTCTACAGCTGCCGAAACTATGGATACCCAGCGCAACGAATAGCGAAGGTCGCTTGGCGAGCTGAATACACTGGCTGCCTTTAACTCCATATTTTTGATGTCGATATCAGGTTCATAGAAACGGTTGAACAATACCACCCCTTTTGCTCCCCGGCAATATAGCTGGTCGACCATATAGGAAAGGTTCGTAAAATGATTCCCCAACTTGAAAACAAACGGGATTTTAAGCGCCTTATTCAAGGCATTAGCAATCTCGAAATAAGTTGCTTCACATTTTTCTGAAATCTTCGTTTTGTCTGTGGGCAGGAAATAGATATTTACTTCAATGGCGTCGGCGCCAGCTTGTTCCATTTTTAGCGCATGGTCAATCCATTCCGAAGCCGACAGGCAGTTAACGCTGGCGATGACCGGTATGGAAACCGATTGTTTCAAATCGCCGATCAATTTCAAGTATTCAGCAACCGAATGTCCCGACACATATCCTTGGAGATAATCGGCCGCTTCCGGATAATATTCACCAATCTGTTGCAGGTTCTGAACTTCGTGCAGCATCTGTTCTTCAAACAACGATTTCAACACGACGGCTGCAGCACCAGCACTTTCCAGTTTCTTCACCTTTTCTACTGAATTGGTCAGTGAGCTACTCCCTACAATGAGCGGATTTTTCAACGGAAGACCCAAATAGGAGGTTTTAAGTCTGTTCATATTGATTCTATATAGTATTTAATTGTACAAATCTACACGATTTTTTATGAAATTCCGAATGAAAAGTATTTTTGCTGTTTTCATTCCTGTCTTATAGAAAAAACCCGGCAGGTGTTATACCTTACGCCGGGTTTCCTCTAAATACACACTACTTATAAACCACTACTTGGATTGCTCGGCCTAATATTTCAATTTTTTCTTTTGTCCTTCATAATCGAAGTTCAGATTGTTAAATTGGATCACACTTTCGCATTCTTTCCATATTTTGGGGTTTTTCACAGGCGTCCCCACAAACAGAATCGTATCAGCCTCATCCAGCAGGCATGTGTGAAAATCGTCATTATCCGGCATTCGATTATCTTTTATGAACGTATTGTCATAATCGTACATCACCGGATGGGAAATGCCAACCTTATATAATACGTCTTCAATCTGCTTATAATCATCGGTATGCGCAATAAACAGGAAGCCTAAATCAGGATACTTTTCTTCGCAACTTTCCATCAGCCGTTTCCACAACAACATGATATGATGGCAGTTCTTACATTGTTCCGGCCCAAGGTACGCGATGATCTTATATCGTTTCTTCCACATATCCGGAAGCGCCATCTTTGCTCCCGTAACTTTATAATGTGCACTGAACGGCATCGTTATATCTCTTCCCAGATGTATCCTGACAACCTCTGCGATCTCTTCAATGTCGCTCATCGTAGTTCTCTTGTGCGCATTGTACATCGCATAAGTCGCAAATTCACACATCTTTAAATCAAAACCCATACACTTTCATATTTAGTTAATTACTTTACTTTTTACTTTATAAAACTTGATCGGATTCCTTATTGCCCACATCCTGGCCAAGATGATGTAATCTGATTCGTTTTCAGAAAAATCGGCAATAATTTCTTTGCCAATGGTAAGAAAAACATACGTTAAACAGGCAACAATATGATTTTCTTGTCATCGGTCAAATCTTCCATCTCGCTTAAAAACATACAAATAAAATAAAAAAGATTCAGAAAAAAGCAACCCAATCATAACAAAATAATAACTTTTTATCTTATTTTTTGTTATACTAAACAATGTGGGCTTGTGTATTTTTTTTTGTTTTAAAGTATTTATTATTAGTATTATGTGAATAATTTGATGATGTGCGGAATTTATTGGTTGACTTATTTAGAAACGAATATTTTGTTATACAATAACAAAATAGATTATTTTTTCGTAATGCATTGCTAGTGATAATGGGATATATTTAGTTGTTTATGGATATGTTGTATTTTGACATCAAAAAATAACATCTTTATTGATTATTTTGAGGAATTTCCGATATATGTAATTTTATATGTAGTTTTGTTCAATAAAATGATATCTAATTTTCTGTTGTCGTGTGGGGTTGTTTTAATCAAATGCTTGGTATATTGATATATGCTGTCATTAACGCACACATAATATTAGAGATGAAAGTATCTACAAGACGGTCGTTCTTGTGAATTTGATATAATTATGGAGGATAATGAAATTATTAATATATACGCTTTTATAATAATGAAAAAAAGAAGTATACTTATCGCCGATGATGATTGTGATTTTGCGAATATGCTACAAAAAATTTTCGAAAATCATGATTATATAGTATTTAAGGCCTTTGATGGAAAAAAGGCACTGGAAATATATCACCAATATCATCCGCAACTTGCCCTTTTAGATATTGATATACCCGGGATAGATGGCATGGAATTGACAAAAACTATCCGGGAAGTAGATGTTTTTACACCGATTATCATCTTAACCGGATTCAGGATTGAAGAACAGGATTCATTGGAATGTTACCAGCTGGGAATCAATCTATTCTTGAGGAAGCCCGTCACTTGTAATGAAATATACGCGTGTATCAATTCTATGATGGGAACCGTATATGGTCCGATCAGCGAAGTAATCCGTTTGGGGGACTTTGAGTTGGATGTTCAAACTTATGTATTGACTGATGGAACAGATGAATGTAAATTGTCTGAAAGAGAGACGAAGACATTACAGTTGCTTTTCCGGCATAAAAACCAGGTTGTTTCGCGGGAAGACCTTGTTGGTCACCTATGGCAAAACGGAGCAGTCGACGACAATATCCAAATGCTGCGCAACACCATCACCTACCTGAAGAAACGGTTGCGTACCGATCCATCCTTGTCCATTGAAGTGATATATGGGAAAGGGTATATCTTAAAAGACCTCAGACAATGAATATCCGCGATTTTATCCGAACGCTCGAGCAACAGGGTGAATTGATCCGTATTAAAGAATATGCCGATCCGGTATTGGAAATAGCCGAAATTACAGGTCGTTTTTGTAAACAACCGGATGGCGGTAAAGCCCTGCTGTTCGAAAATACTGGTACAGGATTTCCGGTATTGACCAATGCAATGGGTTCCGACAGGCGGATATGTACCGCTTTAGGCGTTACACAGTTAGACGAGGCAGCGACACTTATTGAAAAGCTTTTCAAAGATATCACTACGCCTAAAAAAGGATGGCGGAACAAGTTCCACTTGTTGACCGAACTGGGACGGGTTGCCTCATGGATGCCAAAGGTGGTGAAAGGACGTGGCGCTTGTCAGGAGGTTGTGCATCATAATCCTGATCTAGGTATATTACCTGTGCTTCATTGTTGGCCAGCCGACGGGGGGCGCTTTATCACCCTTCCGATGGTGCACACCCGCGATCCGCACACTGGTATCCGCAATGTGGGAATGTACCGCATGCAGGTGATGGGGACTGATGATACCGGGATGCACTGGCATCAACACAAAACGGGAGCACGCCACTACCGTGAATACAAGGCATTGGGGAAACGCATGCCTGTTGCTGTGGCTTTGGGTGGCGATCCGGCATACATATATTCATCTACCGCACCACTACCCGATAATATCGATGAATATATCCTGGCCGGATTTCTTCGCCGCAAGAAGGTACAGATGGTGCGCTGTCTTACCCAGGATATTGAAGTGCCGTCTGATGTAGATATCGTCATCGAAGGTTATGTCGACCCTGCGGAAGATCTGGTATGGGAGGGACCTTTTGGTGACCACACGGGTTTTTATTCGTTGGCCGATTGGTATCCGCGATTTCATATCACTTGCATCACACACCGCAGGGATGCTGTGTATCCGGCCACCGTCGTCGGTATACCGCCTCAGGAAGACGCATACCTCGAAAAGGCAAGCGAACGTATTTTTCTGACACCGATTAAATTGGCCATGCTTCCCGAAGTCAAAGATATGAATATGCCGGCGCCGGGCGTAGCGCATAACCTTACACTGATACAGATCGGTAAAAGTTATCCGGGGCAGGGTTGCAAGACCATTCATTCACTATGGGGCGCCGGGCAGATGATGTTTAATAAAATACTCTTGGTGACGGATATGTCCGTGACGGATTACTATGGACTGGCCAAACAGGTGTTGTCGCGGATTGACTTACATGCAGACCTGTTCATCGGGAAAGGCCCGTTGGATGTGCTTGACCATGCTTCATCGAGGTTTGCTTTCGGTAGTAAACTGGGTATTGATGCTACATGTAAATGGCCGGAAGAAGTTACCGGTAACGGACAAGGGCAGCCGGCAATAGTCGTCGATATCGATTCTATCAAAAATCAAATAGCAAAGATCAAAAGTCAGGATGATTCTTCAATTGTTGGCTGGAACTTGAGTCTGGTAGAAGAAGGCATTCCTGTCGCCATACTGGCAATACACGAACCCAATGCCGGATTATCTGCCAGGATCGGCCAGCAATTGATAGACGATGATTCGATGTCGTTCATTAAAGTATTCATTTTATTGGATGATACAGTTGATATTCATGACTTATATATCGTAAGTTGGCTTGTGTGTGCCAATATCGACCCTGCACGTGACATCCGTATTGCCGAGCAACCACGCCAACAGATGGTGGTGGATGCCTGTATGAAATTTCCACAAAGCTATGGTTTCGAACGTGACTGGCCTAATGTGGTAACTTCGTCGGAAACAACCATTACCGCAGTCGATCAAAAATGGGGACAGCTCGGATTGGGAAATTTTGTACCTTCGCCGTCCCTAAAGTTCCTGAAAATGAAAAAAGGGGATGGGGCTGTGGCTGAGCACTGACGGCGTTTATCACGTTCATCACGTTAGGACGTTTATAACGTTGCTCTGCTACAAACGTTCTAACGTTATGAACGTTTCAACGTTATAAACGCAAACATCATGACAGTATCATTTCACACACTGGGTTGTAAACTGAATTTTGCAGAAACATCCACCATCGGCAGGTTGTTTGCCGAAAACGGTTATGCGAAGGTCGATTTCGGACAACAGGCCGACGTCGTAGTTATCAATTCGTGTACCGTAACGGCGCAGGCCGATAAGAAATGCAGGCAAGCTATCAGCAAGGCGGTGAAAACATCGCCGGGCGCAATTATTGTGGTTATTGGCTGTTTTGCCGAGCTGAAAGCAACAGAGATAGCTGCTATGGAAGGTGTCGGTTTGGTGTTGGGCAATAAGGACAAATTCAACGTCATCGAACAAATCAACCGGCTGAAAGGTATTACGCCGGAAACACCGGCCTGCGGTTGTGATGCCTACCAACAGTTTTTTGCATCATATTCGCTTTTCGACCGTACACGTTCGTTCCTGAAAGTGCAGGACGGATGCGACTATCATTGTACGTATTGCACCATTCCAAAAGCGCGTGGGCAAAGCCGCAATGCTTCCGTAGCCGACGTCATAGAACAAGCCATGCAGGTAAGCCGGCAAGGGATTAACGAGATAGTGCTTACAGGTATCAACATCGGCGATTTTGGACGTAGTACCGGCGAAAATTTTCTACAGCTTTTACAAGCGCTTGATGCTACAATACCAGTGGAGCGGATCCGCATAGGTTCGGTGGAACCTAACCTGATTACTGAGGATATCGTCAGGTTGATGGCTGCATCGCAGAAATTGGCGCCACATTTTCATGTACCACTGCAATCGGGATGCGATAGGATATTAGGCTTAATGGCAAGGAGATATCGTCGTAGCCTGTTTGCCGACAAGGTCGCCCTCATCCGCCACCATATTCCACATGCGGCCATTGGCGCCGATGTGATTGTGGGCTTTCCCGGGGAAACAGATATTGATGCTGACGACACCCGTGGTTTTATTGAAGGTCTCGACCTGTCATATCTGCACGTATTCACTTATTCCGAGCGCCCCGGAACGAAAGCGGTTGACTTGCCCGGCAAGGTGAAACCCGCCGATGCCGAACGACGTAGTAAAGCGCTGCTGGAGATATCGACAGCCAAACGGAACAATTTCTACCAACAACACGTGGGACAAAATATGAAGGTGATCTTCGAACAAAGGGAAAAAGGTGGTGTGATGACCGGTTTCACCGGTAACTATATCAAGGTGGAAGCGCCTTATGATGCACAAATGATCGGGAAGTGCGCTACGGTGGAGCCTGGCGGTATTGCTGTTTCGGGAAATGTGGCGGGGAAAGTGATAACAGTGTAAAAGTAGTAACCAAACTTTTTTGATGTAAAAACGGTTGGAATGATCTTTTTGTAATTGCGACATTTGTTTTCAAACCTTGGCAATATCACTGCTAACGAGCTAAAAAAGAAATCATGCCAGCGCACTAAGTTATCTTACCTGCGTATTAAAATACATGGCAAAATAACTAATAAACATCATAAGCGTATTTTGATATTATAATAGCGCAATAAGTAACGCAATATGATAACTAATAAATCATTATAGTGCATTAGTTAACGATGTATGAGTATTTAATTACTATCATCGCACATTGAATTATCTTATTTATGTACTAATTGATCATATCAGCGCATTAAGTTATCTTATGATTGTATTGATTTAGCTAACAAGCGTATTGAATAATCTCATGAGCGCATTACAATACAATCCCCTATATTTTGATCATTATATACTTAACGGTATTCCGGCAAACGTCCACCAACAATTGGCTGTATAATTCCAGACAGTTACCAACACTGTGGCAAATAATTTGGCCACATAAAAGTTTACTTTTATGGTCTGGTGCAGGATGTATACAATAGCATTATTGAGCGCCAATCCAACCAACGAAACCACAACAAACATGCCGAATTGCCGGGCAATGGCCGGATCGTTACTGCCAAAGGTCCACCAACGGTTGAACAGGTAGTTGGACGAAGCGGCGCACACAAACCCAAGGCTGTTGGCGACGTATTTGTTCCATTGCAGACCTTCGCGGGCTATCCAGGTGATCGCGAAATCGACAATGATGCCCGAAAAACCGACAATACAGAATTTACAAAAACGAAATAAGGTAAACATTTATTCCAATTTCTTTTTCAATTCTTGGTAATCATTCCTCTGTTCAATCATTTCCCTCATTTCACGTTTAAGACTGTCGGTATCATGCCATGCATAAGTACGCTTGTGCGCATAAATTCCTGAATACAACACATATAGTGTAAGTAAGGCGATGATGGCTTTCCGGTATTTCGTATTTTGCACAACAGCTTGTTGAAATAGCCAAGCGATGACAAAACAAACCCCAACCAGCGACAGATATACGTAACGGTCGGCAATAACTGCAAACCTCGACAGGGAGATGATGTGCAGTGTGACGGCTATGTGGATGGTAAAAAACACCACCCCGAAGAATATCCACTTTCTCTTCCAGAAACGCCAGAATGCAACTGTTAAGATAATTAGCAATAAGGGATAGATCCACAAGCGGAATGGGAGCGACTCACCCGGCTGACTGGGAAAAGGATACAAATAGGACAGTTTGACAGGTAATATGCCTTTGACTAAATATTCCAGGTACGAATAGCAGGCGTATACAATACGTTGGATCATGGGAAAAGAATTGCCGGAAAGGACTTTTCCATTCCAGTCGCCTTGTGAAAGGATGGTAACCATACCAAAAAACAGCGCCAGTACAAAGAATAGTAGTTTTTCCAACCACACCTGTCCGCTGCGCAAGTTGCGCCCAAGCACAAAATCCACCAACAACAGGCAAAGCGGTAAGGTTACGGCTTGCTCCTTGGCGCCGAACGAGATGATGAAAAAAAGCAGGGTGAGCAGGTAGTATACGGGGCGGTTGGCGCCTGTGTAGCGCAGGTAGCACAGCAATGCCACCATATAAAACAGTACGTAAAGGATGATTTTTGAAGCGCTCATCCATGCCACCGATTCCACATTGAAGGGGTGCACGGCAACCAGCAGGGCGGTAAGGAAGGCTACCGGAAAGGCCGCTGCCTGATCCACATTACACCGCAACAGCAATTCCCTTATGAATACGTACACCAGCAGCACATTGGCGATGTGTACCAATAGGCTGGCGGCATGGAAACAAAAAGCATTATAGCCGAAGCAACTGTAGAGTATTAAATAAAACAGTTCGTTTATCGGCGCATACTGTCCGTGGTAAAATTCTGTGAGGATAGCCCAAAGATTCCACAGGGTGAATCCGCCTTCGGTGTAACGGTTCATCACTACCCATTGGTCGTCCCAAAAATAAAGAAAGTCATTACTCAAAATAGGGAAATAGACCAGTAAGCAGCCGACTGGAAGAATGATGTATGGAAAATATGTGAATTTCAAAAAATTATAAGACATTGTGTGTTTATAGAAAAGGTTATATATAACCTGTCTTGCAAAGAATAGATTAATTTCTAAAATACTTTTCCTTGACAATTTTCAAATATCTGTCCGTCAATTCTGGCATAAGATTATTGGGAGTAAAGAACATACTCGCTTTTCGGTCTGGATTGAGGACAACATAAAATGGTTTAGAAGCCTGCCCATGAATCAGCCCTAGTTTACAGCTATCAGATACACAATAATACATTTTTTTGCGATCCATTTGGCTTTTTATCCTCGAATTCAACTTATGGGAAAACACAATTACTCTTTTGTTGTCTAAAAAATCTGGAAAGAAATATTTGACAGAATGAACGGCATAATTTATACACGAGTTGCAAATATCTTCTGTGGGAGGCATAACAATCATTAATATAGGTAGACTAATACTATCGAACAGAAAAAAGGGTTTATCCGAATCTTCGTATACTTCAATATTCCCAATGATACTTCCCTCATTTGTTGTTGAATATATAAATGATTCATACAAAATTTCACGTTGCAATCTAGTAGATTCTGGATCAACATCTGACATTTGGGAGTTGCCGTTGCGTAGAACAAATATTTGCACTATCAAAAATACAAGAATCAATCCCAAAATTATGATAATAACATCCTTAATTTGCACTGTTGTTATTCTATTTTGATTAATATTTTATTTTACTATTAACACGATATTTTAAGCCTCCTTCTTCTGGAATTGGCTATGTAAATTGTGTATTTTATTTTAAGTGCACTAGATCATACATATATATCTCATCCTCATTTTCTTCAAAAGCAGTATACAATTTTTTATTTTCTTCGGAGATGGTATATGTATCAAATGTTCTATCTAATGCATATTGAATTATAGGAGTTCCATTCCAATCCCACACCTGAATTTCAAGCATAGATATATCATCATCTCCTTGTGTATTTAGACATAGCGCATATATAAACCTTTCTGTTGACACTACTTTTACATAGTACATCATTCGTTCTTCTTGGTTTTCTATATTAACTGACTCATATGGTGTAATGTTTACATGAATTTCTTTTTCCAAACTTCCATCATAATTATAAAAACGAATATATTTAAAATATGTATAAAATGCTGCAATTTGTGAAGTTTGGGGATTAGAAGCAAGATATTTATAATATATTTGGCATCTTTGATCCCCTTCATATTCTTTGCTTGTCAGATTAGGATAAAGACTAAACACTTTTTCTTTTTCAGTAAAACGATTTGCCATTCTGTATTCATATTTTCCTTTCATGCCTGTTGCACAATAGGCAAAAGCACAAACCAAACTGTCATTTAAGCGTACAAAACCGTTAATTGGAAATATGTTAAATGGCCTATAAGATTCTATTGTCTTCAATAAACCATTATCTGCAATTTCGGTGATTCTTACTTCCGTATTATCTAAAATGGAAAAACCGTTATTCATCTTTTGAATAAATCGGGGAGATATAAATTCATTAGGTCCCTTTCCTTTGGTTCCAGTGCTATATAAGTATTCTCCATCAGGTAAATGAAAAACATCGAATATTGTATCTTTTTGATTTTGAAAAATCCAAAGTCGATCATTGATAATAAACATCTCTTTGGGTGCTAATATTATCGGTTTTGTTTTTATTGTCTTAGCAGATAACTTTACTTTTTCAGGAAATTCAGTTATAATAATTTCTGAGCTAGGTGAATGACACGATGATAGGATTAGTGTCGCTAACAAAAAGGGAGTTATATATTTATTCATGTTATTTGTATAGTAATGCAAATAATGATTAAGACTATTTGATACTTTTGAGATTAAATAATTCATCTTCTTTGAAATAAATCCGAGTGGGTAGTCTACTTTTAGATGATTTCTTTTTGGAAAAAATGCTCTAATAGTTAACATGTTGTTCTTATCTATTAGAGCATTTTTGATTATGATTAAACCAATACTACGCCAGTCTTTTTAGTACACTTACTGGCGTCTTGATACTCAAAGCAATTCACTTGAGTGCAGTCATTGCAAGCTTGAATTGCCCATTCTGGTTCACGTTTTGTTTTCGGGGTAATTCTATATGTGGAATAACACGTCATCTCTTCAGACCCACCAGAACTTGAACCACCGCCTGAAGAATCCCCACCAGAAGAACTACCACCGGAATCAGAACCTCCTCCTGAAGTATCACCTCCACTATTCGTCTGTGCCAATACTTCCGGGTGTATGTTTCCTTTTTTCACTCCATAACCATCAAAAGCATTCTGCAAACTCAGTCCTAAGACAACAACACAGGTTAAGACTCCTGCTATTTTCAAAAGATTATTTTTCATACGTAAAAATATAAAATTCAATTATTTAAAATTATTTTTAGCAACACATTTCGATCACATGTTGCATATACGAAATCCTTCATCCGGGAATATCGGTGGTCGGATGGGTGCGTAGATTCACAGGATGGTAAAAAGTGATATTCCGGTATTTTTAGCTATCTTTGCCGTTCACCTCCTTTTTTAAGTGGGTGGGAAAGTGGGCGGTAGTCGAGGTCCTTGTGGAAAGGGAGTGCCGCGGCTCCGCCTTTGTTTTCCCATATATCATACACAGCCAACGGGTTCGGCTTACCCGGATATTGCTCATGGAGATCAATTGGCAGTATATTATGTTTCATTTTTATGTATCAATTAAAATTGGCCGCAGGGTTTCATTGTATTTTCCCTGTTTATTCTATACGGTGCAAATCTAAAAAAAAGGATTTAAAAATCAAATATTTTTCTAACTTTTTTTGCAAAAAAAAGAACAAAATATTCTTTTTTTATCATAAAATGTAGAATTTGTTATGCTGCTCCACAATTTCGCGAGATCAATTTCACGCAAAAACACTCAGACACAAAATATAAAATCACTCCCCGAAGTATAAGTCTTATGGCCTTGTCAATATCTTCCTAACCTACATCTTTTTGATTTCTTCCACTGCCTGTAAAAAGACTGAATTCTCGTGGTTGGTAACACGATACAACTCTGCTATCGTCCACAGGTCGCGTGCAATATAGCCTTTGATCCATAACTTAAGGTGCTGTTGCGATTTGGCGAACAACTCCGGATTTCTTTTCAATCCTTCTTTTTCGGCAAAGTCTTGTATTTCGTCCAGCATAGCATCCGTAACTTTGAACTTTTTATCGAACTGTTCGAATGTTGGGTACTGGCTTTTCAGTTGTGGACGGTTTCTGTCCACATAATTCAGTACAAAACGGTTGAAAAGGCCCAATGCAAGTAAATCTCGGTAGTAATTGTTGTAGTAAGAAGTGTCCATGGGTACGAAAACATCGGGCATGATACCACCTCCGCCATAAACAGTTCTGTTTTTACGCAATGTCAAGTATTTCAGTGAATCGGCAAACGCGGCCGACTTTCCACCCGTCAGTTCGCCTGTACGCAAGCGTTGTGACAAGCCTTTGGCGTACTCATCGTCGCTTGTGCGGTAGGGTTTCTGTATGGTGCGGCCTGTAGGCGTATGGTAACGTGCTATGGTCAGGCGGAGCATCGAACTGTCGGCGAACATCATCGGACGCTGTACCAGTCCTTTCCCGAACGACCGGCGACCAACGAGCAATGCCCTGTCCCAGTCCTGCACAGCTCCCGCCAATATTTCGCTTGCCGACGCGGAACTTTCATCGATCATCAATACTAATTTGCCCTTTTCGAAAGCACCTTTCGAGCTTGCCGTGTAATCGTGTCGGTTACTATACTCACCTTCGGTGTATACGATCAGTTCACCTTTGCTTAGAAACTCATCAGCAAGCTGCACGGCCATATCAAGGTATCCGCCGCCGTTTCCCGTCAGGTCGAGGATTAAATCGGTGGCTCCTTCTTTCACCAGTTTTTTTAATGCTTCGTCGAATTCATTTTTCGATGAAGCTGCAAAACGGCTCAATTTGATGTAGCCAATCTTGTTGGTTACCTTGTAAGCTGCATCAATGCTGTAGATTGGTATCTTGTCGCGGACGATCCGGAATGACAGCAAGTCCTTTTGCCCTTTGCGGAGTATTTCTATGGTGACCTCTGAACCCCGCTTGCCCCGTAGTTTTTTGTAAACACCTGATGTTTTGATTCCTACGCCGGCAACGTTTTCGCCGTCCACAGTGATGATCTTGTCACCACCGTTGACGCCAATCCGTTCCGACGGCCCTCCCGGAATGGCCGAAATAACCAGGATCGTATCATTCAATATGTCAAACGACACCCCGATGCCTTCGAACGAACCTTCCAATGGCTCGTTCATGGCTCGTACCTCGTCTTTGGTGATGTATACGGAATGCGGATCGAGTTCCATCAATGTTTTGCGGATGATATCGTCGCTCAGCTGTGGCATGTTCACTGTATCTACGTAGTAACTGCCGATCCAGTCGAACAGTTGCGCCATCTTGAAAGCTGCTACACGATTGCTGTTTTGTGCTTTTGCGCCGGCTGGCAATAGCAGCGCAACAATGATTAGAACGGGGATAATATTTTTCCTGGTCATGGGATATAATTTTTCAATTTTTACAATCGTACTACTCCTGGTAATAAATACGTTTCACACGCGGCGCTACCCGTGTGAGCACCTCGTAAGGAATGGTTTGCATTTGCCGGGCAATTTCCGCTAACGGGTATTCCTCGCCAAAAATGATCACGGCGTCGCCCTCGGAAGCATCGACACCAGTGAGGTCGATGGCGCACATATCCATACTCATATTGCCTACCAGTGGAACCCGGTAGCCGTTCACCACAAAGCTGCCTACACCGTTACCCAACATGCGGTGGATACCATCAGCATAGCCAATAGGTACGATACCAATGCGCATGGGTTTGTCGGCAAAGAATTTACGACTGTAGCCCACGCTATCGCCCGCCGGGATATCTTTTATTTGCAGGATGATGCTACGTAATGTAGCCACCTGTTGCACTTTGGAGGGATCGACAGCACTGATGCCATGTAATCCGATACCTAACCGGACCATGTCGAACTGAGCTTCGGGAAAACGTTCGATACCGGCCGAATTAAGGATATGCCGCAGGAAAGGGTATTGTATCTGTTCCTCTATGATACTGCTCATCCGGCGGAACTCAGCAACCTGCTGCCTGACGAAGTCGTCCAATGCAGGTTCGTCACTGCCGGCAAGATGTGAAAATACCGATTTGACACGTACCGCCTGTTGCCGGTTAAGATAGGCAGTGAGACGTTCCAGGTCGCCACTGAGGAACCCGAGGCGATGCATGCCTGTATCTAATTTAATATGAACGGGGTATTCCACGATACCTTGTCCGGAAACGGCATTTGCAAATTGTTCCAACAGGCGGAAATTATATATTTCGGGTTCGAGGCGGTGTTGGATCAATGTGTCATAACCACCGTCCTCCGGGTTCATCACAATAATGGGCATGGTGATGCCGTTCTCGCGCAGTTCTTTACCCTCGTCGGCGAAAGCTACGGCGACATAATCGGCCCGGTGGAACTGGAGCACATTAGCTATCTCAACGCTACCGCTACCGTAAGCAAAGGCTTTCACCATCGCCACCATTTTGGTATGCGGATGCAATAATGATTTAAAATAATTGTAGTTATGCGTCACCGCATTGAGGTTGATTTCCAATACGGTTTTATGTACTTTGTCCTCAAGCGCCTGCACGATATGTTCGAACCCGAAATGCCGCGAGCCTTTCACCAATATCGATTCGTCGGCAAAGCGTATGGTATGTCCTAATTCGCCAAGGAAAGCATGAGTGTTGTCGAAAAAATGCTTCTCACAAGAAAATAAACCGGCATGGGCCGATATCTCCGGGCCGATCCCGACTAAGCGGTTGATGTCTTTTTCGGCCAGCAGTCCTGCAATTTCCTGATAAAGATATGCCTGCGATTTTCCCGATTGCAGTATGTCCGAGAGAATTACCGTTTTTACAGGATGTTGCTGGCGTACCAGCAAGTCGAGGGCAATGGCCAGTGAGCCGGTATCAGCATTGTATGTGTCGTTGATGATGGTGCAGCGGTTAATACCTTTTTTGATGTCGAGACGCATGGCTACCGGGGCCAGTTGGGCAATACGCTGCACTATGACCTGTGGCGGATAAGCCATGAATAACATCAGGGTGGTTACGGTCAGGGCATTTTCCACGGAAGCATTATCTGTAAAGGGAATGACCAGTTCAAATTCTTGTTTTTCGTAATGGATTTCAACAAGTGTCTCATCTTTTTCCCTGCGTTTGTTGGTGACTTTCACATCGGCACCGGCCTGTTCGGCCCACGTAAAGCGCGACACTGCCTTGTACTCTGTATCTGCTTCAAGAATATTTGCCACTTCGTCACAATCGCGGCAATAGATTACCGTACGGCAACGACGGAACAGCTTTAACTTTTCCCGGGCTTTTTCGTATTTCGAATCGAAATTTTCCTGGTGAGCTTCACCCAGATGGGTAAATATGCCGATATCGGGCATGATGATGGTTTGCAGGCGATCCATTTCGCCGGGCTTTGAAATGCCGGCTTCGAAAACGGCCAAATCGTATTTGTCGTCGAGCAGGCATACCGATATTGGCACCCCGATCTGCGAATTGTAGCTTCGCGGGCTTCGTACAATGTTCTTTTCATGATGGATAGACTGGAAAATCCATTCTTTGACAACCGTTTTGCCATTACTGCCCGTGATACCGATTACCGGAGTCATAAACCGGCGACGGTGTTGTGCAGCAAGTTGTTGCAAGGCATGAAGCACGTATCCTACCAACACAAAACAGGCTTCAGGCAATTGGGCATGATAGCCGTCAGGCAACCTGTCTACCACAAAACAACGCACTCCCTGACGATACAATTCCCCGATGTAGTCGTGACCGTCATGACGTTCGCCACGGATGGCAAAAAATACCGTATCGGCAGGATACAGCAACGACCGGCTGTCGGTTAGCACATATTTAATATGGAGATCATCCGGGCTGGTTAATTGTCCGCCTGTGATTTGCGCTATTTCGGAAATGGTATAGTTCATGAAGAATCAAAAAAAATAAACCCTCAAGCCGGGTAAACAGGATGTAGCATTCCGCTACACTGGAATAAGAATATTGTTAAAGATTTGTCGAATAATAATTCCATTTTTCTCAGTGAGAACCACTGAGAAGTTATCTATTTGTCATACTTATTTTACAACTCCTAAGAGGCGGTATTGTCCGTTCAGACATGATAAAACAATACCGGATTGCCAAACCGGAAAGTCCCCTTTCTTACATGGCTCAAAGTTATATTTTTTGAATGTTTAATACAAATATGTATTTGCAGATGTTATATTTTGCGCGATTACCTTTTGCGTTTTAGCGCCTTCGCGTGATCAATTGTATGCCAAGGCACCAAGACAAACTAATCGGTCACTCCATGATCAGAAATACCGTTTCTGCTTTTGTTTCGCGTATCAGGTCCTGTGGAGCAAGTTGTATTTGTAATCCCCGTTGTCCGGCGCTTACATAGATATATTCAAAATTCAGGCAACTTTCATGGATATATGTCGGGAAATGTTTTTTCATCCCGATGGGCGAACATGCCCCACGAATGTAGCCAGTGACGGGCAACAGGTCTTTCATCAGAATCATCCCGCAGTTTTTGTTACCTGAAATTTTTGCCGCTTTTTTCAAATCCAGTTCTTCTGCTCCGGGGATCATACAAACAAAATAACCCGATTTGTCGCCATGTAATACCAGTGTTTTGAAAACCTGTTCTACCGGCTGACCCAGTTGCGACGCTACATGTATTGCGCTCAAATCCGACTCATCTACATCATAAGCAACCAATTCGTACGCTACTTCTGCTTTGTCATGAGATTGTTGCATTTAGGTGCAACCATCTGTATATTAACATACAAGGACGCAATTACACCCGAATGGGTAATGATTTAGTAACGACCGATTTGCCTTACAATGCATTGATTTACTTGCTCAAATAACTCTATTTTGACTCAAAGATATTTCTTTTTTTGGTTTAAAATTGGGTTTTGAAATATTAATAATTTCAGACTATCTGTCCTTGGTACCATTTGAGACAACCAGTTGATCATTGCTATTGAAAATCTTGACTGTAGTAACACCTTCATTTTGTTCTAATGTCATGGGTATACCGATATTTTCAATGAAGTAACAACCATCAATTGATACTGTATCGGACTCGTTCAGGTTAGTTTTCAAAAGTTGCTCCACAACGTTTATAGCATCTTCATAGGTCTTCGATTTTACTGAGAAACTTGTCCTTTCCCAGTAAATCACCTTTTCATCTTTATAAAAATCAAATCTTTTCATCTTTGTTTATGATTTATTTTTTCTGAAACCATGTACTCGATTTCATCGGGCGATTCACAATTCCGTGTCCTGTCCGGCAAGGTTTTGCTGGAAAATACTACCCGACCGAAGGGAGGGCTGGAGATTTTCCCAGCAAACATGTTTGACCTTGCCGGACAGATGGGACATGGAATTACCTTTGCCCCGTGAAATCGAGAAATAGCAACAGTTGGTTCATGTAAGAATAACAATTTTGTCGCAATAGTTTATGTAAAATCTGAATATCAAATTATCTGCTTTGACTTTGAATAAAGTCAAAATAACGATCTTTGTCTTTATCACTCCGCCCCGCTAATCGGCCAAAAGCCACAAACGCATTAATTATTTGACACAATATGCTTCCGTTTATAACAATCCGGATCTACCTCTTATATAACAAGAATATTGTAAACATCATTTCCAAGTTTATCAAAAATAATCAATGAATGAGATTATTGTTTTGATAGACGCCAATGATCGTTACATGTTGGAAAAATTGAAGGAAATGACCCAAACGAACGATAGCGACGTACTCCGGAAAACCATTTGGTAGCGGCGATTAAAGCCTATCCCGACCGTTTCCTTGGATTTGCCACCTTGCTGATGTCCGACCCTAAAGCGGCAACAGAGGATTTGAAAAGATGCGTCACCGAGTTGAGATTTGTAGGCCTTTTGCCTGCATCAACAGTAATCCACACGTAATGATGTATTTTTTGAAACCATTCACAGAAAAGGAGTCTATGGATTTCTACAACAAGGTACGGGATGAATTCGCTCAATGCGGGTATGGACTATACGCCGTTGAAAAGAAGGAAGACGGTGATCCCTTTAATTGCGATAGTTATCCAACCGCTGTTCAATTTCCCTTCTCAATTGCGGTTCCAATCCCATTCTTTCTGCCAGCGAATTGAGATATGTCTTTTCGCGTTCGTTTTGTTCGTCAATGACCATCAAGCTTGCAAGATAAATCTCCGCTGCTAATTCGGGCGAAGTTGCCAACGCAGCAATTTGGTTAATGTCAAGCGGCTTGTATATTTCCTGTTGTACCCATGCCGTTGTTTCTGTGTCGCCAATTTTCTGTGTTTGTTCGTGGATCATCTGCCGTTCGCGCTCGTCAAAATGTCCATCAGCCTTTGCTGCGGCGATGATTGCCGTGAGCATTGCGCGGCTGTTTTCCTCCTGTACGGCTGTCGGCAAATTGTCAAAATCCAAATCAGTTTGCTGCGGTTGTTGCCGGTAATCCTGCGCCGGAGCGTCGGTTGATGTACCCTTACTCGCCTGCCAGTTGCGGTAGGCTTTGAACGCGATTGCTCCCAGCGCGGCGGCTCCACCCACGGCAGCAACCGTGCCGCCCATCTTGCGTACTTTTTTATTACCCAGCAGCAAACCTGCCAATAATCCTCCGCCACCGGCTACCATCGGGTTACTCAATATGTCGCTTATTCCTGATTTTTTTGACGGAGAAGCTGTGTTTGTTGCCATTCCCTGTGCTGTTTGCATTAACTGGTCAAGCATTTGTTTTGCGTTGAACATAATAGATGTTTTGGTTTTAATACTGATTAAATTTAAAAACTTGCCACAAGCCGAATTATTGTGCAAATTAACACTTTTTAAGATTTTTTAGGAATTTGAATGAGTAATAAATTGATGGCATCACACAACATCCAAGAGAGAAAAAGGCTTTCAAACGGAAGTTTCGGGATTATTTCTTTCTGGAAGATTAATGTCCCTTTTTTACAATTTCATAGCTTTACGAAGCTCTACATGAAGAGCTTCGTAAAGCCCCCGGACTTGTCGGTGGAGAAAGGAGATAAGACGACATTCAATGGTACCCGGGCAACGCCTTTGCCAATTTTTTACGAGTAAAGAATATCCGGCTTTTTATGGTTCCTATTTTTACCGCCAGTATATCGGCAATATCCTTGTATTTATAGCCTTCCACGTGCATCATGAAGGGAACCCTGAATTCATTCTCCAAGCTGTTGATTGCCATGGTTATCTCCTTTTCGTGGTATGTTGACTCAGGAGTTGCCTGATGTGTTTTGCTGTTTTGACTGAGGAAAAACAGGTTTGCAGATTTGTCAAGATACATATTTTCACGTGTCCGCTTGCGGTACTGGTTGATAAAGGTATTCTTCATTATGGTATAAGCCCATGCCTGAAGGTTGGTCGAATCCGCAAACTGCTCACGGAATGCAAGAGCTTTTAAAAAGGTATCCTGCGTCAAATCTTTGGCATCATCATAGTCGGATGTCAGCCTCATGGCGAAACGGTTTAATGGACCCTGGAGGGATACTAATTCATTGTAGAAATTAAAAGTTTCCATACTCAAATTATTTATATTAAATACTATACTTTATTTGAAGCGATAAGAGTACGAACATCTGTGGTTCTATTCTTATCGTTTGTAAAGTTATATGTATGCTTATAAATATTTTACAAATAACTATCTGGTTGTTATTAATATTTTGTAAAATGTTATTTCCGGGCGACACTTGTTTCATTCAAAACCAGACAAATGGCATATTGTTATTCTGATAATTCTGATATTTCGTATTGGTGTTTTGTATGTTAACACTTTGGCTTTTCGTCCACTTTCGGACTCACTATGGTAAAGTAGAAAGTGGATCCCTCATCTTCGACGGATTCTACCCACAAATCGCCACCCATCATCTGGACGAGGCTGCGCGAGATACTCAGGCCCAAACCGGTACCTCCGTACAACCGGTTATTGGTAAGTTCGATTTGACGGAAACGTTCGAAAATAATATCCTTATGTCCGGGATTCAACCCGATCCCGGTGTCTTCCACCACAAATTCGAGTTTGCATGGCGTCAGTTGCCGGTAGCCGAAACGAATATATCCCTTTTCGGTAAACTTGATGGCATTGTTGATCAGGTTGGTGAGCACCTGCCGCAGACGGGTCAGATCAACGGAAACAACGAGGTTATCCACAAATTGGCTGTCATCGAGTATCAGCGAAATATGCCCTTTATCGTTGGTTTGCATGTAGGTTTCGAAGTACAGGTGCAACTCGTCCATCAAACTGTTGATCTGTACGGGAACAGGGTACATATCCATCTGTTTGGCTTCAATCTTGGCAATGTCGATGATATCGTCGATCAGCTTCACCAATTGCGTACTGCTGTTGTTGATGATGTTGATATATTCCCGGCGGCGTTGCGGCAACAGGTTGTCGGAATTGAGAAGGTGGACGAATCCCGTGATCCCGTTGATGGGAGTACGTATCTCGTGCGACATGTTGGCAAGGAACGACGATTTGAGTTTGTCGGACTCTTCTGCTTTTTCTTTGGCGCGTATCAGTTCTATTTCTACCTGTTTACGGTCGGTAATATCGGTCGCTAATTCCATGATTGCGGTACGGCCATCCACCCATCTGATAGCCGTACTTGCAATGCTGTACCAGCGTCCGGTTATCTCGTTGCGGTCTTCCCAGTAGTGGATATAATCCGTCGGATGATGGTTCTTGTCGCGTAAAAACGCCTGCGGACAATGTTCGCACGGAACATCCCGTCCGGCTTGCAACATCTTATGGCATTCTATGCCGTCCACTTCCTGTCCGGCAGCATCTTTGAAAGCTTTGTTGGCAAAAAGTATTTTCTTCGATTCGAAATCGGTAACAAAGATATTGGAACTGATGTTATCCAAAACGGTTTTCAATGTTTGCGCCGAATGTTGCACCGTTTTTTCGATCTGGTAACGCCGCGTGACGGTGGCAACAATTTGTGCAATGCTTCTCAGCAGTTCCACATCATCCGGATTCCACTCCCTGGTGGCGCAAACAGTAAAGGATATAAAACCGAAATGGACGCCGTAATGCGACAGCGGAAGTACTACGATGGACTTCACCGCCTGTTGCTCCAGTATTTCCTGTATAGCAACCGGAAGCGCACGAATGTCGGATGCCCGGATGATATTGTCGGCTGCAAGCATGTCGAACCACGGTTTCCCGACTTCGAGGGGAAGTACACGCAAGTAATGGATGGCTGGTTCGATACCTTCGTTGCACCATTCGTAGGTGCAGCCGTAAGTAACTCCGTCGGGGTGGTTTTCCCAGATCTGCATACGGCTCATACCGGTATATTTACCTATTTCGGCAAGCGCTACATTCATGGCCTTGGGCACGTTCTCCTCCAGTTGCAGTATTTGCAGCACCTTGATAAACAAAGCCTGCCGGTTACTCAACGACAATAGGTTTTCCTGGCTGACTGTCAGTTCCCGGGTCTGGGATTCAACCATCATCTCAAGTTGCGTACGGTACCGGTCCAGTTCCAGATTAGCCTCTATGCGGGCATCTATCTCGGTGTTCAGGAGGTCGTTCATCCGATGCAACTCTTCGGTGGTTACCGAGAGTTCTTCGTTGGTTGCAGCCAGTTCCTCATTCGTAGCTTGCAGTTCCGAGTTGAGTTCCTGCAACCGCTCCTTTTCGGTTTTCAAGTTCCGTTCGCCTGTTTTCCGGGCGGTAATGTCGAAAATAAATCCGTTGGTATACACAAAGTTCCCTTCGCGATGGGGGTATGATGATATTTGTATCCAATATTCGCCTTTCTTTTTGGGGTGATGATAACGAAGTTCGAGCCTGAAACTGTTCAGCGATTCGAATGATTCGTCTATTGCTTGCAACAGCCGTTTCAGGTCGCCCTTCTCAACATGCGAAAAAATATTTCGTATATCGGCCATCGAATCTTCAACCGGCACACCCAATATTTTTTCCCACATTCCGCTGGTGTAATGAATACTTAGGGTTCCTGTTGTTACATCCCTAATCATGCGGTATAATGTGCCGTCGGGCATTCTATTGATGACTTGCATCAATTCATCTACATTGACCGAGTTGTCGAAAATATTTTGAAAGTCAGTTCCTTTTTTCTGCTTACAGGCTTCACTGTTAAGTGCTGCGAGCAAGTTGTTTTTAGTTTCCTGTTCTTGCTTCAACTGCGCTTTCAATGAATGGACTTCGTTTTCTAATTGCGCAATATGATCTTTTGTCTGATAATTCATTTTTCAGTATATGTTATGAGATCCCATTTAATTCTTTATGACTGGGTGTTTTGGGTATTGAGAGATTTTTAAGTGAAAATGTAAATGTGGCGCCATGTCCGTAGGTACTTTCCACCCAGATATCACCACCTATTTTATTGACAAACTCCTTACACAGTGCCAATCCCAAACCGGTGCCTTTTTCGTTGGCAGTTCCGGGTGTGGATTGTATGTTGCCCGGTTTAAATAACTTTTCGAGATTCTCCCCGGCAATCCCCACACCGTTGTCCTGCACCGAAATCAGGTATCCGCCGTTTGCCCGGGCAAGTGACACTGTAATGTGGCCGTTTTGAGGCGTGTATTTGATAGCATTGCCGATCAGGTTACGCAAAATAGTGTTGATCATCGCCCGGTCGCTTATGATCGGGTGGTCGTCCGGGGTTGTATACTCCAGAGCAATATTCTTGCGTATGGCAACTGTCCGGCTGATATCCATATTATCTGTGATGAGGTCGCTCAGGTTCAAATGTTCCGGTTTGATTACAATCCGGTCCGACTGCAAGCGTGACCAATCCAGCAGATTGACAAGCAAACTGTATGAGCCTGCTGCCGATTCATAAATCAATTTCGAAAATTTCCGTACCCTTTCTGCATCCGGGTTTTCCTTACACGTTTCTTGTGCCAGTATATTGCTGAATCCCAGCAAAGCGTTGAAAGGGCTTTTCAGATCGTGCGCAATGATGGAAAACAGCTTGTCTTTAGTCCTGTTCGACTCGTCCAATTCATCCGTATATTGTAATAGCTGGGCTTCGGCGGCTTTTCGTTCCGAAATATCGCGGATAATGATAATATATCCTTTCGGTTTGCTGTTCGAATCGAGTAACAGGCTTGCATTTTGCTCGCTCCAGAAACTCATACCGTTTGCCGGGACAATACGCAATTCGGCAAATACGGTTGTCTTGCCGTCGATTAACAAACCATCCAGAAATCTTATGTAATTTTCTTGATCTTCCCGGTGAATCAAATCGCTGTAAAGTGTTTTTTCGCCTGTTTCCCCGGTAATTTGAAGCATCCGGAATGCGGCATTGGAGGCGCGGACAATGCAATGATTCAAATCGCACAATAAAATTCCATCGGGCGATGTGCTGAAAATGGAACGGAACAGGTTTTCGTTTTCCCGGATAAGCTCCATAAGCTCCCGCCTTTCCCGCAAGGCGGCAATCATCTTGTTGATCGCATCTGCAAAATCGCCCGAAAAAGATACACGCTGGTCATAATCACCGCCGGCTATTTCCTGTATTTGCCATGTCAAATGCCGCAACTCGGAATGTAGCTGCTTGAACGGACTGGCAAAAGCATTCATCCGGGGAGCTTCCGTGTAAAGCTTCCCGGACGACAACTCCAGAATGAAGTCATAACAACCCCTGTATTGTTCACCCAAGTGTACAACCTTACTTGCAAGAGATATGAGATCCTTGTCATCTACACCGTCCATTTCGCCCACATCGAGGTCGATCTTGCGGTTGCCCGATAAGAGCTTATCGACAATCCGGTTCAGTTTAAGAATAACGTCATTCTCTTTTCCGGTCATCAGGGAAAGGACTAATTATCTTTTGCTTGGATAGAAAAACGACAGGTACGCTCGCCGGTTGTCCAGCAATCTATTTCCTTAACGTTAAAATTTTTACCCGTATAAATATTGAAAATGCCTTCGATGAAACCCTCATCATAATCGCATACCGTAACACCTTTTATCGGCAGCCCCGAACAGTCAAGGTCTTCGGATACGGTTGCCATGAAATTCAGGTTTTCAATATCCGATTTCTCCATTTTGAGGATTCCTACCGACAATTCTACCAATACATCATGCAGCTGGGCAATAAATTTATTGAACGGAAGTGACGTGTCCAGCACGTTTTTGCAAAACTCCTGTCCGGCAAGTCGCCCCGCCTGCACCAAAAGCCTCCTGGTTTGTTCATCCCCGTATTCTTTTTCGAGTACTGCCCGCATCGTATATTGCATCAGGCGATACACTGCTACGGATGTTTGTTTACCCAGATTGGGGCGTCCTTCTTCTATATCGCCCAATTGATCCCATGAAAAGTCATATCCTTCCATTTTGCTATTTTTAAAGATGGTTAATTATGTGAGTTGAATAAAAACGATTTTGTAAATGCAAATTTACATATTTATTTCTGATATATGGATGTTTTTTCCGATTGTTATAATATTATTTCATATTGGATATCGTATATGTTATGATATATAAATCAAGCTTTTTCCATGAAACAATCACATTCAAAATGATGTTACTATATTATTAAATTATAATAAAGCAAATACACAGAACACGGCCGGAAGTTATTCCTGTCCTGAAATCTGTATTTATATCATTCAGGAGGGCTTGTTATGAAAAACATCAATAAAAATAAGGAAACCAGCCA
>JAVBSH010000143.1:0-24632 GCA_031547085.1 Bacteroidales bacterium
AAAACAATTTGTTATTCTAAAGACGAACAAATACATGATAATGTGATCGGCATGTACATTGAACGATATTATTTCAAGACAGGAAAATACTCAAATACCGCCGCTTAGATGAATTCAACGGATTTAATACATGACCAAATAGCTTAACGGCAGCACAATCGTATCTTTCAATAAATCCGGGTCACATACTACTACTTTATGATTACCGATATGTTTGATTTCAGCCACTTGGTTACATTCACTTAAATCCCGGTACAATAAACTACCTGTTGGTTCGTTGCAACCAATCATTCCTACTAATAGAAGAAAGAAAACCGGAAATATTTTCATAACAAGAAACTGACGCTTACCTCACTCCCTTCACATTCATCCGCAAGCTATACAAATATTGTGATGCGGTAATGAACAATGTTTTCATATCCTTGCCGCCGAAACAAACATTGGCGGTCCATCCGGCTTCTACCGGAATATGTTCGATTTTTTCTCCCTTGGGATTAAAAACAGTAACACCTTTCCCGGTCAGGTAAATATTTCCTTTGTTATCGATGGTCATTCCGTCCGATCCCATTGGGGCAAAAAGTTTTTTGTTGGCCAACGAGCCGTCAGGCTGAATATCGTATACATAAGTTTTGTTGTCGTCGATGTCGGCTACGTACAATCGTTTACCATTGGGTGTACCAATAATCCCGTTCGGTTTTTTCAAGTCGGCAGCTACTTTTACAACGGTTTTACGATCGGGTTTGAGATAATATACATATTCACCTTCCTGCTGCATTTTGGGATCACGTGTCCAATATCCGCGTTTGTACAGCGGATCGGTGAAATAGATACCACCATTTTGGGGATGTACCCACAAATCGTTGGGACCGTTCAGTTTCTTACCATCAAAACCTGCCACCAGCACCGTATGACTACCGTCCATGCCAATGCTCCAGATCTCATTATCCATGTCGGAACATGAAAGCAAACGCCCATCCTTATCGAAATACATACCGTTGGCACGGCCAAAACTACCGAACTCCGACAACTTGCCATCAACCGACCATACCAGGATACGGTCCTTGGGCTGGTCGGTGAAATATACGTTGCCTTTCTTGTCTACCGCCGGCCCTTCGGTAAAACTGAATCCATCGGCTAACTTTTCAACTTTGGCGCCGGACGCGATGATACTTTTACTCTTTTGCGCACTTACAAATGGTGCTGTAAAACATAACAAACTGAAAATGACGGCTATTTTTTCCATTTTTGAAGGTATTATAACCTGTTAGTATCTTCACTACCAACAGGTCTAATTAATATTTGATGATGTCTTGATAAAACCTACCGGGTCATTAAGACCCAGCAGGTTTCTTATCTCTTACTTTTTACCTCTTTCTTTATAAATTGTCCTGTATGCTAATGGTATCAGGAACAAGCTCACTACCATACCAATACTCATACCGCCGATAATGGTCCAGGCAAACGGTTGTTGCAACTCAGCGCCTATATCGCTGGTGAACAGCAATGGAACGACAGCCAAAGTGGTAGTGAGGCTTGTAAGTACAATCGCCTTCAAACGTCGTCGGCCGGCGGTATGAATAGCATCATCCAAATCCATACCCTCGCGGCGCAATTGGTTGATACAATCTATTTTCAGGATGGAGTCGTTGATGATGATACCGCACATGACAACGAGGCCTATGGCCGACATCAGGTTAAGCGTGTTACCGGTAGCCCATAACAGGAGCAATGCCGCAGCAATGTCGATTGGAAGCTCGATCAGCAGGATGAGTGGCTGTACCAACGATTCAAACTGTGCGGCAAGGATAAAATACAACATCAATATTGATATGATCAATACCAGCATCAATTCGCGGAGCATCTGTTGATTTTCGAAAATAGACCCGAAAAAACGAACTTCCGCATTGGGATGGCGGTTGACCACTTTTTGAACCTTGGCAGCTATAAGTGGATATTCTTTGTCGGATATATTGAAATTGACCGGTACATATTCGCCGTCCTTACCCGCAGTAATGGTCTTTAAATCGAATTCGCGGTGCAATTGCACCAATGCACGTAATGGTATCTCTACGCCATTGTTGTTACGTATTTTCAAGTGGTCGATCATATCGCTCACCTTTTGCGATTCGCCGCCAATAACTAACGGGACAAACTGCTGGTAGGAACGCAATAATCCGATATCATTTTCGTGGCAGGCGGTTTTTAATTCCTGTATCAGCGTATTGTAATTCACACCATATAGAAGCAGCCGTTCATGATTCACTTCTACACGGAGATGCTCGCGGAAAGCGACTGAATGAGCATGCGGCGTACCAAGCGTATCGTCAATTTCAGTTACCAGCGAATTGATTTCCGCAGGCATGAAACCCAGTGTTTTACGCATAGGCGACAGCGCAGCGACCAAGGGAGCATTCGTACTCTCGAAGATGCGGTCAAATAATGTGTGGGGCGGAAAAATTCGGAAAGTGGCTAGGGGATGGTGCTTACGCATATATTCGGCCAATTGCTCTTCTGCACGCCGTAGTTCGTCTTCACTATTATATGCAAGGTAAGTCTGGGCCTCCGAAAAACCCATATCTGTATCCTGATTGATGAGGAACTGCTGCTGGCCTACAAAACGATTTTCCTGTTTGGCTTTCACCTGAACGGCTTCCAACATGCGGCCGATACGGTTATTGTTTTCGTCGGGATGAATTTGTTCATTCCAGTCAATATACATCATGCAGTCAATTTGCGTCAGCTTAGGCAAGCGGGTTACATTCAACGAATTAAAAAAGAAATACAAACCGATACATAACGCAATAGAAATCGTAGTGATAACAAACGGGTACCGGAGTGTATAATGCATCCCGTCTTCGTAAAACCGATTGATAAAGCGCACCATAAAGGGTTCCCGTTTAATATTTAATCCCGCTTGTGGTTGGCGCCGGAATAATGCACGATACAATACAGGAAGCAATGTTATTGATACAATAAGCGAGGTACCCAGTCCAATGGCCACGGCCATAGCTTCATCATAAAATAAAGCGCCCGCGATACCGCTCAGG
Source organism: Bacteroidales bacterium (assembly GCA_031547085.1). Lineage (GTDB taxonomy): Bacteria > Bacteroidota > Bacteroidia > Bacteroidales > UBA4181 > JAIRLS01. Next base: position 3,048 of record JAVBSH010000143.1, read on the forward strand.
AAGATCAACGGCACAAAAATACACACGGTAGTGAGCGCCGAGCTGATAAGCGGACGTACGATTTCGACAGCCCCCCCTACGCAGGCATCCCGCAAGGGTACACCACGGGCACGGTATTGCCCGATGTTGTCGGTTACAATGATGGAATTGTCTACCATCATCCCCACTGCCAAGATCAATCCCGATAAGGAAATAACGTTAAACGACAACCCGATGAGGTAAAAAAAGATAAGGCACAACACTACCGATACGGGAATACTAAGGGCAACCAATAAAGGAGAACGCCATTCGTTCTGGAAAAGAAACAGGATGATGCATACCAGCAGGATACCCCATGTGAGATCCTGCCGCAGGTTACTGATGGAAAAGTTAAGTAAGGCGGTTTGATCCTGTGCAATATCGAATTCCAGGTCGGGATAATCGGCTTCAAAACGATTGACGAGCGACCCAAGGTTTTCGGTCATATCGCCCATACGGGCATCGCTTTGCTTGATGACGGCTAAGGCAACGGCAGGTTTTCCGTTACTCACAAACATACCTTGCTTAGGTTGCGGTTCCATCCGCACACGGGCGATGTCGTGCAAGGGGATGATGCGGTTACCGCTACGGATGGTAACATTACCAACATCTTCGGCAGTACGTAATGCAGATGTAAGACGGATATTGTACCGGAAAGCGCCTTCGCGCACCCAAAGGCTACCTACCGACAGATTCTGGTTGTTCAATGCATTCTCGATATCGGCAGTAGAGAGGCCAAGGCTCTGCATCCGCGCAAGGTCAGGTTCAATCATCAGGCGTGGTTCTGTAGTACCGCTCATGTCAGCCATAGCCACTTCGGGTAATTGCTCAATGCGATGACGGATGACGGTGGAAACGAAGCTGCTCAGTTCGAGAAAATCAGACTCCGTAGCCTGGTCGGATCGTAACGATATGTTCAGGTAAAAGACAGGAATGTCGGTAGCACTGGCTTTTAATACCCGTGGGCGGTCCATGTCGCGCGGCAGGTTGTGCATGGCAGCATCGATCTTCTCATTGACTTCAATAAAAGCATAGTGTGTATTAATACCATATTTAAAACGCAGTTGCAACATGCCTGTTCCATCGCGGGTTTCGCTATGCATGTCTTCCAGATGGGCAACCTGTAATAACTGCCTCCGTAAAGGCGCTGTTACAGCATTTTCCAACTCCCGCGCCGAACTGTGTGGATAACTGTAATGCACGGTGATTTCGGGAATAGCCACATCGGGCATCAACGATACTGGCAAGTAAGTGTATGATACCCAACCGATGGCCAGCAAGGCCACGAAGGTCATCAGAACAGCAATAGGGCGGTCGACGAGGAATTTTATCATTTATTCATTTTTGGTTAAATATCCAAATTACTTATCAATTATATAAGCTTTATTTTTCTCAAATTGATGTATCTGTCTTGTAAATGAAGGAATAAAAAGGATCAGTTCTTCGAGTTTGCTTGTTAATGAATTGAGAATTAAGATAGTTATTGGATATTTTTCGAGATTTTGTTGGTACATCATATTTTTATCAATCGTTAGAATCATATCAAAGTTATGGCTAATACACAAGGACATCAGTTTTCCATTCTTGACACCACTCCAACCCATTTCTACAACAGTATAGACCTCAAAATCCGCCAAATAAGATTTCAGTCTTTTGGTAACACATTCATCAAGCAACACTTTCATGTAAAATAGATGTAGAGGTTTCGATTAATTTTTTCGATAACTCTAAAACACGAAGCACTTGATCCTGTCGAACACTTTCAAAATCTTTTAAAAAATCATCCACAGTTTCACCTGTTTCCAAATAATCAAAAAGATTTTTAACAGGAACGCGAGTCCCCCAAAAAACGGGAGTACCACCTAAAATATCTAGATCAACTTGAATTACTTTTTTCATATAACGTTACAATTACAAATCAATAAAATAATTCCCGCAAACAGCTTGCCAAACTGGGACAAACAATTACTAAAGTGACTGTATGTGTTTTCCAACATTCATTAATGATTTACATTAAGGTTGAAATAATTTGATTTCGGGTATAAATACAAAATCTTTAACATTCAGGGTGAATAGCTTTATCTGATGATAAATAGAAGTAGCCGCAATAAATGCATCAGGTAAGGCTAATTTATGTGATAAACTATATTTTTCTACCAGTTTAATAGCCATTGTTGATATATTTGACTGAACAGGCAATACAGTTAACATATCAATATCTTTACGAATAGCCCTCAATTCGGTTTTGTTTCTTGCACCATATAAAAGTTCAGCACAGGTCACATCCGAAATAACAATATTATCTTGTCCAATTTGTTTCGCAGTGTCTATTACTGAACTATTTCCCCTATATATTTCTATAAGGATATTGGTATCGCAAAGAATTATATTCATGTTGATATTTTCCAAGCTTGCTTTCGAAGATCCGAGGCGTCTATATCATAATCTTTCCAAATTCCCTCCGATAATAAGAATTCTTTACTTTTTTTCTTTGCTTTTGCTGTACGGGTGACTTTGACTTCTACATCAACATCCCAACTCTTCAAAAAATGGAGTAAAGCATCTATTTTATCTTTTTTAATATTATTTTTTAAGACTAATTGTATCATATAATTTAAAGATAATCTTTTGGTTGACTTAATAAAATTCTGCAAAAAATTTGCCACATTTTATTCTTCATTATCCTTCACGATCTCCACTTCCACATCGTGCGCCAGGTTGAAATTTCCACTGATGATTACTTCTTCACCGTCTTCCAGTTGGTCTTCGATGGTATATTCGCGGCTATTTTCCAATCCTGTTTTTACATAACGCCATTGCGAACGACCGTTGGCATATACAAACAATACCTGCCGGTCGCTCCGCAACACTACTGCCGATTTGGGCACTACCAACTTTCCGGGAACCGCCTGTTGCACCAGTACCCGAACGTTCATCCCTTCATAAAGTTTCCCTTGTATATTGTCTACCACAGCTTTGGCTTGTACCATACCATTTCTATCCACCACGGGGTTCATCCCGCTCAAGCGGCCTTTCATTTTAGTTCCGGGGTAAGCTAATGGTTCAACCAGCACTTCATGTCCGGCTTTCAGTAACTCGATCTCACTTTCAAGAACCGGGAAATCGACTTCGAAACGATTGTCGCTGATAATGGTGCAAAACGGCTCAGAGGTTGGCGCCATATTACGTTCCTTGGCGGTGATGTTAGCAACAACACCGGAAATAGGCGCTTTTAATACCGCATGTTGCAAACTGTAACGGGCCTGGGCGAGGTTAACTTTTGAACCGAGCAATTGCGATTTGGCATAACCATACTTTAAAATGGCAGGAGGTACGGATGCAGTATCTTTCAATTCGTAACGGTAACCCAGCAAATAATCCTGCAAGTTCATCAATGCTGTTTCAACAGCTTCATTGGCAGTAATTACCCTGTTACGCAATTCGAATTCTTCAACACGGGCTATTTCCTGGCCTACTGATATACGTTGGCCATTCTGCACCGAAATAGAAGAGATCAACTCGGCTGTGCGGAACCGCAAGTCTACTTTGTCAGCAGCCACCAACCGGCCATTACTTTGTAATTCGCGAAGGAAGACACCTCGGTTGACAGTCATCACTGTCACTTGAGGTTGTTCCTGTACACGTTGTTGTGATTCTTCATCACCGGTTGCCTGGTCGTTTTTTTTACTGCCTCCGCAGGCGAAAAGCCCGAATACAAGAGCTATAGGTAAAATAGTTTTCCAAATCATTGTGCGTGGATTATAAAGGACGTTTCAAAAATAAACATTATTTTGTGGAATGATATCATTTTGCCGAAAATATTTTAGAAAAATCAATAAAAAAAATCGTAAGACCAATCATAAAGACCGTAAGACATGTAAGATCGTAAGAAAAGTTGATCTTACTATCTTACTTACGGTCTTCCTTATTTTATCCGCTTCATGATCCTGTTCCATCGTCGTTTCCCGGTATACGTATCTTTGGACATAAGCACCCTCGATGCCCGGCCTATGATATATGCTTCGGGCACTAGCCCGATATAACGCGAATCCTGCGAGTTCATCACGTTGTCGCCCGCCATGAAGTACCAGTTGTGACGGAATGTATAATCACGCGAAAGCGTATCATTGATATACACCAGCGAATCTTCCATCCGGATTCTTCCCCGGGTTTCGTATACCATCTGCTTGTGGTACAACTTGAAATTACCAGGTGTCAGATCAATGGTTTTCCCGGCTGCCGGGATATAGAACGGCCCGAAATTGACGGCATCCCAATGGAAAGACTGGTCGAATGCAATGGCATTCAGGATTGCCGGGTCGAGTGACGTTTGATAACGTGCTATTTTTTTCTGTTCGGGAATAAAACCTACGGTGTCGGTAAGCCCGGCAATGTGGTAGAACCCGCCAATGGCCGACAAGCTGTCGCCCGGAAGCCCGATGCAACGTTTCACAAAACACAAATTGAAATTCAGGCGGATGGTATCCCAGGCTTCACGGTACGGGAAGTTGAACACTACCACATCATTACGGCGGATATGCCTGAACCCCGGTACATGTATCATCGGCGGATCGTTGTCCCTGCCAAACTTCAATTTGGTGAAAATACGGGCGCCGTACGTCCATTTGTCTGCAAGGATGAAATCGCCAGTCAGCACGGTAGGCGCCATCGAATCAGAAGGAATATGGTAAAAATTACACAGGAACAGCCGGATGATCAACGCCAGCAATAACGAAAGGAAAATATAAAAGAGAAATTTCAGGATTGACTTGATCATATATTTCGAGTTTCGAGTTTAAAGTTTCAAGTTATACTGAAGTGAATCTGGTTTTCGGAAGATACCTACCGGGTCTGAAAGACCCAGCAGGTACATACAACATACCTGCTGGGTCTTTCAGACCCAGCAGGTATAAATCGAAAAATCCGAAAACCACTTTCACATGTGTATATATAAAACCTGAACTTTTAATTCTTCATTTTTCATTCTTCATTTCCCTCGCTTCTTCCTGCATTTCTTTAATAGCCGTTGACGGCACTTTTACCGGTTTACGGAGCAGAGCATCGGCCATGGCTTTTGCCTTTTCAACCTGACCTATTTCCTGGTACAACTTCATGAGTAGATACAACGGGTAATGCCGGTTGGGAACAATTTTCGATGCACGAATATAGGCATTTTCGGCTTGATTGTATTTACCCATTTCTTTATAATTGTTACCCAGACAATTGTACACCATCGGATCGCTGCCATAGCAAAGGTATTGTTCAAATATGAGGTTGCTTTCCTCATATTGACCTATTTTGGAGAGGCATTGCCCATATTCGAACAGGAATTGTTTTTCGTGCCGAAGCTGGGGATACCAGGCCTTATATTCTTTGGCGGCTTCTTTAAAAGCATTGGCATTGTAAAGCATCTGCAAAGTCGACCATTCGCGGTAGGCCGCCTGTTTAGGAAGTATCTGGTATGCCCCGTAGGCCGTGATGCCCCAGCAAGCCGCCACACCAAATCGTAAGATCGTAAGACCGTGAGACCGTAAGATCGAAGGTAAAGTGAAAGAGAGTTTACGTGATGACGAAGCCGATAACGCCAGCAGGAAAACAAAAAGGATACCCAGTGGCAATATGCTGAACGGATACGAAAAGGCCGCAAAAACGAGAAGAGTGACGAGTGACGGGTGACAGGTGACGGGTGACAGGTGACGGGTTATGAGTGACGAGCCTACAACCAATAGAAACAAGACTAGCCCAACAATACCCAGTTCCACAGCCATTTGTACATATTCGTTGAAAGCATATTCAGGGCTATCGGCTACCATAGTTTGGGCTTCCGTCCCATTGCCATCAAGAAAAAAAGCAGCCTGTGCATTGCCATATACGGCAGCAAAACGACCGTAGCCTGCACCAAAAAGCGGATGTTCTTTTATAGCTTCGACATTGACACGCCAAATCACCCAACGCCCGTCGGCCGAGTCCTTTTTCATCAAGTATGCCCCAGCCAGCAAACCAATAGCCAATACCCCGGTAACAACAGTCAATCCCACCAGCCGCCAGCCCCGAATATTGAATCTTGAATTTTGAATTTTGAATCTTGAATTTTGAATTACCGTTACGGCGCTACCTGTAATGGCGGCTAACCATGCGGCACGGCTCATCGCTACGGGCAACACCAACAAGGCTGCTGCCAGAGTAACGATACCCAACCACCGTTCCCAGCGGGGTAATGTTTTATCCAATGCGTAACCCAATGCCAATGGTATACCCACAGCCACAAAACCCGAGTAAGGTCCGGGATTGAACAACGAACCGGTGACTTTATACAAACTATGGTTCGAATACGTGAAACCATAGAGCTGCAACAATCCCCATACCGCTTCTACCAACACCACGACCAGCAAAGCATCGGTCAGCCACCGCCGCATGTTCCCGTTTGCAGCCGTTACACGTACTGCGACGTACAATGGTACCATCAGCAAGGTCAGCCACCAGTGCATGCCGGGATGATTATTCAGGAAAAAATAATTGACACAGAAATAAACAACCAGGATACCCAACAACAGGTCGGTTACGTGTATTTCTCCTTTTTTAGGGAGTGACAGGGGGATGAGTACCGAAACAATACACATGACAGTGGCAAACCAGAAATATTTAGCCGTAACCACACCCTGCCACAGAAAGTCGTCGGTAATGGTTACGGTAAAAAGAATGCCTAAAAACAAAATCAGGAAAGCAAAATTTACATAGTTCTTTTGATTTACTTTCATGAATAGCGCCTTATTGTGATTCTAAATACCGGATAAACCATTGAAATAAATATAATTGTGGCGAATGCGCTTGGGTTTATTAAGCATTAGATCATATTAATTTCAGTCTTCTATTATGGCATAAGTCCTATTGGGAAAAAAACAAACTCAGGTTCACCCATATCTGTGTAAGTTAAAGCGATTAACTTTTGAGAAGAAGCCTCGTATGCAATACACTCTGTCGGTCTATCAAGGTTTACTTTTTGAACCGGAACTCCATCCCAAGTAAATACGTAAACAGAAGATAAAGACCAATCTTTATCATTAATTTTTTTGCCTTCTTCACATAAAATAAAGCAATATTTGTCACTACCTGTCATAGCTAAAACTCCACGTAAAGCTTCATTCTCCCATCGAATGGAAAAACTTTGATTTTCTGGTTTAGAATCAGGAATATATTTTGGTAATCCAAAAATATATTCTTTCTGTTTTTTTGCGGAGCGATCTGATAACTCCATGAATTTCAATATCAAACCATAAGAAGAGCCATAGATAAACTTATTTCCATTCGGATTTCCGTGCAATTTTCCTTGATAGGCAAGAGTTTTTTCTTGTTTTAAATTAGATACATGATCATCCGGAAAATATTCTAATACCTGAATTTTCCTATTGTCATCTATCAATTGTAAATAACCAAGTTCGTTAAATCCTGTGGTTGCGAAAAACCCCTTACTCAATGGTAAGACCCGTAAAAAATCTACGAAATCTGAAGTTATGGTCAATTCAGCAGAAGGAGTAAAGAGTTCCTTGGCTGGAGTAGAAATGAGTTTACGTGAATTATTACAATAAATCATTAATGTATCCTTTAAAATATACATTGAGGATACGCGAATAATTTCTTCTGGGCCTCGACCTTCACCAAGGAATTCGTTTACTATTTCTCCTGTAATCAGATCATACACGCGAATTTTTTTTTCTCCGTGAAAATTTGCACATATCAAGAGATTTTTATAGCATTCAATGTACATGGGTGTTAAGATGTCGCTTGAACGAATTTTAATCACTTCAGCTTTTGAATCAACGTGTAATCCATCAAAAAGAGTAGAAAGAGATTCCTTATTAGATTTGCTACACCCTAAAAACAAGAACCCCCACACACACCATAGAAGGGTATACTTCACAATTTGCATTAAATCAAATATAAAATTAGTAAATAACAATACTACTTTGTGCAAATAATACGACATTATTTGCACAAAGCTTTGAACGCATAGAATACTACTAACAACCTCCTAACGGTTTTTTTACACCATGAAGAGTCAGACTTCCTTCCGTGGAACATGTCTCTGTATACGGACTACAACAACTGTATGATTCATCGTTTTCACCCCGGGCTAATGCTTCCACATTAAGCAAGTACGAGAACGGAAAAGGAATCACTGTGTGAAGCTATACAGACATTAAACGCTATAGCCCCTGCAAAAGCAGCTACTCCTACAATGGTCAAAACCATTTTTCTATTTTTAGATATTTTCATATTATAAAATTTATTTGATTAATTAATGGCATAAAAATAAGTTTTTTTTCTGAATAAAAATCTATTAGTAAATATATCTAATTAAATGTCATGGGGCGCTTTTAAACTCCCTGATTTTCAAGATCAAAATTTAAATTGACATAAAGCCTAATATACTTTTCAGATCTTCACCCTTTTCATTATTCTGCTATTATGTTTACCACCAAACCTGCCGGCCATCTTCATAAGTGAAAATCCGTTCCTGAACCCCGCGACTATGGTTTTGCAGATAGAGCAATGCACCCACAGGCACATTCGAGTATGCAAGCGAATCGGAAGTTGCTGTCTTTGTCCCCAACGAAATCCATTCTTTGTCGCAATAAAACAACTCATATGTATCGCCGGGCCTCACATAGTTATCCAAGTTACGGGGCGTAAATATGATTTGGGAGATGGCCTTCGGTTCGCCTAAATCCAATCCCGCCCAACCGCCATGCGCTTTCATGTGATCGAATGATGTTTCCGTATTTCCATCGAAAACATTGGTATATTCGTGGGATCCGTCCCCCTGGTAACAACCTGGGGTTCCCATGACCTTTCCTTTCAATGGCTCATTTTGATCTTTCTCATAAAACGCCACCTCGGCAATGTTGCAAAAACCATTCGAAGGGCCGTAATAACGTACATACCGGTATTTCTTTTCATTCGTTACATTCACTTTAATCAGTAGCCGGCCCGGACAGTTTTTAATATGATACAAAGTATCCCTTTGGGAAAAGTCCGGTGTATTGCTTCCTTCGAAAACGCCATTGGCCATTCTCTTCAGGAACAACAGATCATTACCCGGGTTAAATTTCGAAAATAAAGTAACCTCCTGAGTGTTTTCTCCGTCTTTACTGAATATACGTATTCCTAAAGGACATCTAAGTAGAAACGGGTCTGATTGGTAAATCAACTTTTTATCTTCCCATGTAGCTATTGCAAGTATGGTGGAGCCTTTGTGGACATTGCGGTACTGTACGGCTTTTCCATCGCGGATGGTCCAATCCACAGGTTCCCACTCTTTCCTGTTGAGCATGCACAGGTATACGATATCGCCGTTTCCTTTCTTCAAGTCAAGCATCGAATCGGGGATAGTCAACTGTTCTTTAAGGCAATCCGAATAATAAGGCGTAACATCAATATATCTGGGGAAGCGGAAAGAAGGGGGGCGTGAAGTAGAAGATGCATTCAACTCATCGTAGTATTGTCTGTTCAAACTAAAGGTATAACGGTAAGTTTTCGCTTTGCCGCTCGCCCGGATGGCATTATTCCTGGCCAATAATACCTCCCCGAGAAAGTCCTGCGTATACAATTCGCCCTTTTTATCCCAGTAGGCGACCCATGCATGTCCCACATTGGCATCACCCCATAATGGAAGAAAATCGATGGTGCAGGGAATCCCAACAGCCCGGCAAGCATAAACTGCAAAATCGGACAGGTTCTGGCAGGAACCTGTCATACATTTAGATGCATACGGACCTATGCGGGGAAAACCTGTCGGACCAATCATTGTATAAACTTTCGAACCCCTACGTAATGAATCTATTAATGTCCGGGCTGCATCAATAGGATCATCCGAAGTTAAATGACGCAGGAATGGACTGTAGGTTTTGTAAAAATCCTCTCTCCACCCGGTCAGTTTTTCATCGCCCAACCTGTAGGGCAGTACATATTCGCAAAAAGTATCAAACGAAACATTTTTCCCCCAGGGTTGCTCTTGCCATACCTTGAACGACCATTCGATATTGTTGACCAAGTACGCCGAGTCAATCTCAAAGATGTCGCGTTTAACATCAAGCTGGTATAAGGAAAATTGACCAAACCGGTTTACGAAAGAATCCAGGACAGCATTGGGGTTTTTCCCGCGTTTCGACAACGCTTCGTAATATCCTGTGTAATCGTCCAACAGTTTACCTTCATAATAATGGTAATAAAGCATGTTTTCGATTAAAAAACAAGCTGCCCGGTATTTCAGGCTATCTTCCGGACGCTGGCTGTAATGGTGAAGCACTTTTTCCAGTTCGGTTCGGTTATTGCCTGCAAAACTCAAAGCGCGTTCCAAATCAGTCGGACGATGCGAACAGGCAACCATTGCAAGCGCCATCAAAATATATAAAATATACTTTACCATGCTGTAATATTGTATGTTGAACAATGTTTAACTTATTCCCCGACACCGCCTCATTGTGTCCGGAACACAACCAAACGATGTCCCAAAGTTAATTAAATTACCTTTCGGATGGTATTTAATTACCTCCGGAACATCATCGAACTACTTACCCGATAACGATCAACTGTTTCCGGAATAGCATTGAATGATCTCCCCCACCCCATTGAATTACTTCCGGAACGGTATTTATGAGGCTGAAATATCCGTTTTACTTCTTGAAACTACATACAGTGACAACTGGGGCAAACTATTATGATGATATAGATTAGAATCCTTCATGTTAAATAATGACATAGAACTTATTTTTTAGACAGGATTGATAAGATTTACAAGACTTTTTGATCGATGAAGACTATGGGCTTGTCAAACAATAATTATTCCATTTCAGACTCAGTGTGTTGCGTTGCCTTCGGCAATCACTGAGAATATTTGAATTTCTATTTGTCATACTTATTTCTTATAAGTCCTATCTATCTTGTTAATCCTGTCTAAATTTATCTAAACTCAGATATAGGTGCATTAATATAAAACATCACAGCCACTGTAAAAATATATCTTCTGTGATTGAAAACAACTTTCTTTAAGGTTTATCTTGTTATTCGCATCGTTCATTCTTCGCTTTTCCCCGGACGGCCTCCCCCGAACTGCTGTTTCATATCGCGATAGCGCGTGGTGGCTCCGGGATCGTTTTCCTTGGCGGCTTCGCCTTGGGCGCGGTAGTAGGCGCGGGCATTTTGGTCGATATCGTAACCAAGCAGCAGGTTGGTATCCTGCATTCCTTGCAGGATGCCGGTCAACCGGTCGATACGCGGATTAAGCGCCCGGTGCGCCTCCATGTCGGCGGTATGCTCGGCCATGTTGATATACGACGGCACTGAGACCGGATATTGCTGCATATAGCCGAATACCTTTTCTACCCATACTTCTTTTTCGTAGGCCACCCGGCCGTATTGCTGCCGTTGCTTGGGAGTAAGGTTAACGGCTTTGCCCGTCATTACGTTTTCGAGCGCTTCCAGCGCATTGTCAATAGCTGCCAGTTCTTCGATAGTGAAACTTACGGAAATTAGATTGTCTAAAGCCATGATTTTTGTGATTTTAATTGGTAGATGAATTATTTATTTTGTTTTCTCAAATGTAAAAACCATGCATTTTTTCTCCAAAGAAAAACGATGAAATATTTATGAAATTTTGCATCTATTAGAAAATAAACAATTTGGGGTGATTCATTTATCGATAACTGATATGAATTATTTGGGATAGGAGTACAACGATTCACATTTTTCCTACATTTTCATTCTTTATACCAACCAATTAGGAGACTACTGCAATTAATGATACAATAAGATAAAAAATGCGTTTATTCATGTGATTAATGTTTGTTTAAAATTATTTGATCCGTTTAAACATTCTGTTCCATCGTCGTTTTCCCGTGTACATGTCTTTGGAGGACATTACCCGCGATGCCAAGCCAATGAAATAAGCTTCAGGAATCAACCCTATGTAACGCGAATCTTGCGAATCTATAACCTTGTCACCTGCCATGAAGTACCAGTTGCTACGAAATGTATAATCGTGCCTAAGCGTATCGTTGATATACACCAATGAATCTACCAGGTGAATAACAGCACGGGTCTCATACACGATATGTTTACGGTACAATTTGAAGTTTTCGGGCGTTAGTGCAATGATTTTGCCTGCTGAAGGGATATAAAACGGGCCGAAATCAAAGACATCCCAATGAAATGATTGATCAAACGCAACTGCTCTAAGAATAGCTGAATCGACTGTTGAACGATTCTGAACTAATTGTTTTTGTCCGGGTATATAACCCAAAGTATCAATCGAACCGGCAACGTGATAGAATCCACCAACAACCGATAAGCTATCACCCGGAAGACCAATACATCGTTTCACAAAAGTCTTTTCGAGATTCATACAGACCGTATCCCAGTTATGGCGATATGGAAAATTGAATACAACCACATCATTCCTTTGAATATGGCGGAAACCCGGCATGTGTATCATTGATGGATCGGTATTGCGATTGAATTTCAAGCCGGTGAAGATACGTGCGCCATAAGTGTACTTGTTGGCAAGGATAAAGTCACCAGGTAATATCGCAGGCTCCATCGAATCGGACGGAACCACATAAAAATTGCATAGAAATAACCGTATAACCAACACCAGCAATAATAATAATAAGATGATGTACAGGAGATATTTAATAACTGATCTGATTATTCGGTACATATTTTTTCCATTTCTTCCCGCATTTCTATAACGGCCTGGGATTCAATCTTTGGTTCTTTGGTTAGGACTATTTTTGCCATTTCGCAAGCTTGGTCGTGTAATTCCATTTCGACATATAATTTTGCCAACAAGTAATAAGGATACAATCGATTAGGTACCATATTGGCTGCCTTCTTGAAATATAATTCAGCAGCCACATAATTTTTCATCAATTGATAATTTGTGCCGGTCATGTTGTAAAGTACCGGATCGCAACTAATCCTCATACCCTGTTGCAAAACACGGTTACTTTCTGTATATTGTCCGCCATCTTTCAAGAAGTGGGCATAATCAAAAACAAAACGTATTTCATGGCTAAGTACAGGGTATATTTCAGCACAGAGTGTAAAAAAATTATCCGGCAATCGATCGTTTTTCAGGATGTTATCGCGTAACCGGTCATTTTTTAACATATCAATCGTAGTCCATTCATTGTAAGCTTGATAGGCAGATATGCGATTGTATGAACCGGCAACAGATACCACCAATAGAATCACAAACAGGAAAATAGTCGTATATCTACCCGACGATTTAATCGGAATAGTGAGTTCTGTTCCAGCAACACAAAATGCGAACAAAAATACCAATACAATCACAAATGGCAATACATTGAATGGATATGACATTGCTGCAAAAATCAGAAGTGCAACCAATGAACCAACAGCGGCATAATACTTATTCTTGAATCCCGAGTATACTGCATAGCCCGCAATGGTGATAAAGAGCAGTAATCCCAAAATACCAAATTCAACACAAATTTGGATATAATCATTAAATCCGTATTCTGGATTACCTGCGACATAGCGTTCCTGCGCCGAACCTGCACCGGAAGCAAAATATATCGCTTGCTGTTCGCCATAGCTGCCAGGAAAGTTGCCCAACCCAATCCCCAAAGGACATTGAACGATTACGCGGGTGGAAACCTTCCATATTAGCCACCTACCATCGGCAGAGTCCTTTTTGAGATAATATATTCCTGCAAATAGCGTACACATCACAAAAATACAGATAAATATGCCTTTACCGGTTACCAACCGGCTTATTTTTCTTAAATACACCTGTAGCTTTTGTTTTCTGTAGAAATATGCACCAAGTGTATATACGCATCCGCATATAGCAGCAATCCATGCCGCGCGGCTTATAGTTGATGGTAATATCAAGGTAATACAAACGAAAGTGACCGACGATAGTCCGCCTCGTATATAAAACGGCAAGTAACGCCGATTCCATTTCCGTTTAAAGATATGGTAATCGTTTAACCAATAATAAGCTGCCAACGGAGCAATTAATGCCAAATATCCACCATAAGGACCGGGATTGAAAAATGAACCTGTGATTTTATACAAATGATGGTATGATGGGGAAAAGTCATACAATTGTGCAAATCCCCATATTGCTTCAATCAAACCGGTTATCAGCAAGAAAAGGAGTAAAGTATATCTGCCATATTTATTACTCTGGAGCGTATACCTGGAACAAAAATATAACGGCAGCATTAGCAATAATAACATCCATTTGTTAGAAACGGCACAGTCATGCCCCCATGTAACAGCAAGCCCCAAAAAACAAAACAAAACTACGAATACGTCCTGCCATGAAAAGCAATATGATTTTTTTTCAAAAAGAGAATTTAGAAAAACAATAACCGATATCAATACAATGGTTCCGTAAAACCAAAAATATTTACCCGTTATTGTTTTATTAGGTAATTCAGTACTGACGATCCACACAGTGGATAGCGTCAACAAAAACGGTATTAGTTTTAATAATTTCACATGCTACTTCCTGTTTTTAACACATGTGGCTTAGTTCTAACTAATCTAATATTACCGTTGCAAGCACATCGTATAAAGTGATAATCTGAACGTTTTTCACCCCTGGAAACATAGTCGTAAAAGAGTACAACCCTGTACCCATCACTGCACTTCGCATTAGACAGATATTCATCCCCCTCACTGCATTTTATACTAGACAGGTAAGAACCTTCTTTTAATCCTTTTATTTTCGAGTAATAGTAATACATCATATGTAGCTCGGACGATGTAGGAATCCGCCAATCACTGTAACCGTATGATTTAACTGAGTTTATGGCCTTACATGCCTCCACTGCTTCGGAATAAGTATAAGGTCCCATATCTTCGGGAAAAACATACAAAGAATCCTGAAGTATAACAACTTCCTTCTTGTCTTGCGCATTTGCTGTGCCTGTAATAACCATCACGGCAATAATCATTATCGTTGTTCTTACTAACTTTTTTTTCATGTTTACTTAACATTAAAATATTTGGTTGACATTTCTTTAAGATAGTTTTTTGTCAATTCGGGAAAATCTTCATTAGGAAAAAAAACATCAGAAACAAAACCTTTATAATAGATACAAAAATATAATGTTCCAGGTTCGTTATCAATTAATTTTTCACAATTATATACAGTATCTTTTATTTTGTTCATTCTTTTAAATATACCCAAGCTTCGTTTGTCTTTTGAATAATCACAAATCATTTTGTATTTCACTACATTACTCTGAATCAACTCCTTGATAATATCAATTTGCTTAACAACGCATTCCGTACAATTGATTTTTGAAAAGCGAAATAACAAAACAGGTTGTTCATGGTTAACAAAACCATCATCTATTTTCTGTGCATCTTCGTCATATATATCATCAATATTTAATACTCCCCGTTCAAGTTTCCAACTACTAAAATAATTATGTTTTAAAATACTAACTTGATGTTCCATCTGTTCAACATTGTTATATAACTTTATTGTGAGGTTTGACTGTTTTCTGATTAGCAGAAATTGAAAACCGAAAACGACTATGATGATTACTGATATGATAATATAAAATAAATTCTTTGACATATTTGCCTATTTCAAGCGAACTTTGACCAATACAATATTATCCTCTGGTTTTATATGTTCTGAATTTAACCAAATAGCTTCAAAACAATTTTGTATACCGTTCTTTCTAAATCTATCCATTAAAAATGGTTCATAATAACCATATAAAAAGACCCCATCCGAAAAGAAAAAACGCGGATTAGCACTAGAAAATTTGCCAAATTTCACATTTCCTGTATGTTTGGAAATTAGCCCTTCGTATAAAAAAGCATCGGGTCCATTACATGTAAAATATATGTAATCTTTTACTTCTAAAACTGACGAGATATTCTTGAACTTGTTTGATTTTAAATACGCATTAGGTTGCGTACTCTTACTTAATTCTACAATTTCCGGTACAGATATTGCCATAGGGCCAAAATCAATTTTGAATAAAGCGCTCAATGTATCCTTTGTTAGTTCATAAACAATATCTTCGCCATCCATCGGCCTTATATAGCAAGATTGTTCGTTAACCATATAAAATCGTGGATCATCCGACGATGGATACTCATATTTGAAAAACTTTTCTATTGCTTTACCCTCTTGCATTTTATGCATCCGATAGTATTCTCCTTGTTTAGGATTTTGAACATTCGGATTACTATTCCATAAGAAATAGTTATCTTTGTTAAAAACAAACATCTTCATGGGATTAAACCCTTCCCGGGTATCAAATGGCCATGAGTCCTCTTTCTTTCCGGTAATTTTATTGTAACAATGAATTCTTTGATAGTCCAAAGTATATATATTATCGCCTACAATACAAAAATCCCTGATTTCCAAATACCCTTCAGCACTTTTCTCTTTTTCTCCAATCTTTTTCTTAAAATTCCCGGCAATATCAAAATTAAGGAGAAATTGATATCGATTATCGAACACATAAATGTCATTTTCTGTAACAATTCCTTTATGAAATGTGCCAATAAGAGAATTTGCATTGGTTTCCAAGGGTATTATTTCTACTTTCTCAACAATATCATCCCAAGAAAAATTATCATCTATTTTTTCAACTTTAAAAACCTTTACGTTATCTATAACAACCTGTCTATTGTTACATCCTACACATAGGACAACACACAACCACATGAATAATAAGCTCTTATCCACTATGTCACAATAAAATATTAATTTACTCCATCTCAATAATTACAGCAAGATGTTGGAGTACATCCTCCTGCCCCAATAACACAAACCGTATATGAACAAGACCAAACCCACCCTTTTTCGTCATAACATGTTTCAGTCAAAGTAGTCGGCGACCTATCAATACTATTATTATCTTCACCTTGTGCCAAAGAAACAAGGTCTACCAAGTTAAGATTTGAAAGTTTATCACTATTCAATACAATGTTTACATTGAAAACAGTAAAAACTACAATAACTACTGCTCCGATACAAAAAAATACTTTTTTCATTTTCATTTTTTATGAAGATAAAACAATAAATTCATGGTTTTTATCAAGCATCACCAAGAAAATGCTATCCTGCTCCCGTTTATAATGATGAATGATTGAATAACTGAATCATTCTCAATTCTTATAGCCCACCCTTGGCTGAAGCAGGATATTGGTGTATCAATTTATTATATCTTTGCCGGGCATCTCCTTTTAAGTGAGGTGGGAAAGCGGGCGGCTGCCGGAGGGTTCCTCTAAAAACACAACTACGGCGCCGCCTTTTGTTTCCCGTAAAAACAACATACTCCCGGGGTTGGCCTTTCCCCTTCCTGCAAAACGGCAGGTGGAGTATGTCGGTTCAAATGTGATATCATAAAATAACATGCAACTTATCTATTGAACAGCGATGTATTACCGTGCATCTGCTACAAACTCAACATATCTACCATTGCAATAAATATCCCCGGTTCCGTAACAAAATTTGGTTTGCCCTTCTCCACTTGCTAAAGCTTCTATATTCTTAAGTATGAGATCATTTGTATCTGTTATAGCTATATGCATGGGATACCCGACCACGATCATACATGCTATAATACATATTGAGGATAATATAACAACAAATCGTTTCATCATATTATTTGATTTTAAATATGTTCAAATGTACAGGCTACACATTTTCTTACCAAAAAAAAACGATGAAAAAATTATGACATTTTTCATCTGTTAGGAGATGAGGCTTTTATGAAGGCGTATTTATTGATAAAATATTCGATCATCAGGTAAAACATATTACACAATTTCTTATATTTGCGGTTGAAACCACAATTTGAAACATTAACATTGATGAAATTGAAACATTATTTATTTTCACCGGTCGTAGTGGTCATTGTTATGATGATGATCGCAGGGCTCGTTTTTTATGCCCTATACACTGAAACCAAGAAAAACTGTCTGGACAAGCTGGAACATTCATTTACATCAGCCATTCATCAGGAAAAAGAAAAACGGATGGATCGGGGACACTTGTTTTTTTCGCATGATGTATCGGATACCCCTGTCGATCAAATTATCATACAACAAGAAAAAGATACGATCGTATTAAAAAAACCGGATGCTATTAAAGATATGATCATTGATGGAAAACGAACCCATGCGGACCACAGTTATCTTTTTTTTAAGAAGAAATTCGTAGACTTACATCGGTTAGACAGCATCCTACAGATAGAACTTCAAAAACACAATATATTAGCCCAAACAGCTATTGCATACACAGATCATATCAATGATACCACTTGCTATAGCAGTGATGATTCCTCATTGTATAGGTCGACCTGGTGCACACCTCCAATAACGCTTGGCATCCGGGGCGAAATAACGCTTCAGGGTTTTGCCCGGCCCAAAGTACTGAGTATCATTGGTAAAGATTCAAAAAGTTTTGCCATAGTTTTTATAGCATGGGTCATCACCACGGGTATGATTCTGTTTTTCACATTCCTGAACAAAAAAAGAGTTCCTGTAACTGTCCAGCTTACCGGAAATCAATGCCAGATAACAGGGGATATACTTTTGGATGCTGATCAACGTTTGATTGTTTACCACGGTTCGGAGATCAAGCTGACCAAACAGCTATTCACCCTTTTTGAATCACTTTGGACCCGGCCCGATCATTATGCCAGTTACGAGTATCTGGCTTACACACTTTTTGAAAGCAAAGATCTCGCCAAGGTGGAAAACCGGCTTGCAAAGTCGGTCCACCGGCTGCGAGAGGTGATACAAGACATACCCGAATTGGAAATTGATAATATGCCAAATCAAGGGTACCGTATCTTGTTCAAAAACGAAATCGAACCATCTGCTATAAATTTTTAACCCTTTCAACTTATCATATCCAACCTGCGGAAGTATTTTGAGGGTGATCCAAGCATTGAAATCAGGAAAGATTATTCGCAGGGTTATCAATTAATCGTCAAATAACCCCACTCCTTAAAACCATACAATATGTTCGAACGCGATTACATCATGCGCATCCTGCAAACATTCTTCGAAGATGTGGCCAAAGTGATCCACAGAAAACTGCATCCCGACGATGAGCAGCAATTGGAAGCTTTTGGCGATTTGTACCGAAACTATTTGAAAAACGACCGGGATTATTACTACGGGATGAGTTCCGAAAGCCTGATCGCCTCTTTCAGCAAAGATCCTGACGGTATCTACAAAGCCGAGATGGTAGCCACATTGTTGTACCAGGATGCTTTGTTGCAGAAAGATGAAACATTCCGGAATGAATTACTGGGAAAAAGTTTGGCCCTCTACCAATATATTGACCAGTCTTCAAAAGATTTTTCGACGGAGCGGAAAGAAATCATTGCAAACATCAAAGGCTTGCTTCGGTAAGCCACTTTTGCAGGCTGTTTTTTGCGGCACAATAACCCAACTGATATATTTCAAGGTATTTATCGACACCAAATAAGTCATAGTCGACCATTTCGCACGGTTCAATCAGCAAATCGCACAGTTCCCGGTCTTGCAAGGAATTGGAATTATTCATGAAATGGAAAGCCCTCATCGCCACCCCCGTCACTGTCATTTTGTAATCTTTGGTTGCCATGGGGCTGGCATTAACCCCGATCACTTTTTCGCACTCGCTGCGTAAGGTAGATACCGGAAAATTTTTCAACACACCCCCGTCCACATAATGACTGCCGTCGATCACCTGCGGCAAGAACAGGACAGGGACACTACACGAAGCAATGATCGAGTCGAGCAGGTTTCCCGACGAAAAAGCAATACTATTACCATGATCCAAATCGGTAGCCACTACACGCAATGGAATAGACAATTCTTCGAAAGTGGTTGCCCGGAGATGTTTTTCCAAAAACTCACGGAAGGCGTCTATGGAAAAGAACCCACCGTTAGGGATCCTCGGTTTCGTCATCTGCCGGAAACTGATATTTTTGAATAGCTGGGAAATCTCGTCAGGCGAATGCCCATCGGCATATAAAGCCCCAATCACCGCACCGGCACTCACACCCGATATAACATCCGGTATCATATACTGTTCTTCAAGCGCCTTCAATACACCGGCGTGGCAAAGTCCCTTAATACCGCCGCCGCTTAAAGCAACACCTATTTTATATGTCTTTCCAGTCTTGTTGTCTTTCATATACAAGCCGAAATGAATATATTTGATCACAAAATTGACCGCAAAAGTATAAATTTTGTTTCAATGTTAAAAAGACCGTAAGACGTGTAAGACATGTAAGACCGTAAAATTTAATGAGTCCTCTTTTCTTACGATCTTACACGTCTTACAATCTTATGGTTTCTCTTGCTCTGCATTTGTATTTTCTGTAATTTTGCAAAATTTTTTAAACGATATATTATGGCACAAATCATTGATGATATTTCAAGGACATTTAACGAATATTTGTTAATACCCGGGCTTACAAGGAAAGACTGTGTTCCCGGCAAGATCAGTCTGAAAACCCCGTTGGTAAAGTATCCTAAAGGGAAAGAAGCCGGTATGTCGTTGAACACCCCTTTCGTATCGGCCATCATGCAATCGGTATCCGACGATAACATGGCCATTGCCCTGGCACGTAACGGCGGACTTTCGTTTATTTATGGTTCCCAATCCATCGAGAGCCAAGCGGAAATGGTAAAGAAAGTTAAAAAATACAAAGCCGGTTTTGTCATCAGCGATGCCAACCTGACTCCCGACCACACATTACAGGATGTGATCAACCTGAAGGAACAAACAGGTTTCTCCACTGTGGGTGTTACCGACAACGGTTCATTCAACGGTAAGTTGTTAGGTATGGTCACCAGCCGCGATTACCGGCCGAGCCGCGACAGCCTGGATAAGAAAGTAAAAGATTTCATGACGCCTTTTTCGAAATTAGTGACCGGGAAATATGGAATCAGCCTAGATGAGGCAAATGATGTTATCTGGGACAACAAAATCAACACCCTCCCGGTCATTGACGAAAACCAACACTTGAAATACTTCGTTTTCAGGAAGGATTATGACAGCCATAAAAACAATCCCGACGAACTGCTGGACGATCACAAGCGTTTGCTGGTAGGGGCCGGCATCAATACAAGGGATTATGCCGAACGTATCCCCAAGTTGATAGATGCGGGCGTTGACGTTTTATGTATTGATTCGTCCGACGGTTTTTCGGAATATCAAAAGGAAACCATCCAATTTGTGAGGGAAAAGTATGGCGACCAGGTAAAAATCGGGGCAGGAAATATCGTCGACCAGGATGGGTTCCATTACCTGGCTGATGCCGGCGCCGATTTTATCAAAGTAGGAATTGGCGGTGGTTCGATATGTATCACTAGGGAACAAAAAGGTATTGGCCGTGGGCAAGCAACATCGCTCATCGAAGTTGCCAAAGCGCGTGACGAATATTTTAAGGAAAAGGGTGTGTATATTCCCCTCTGTTCCGACGGCGGTATCGTACAGGATTACCACATGGTGCTTGCCCTTGCCATGGGCGCCGACTTTATCATGATGGGCAGGTATTT
>JAVBSH010000154.1:0-53735 GCA_031547085.1 Bacteroidales bacterium
AAAGAAAAAATGCGGACAATAAAATGTTCGAAATATAGTTTAAAGAAAAAGTAATTTTGTCATATTTTTACTCATTTTTAATTGAATAATACATACCTTTGAACCGAAAATAATTTTTTTTAAAATGAAATATAGATTTTCAGTTATTGCACTGCTGTTAGTATCAATGCTTTTTGCTTCTTCCTGTCGCCTGTTTAAAGGGAAGAAGGAACAATCCGCTACGACGGGATGGAACTATAACGATCCTGATTATGGCGGGTATGAAGTGAAACATGTACCCGAACAGGAAACAGGTCCCGGCTTGGTTTTTATCGAAGGCGGCACATTCACCATGGGGCGTGTATCCCAGGATGTCATGTACGATTGGAACAACATTCCTCGTCGTGTGACGGTTGAATCTTTTTACATGGACGAAACGGAAATCGCCAATGTCGATTATAAGGAATATCTTCACTGGATCAAAAGAGTATTGGTCACATATCCGGAAGTACACCGCAAAGCCCTTCCCGATACTTTGGTATGGCGAGGCAAACTGGCTTATAACGAGCCGTTTGTGGAGATGTATCTGCGCCATCCGTCGTATAACGATTATCCGGTAGTGGGGGTTAGCTGGCTGCAAGCCAACGACTATTGCCTGTGGCGTAGCGACCGGGTGAATGAAATGATCATGATCCGCGAAGGTATTCTTGATAAAGATCCCAACCAAAAAGACGAAAATAATTTTAATACCGACGCTTACCTAAATGGACAGTATGAAGGCGTAGTGCGTCAGAACCTGAAAAGTCTGGATCCCAACAAGGAAGAAAGACGTGTGATGATTGAAGACGGTATTCTGCTGCCCAAGTATCGTCTTCCGACCGAAGCCGAATGGGAATTTGCAGCCACGGCATTGATAGGTAATTCGTATGACGAACGTGTCTACGAACGGAGGATCTATCCTTGGAATGGTGATGTATTGCGTAACCATCAAAAGAAATACCGGGGTGTGATGTTGGCCAACTACAAACGTGGACGCGGTGATATGATGGGTGTTGCCGGAGCATTGAATGATGCAGGAAGCACCACATTGCCTGTGACATCCTTCTGGCCTAACGATTACGGTTTGTATTGCATGGCAGGGAATGTGAACGAATGGGTGCTGGATGTTTATCGTCCGTTGAGTTTCGAAGATATGGAAGATTTTAATCCCTTCCGTGGAAATGTTTTCAAAGTGTTGGAAACAGACGAAACGGGTGCGCCTGTTGAAAAAGACAGCATAGGTCGCATGAAATATGTGCCGATAAAGGAAGAAGACGCATTGAGCCAACGCCGCCAGTTTACAAAGTCGGATTATCGTAATTATGAAGATGGCGATCATGGCTCTACCATGGATTACGGTAATGAGGACTTCGCTAAGGATGCCTCCTCCGACCGTATGTACAACCGCGATCTGTCACTGATCAACGACAATGTCCGTGTATACAAAGGTGGTTCGTGGAGAGATCGCCCGTATTGGTTGAGCCCGGGAACACGTCGTTACCTGGACGAAAAACAATCGAGGGACGACATCGGGTTCCGTTGTGCCATGACAAGGGTTGGGGCACAAAGTTCCCGCCACAGTTTGATTCCGGTAAAATAACAAGTAATTATAAAATATTAAAAGAGGGGCTATGAAGCCCCTCTTTTCACATAAAACACATGCTCGACGATTTATATAAACTTTATACCAAGTATCCTAAAATCATTACTGATTCCCGTAAGGCCTGGCAGAACAGCATCTTTTTCGCCTTAAAAGGTGACCAGTTTGATGGAAACGATTTTGCGGCACAAGCTTTGGCGGGAGGATGCAATTATGCGGTTGTCGATCGGCCGGATGTAGCTATTGACAACCGGTACATTCTGGTGGGTGATGTGTTGGCCACTTTGCAGGATATGGCACGTATGCATCGGCAAAAACTGGATATACCTGTAATTGCTATTACCGGCACCAATGGGAAAACGACAACCAAGGAGTTGATAAAATGCGTATTGTCAACCAAATATAATATACTTGCCACTTCGGGGAATCTCAACAATCATATTGGTGTTCCTCTTACATTGTTGGGACTGTCACATGAAACGGAAATGGCCATTATCGAAATGGGAGCCAATCATGCGGGCGAAATCGCAAATTTGTGTCGTATCGCCCTTCCTACTCATGGATTAATCACCAATGTCGGGAAAGCCCATCTGGAAGGATTCGGTGGATTGGAGGGAGTGAAACAAGCAAAAAGGGAGTTATATAATTACTTGGGCGAACATGATGGGATCATATTCTACAATGAAGAAAACCCGGTATTGTCAACCATGCTGGAACACACTCAGGCAAAAACGATCGGCTATGGTCGGCCCGAACACTCGGATTGCTGGGGCAAGGTTGTTTCGGCTTCGCCATATTTGCAAGTGGAATTACATGTGTGGATGGCAACATACCACTTGACTACCCGGATGGCCGGTGTCTATAATTTTGAAAACCTGTTGGCAGCCGCATGCATTGGCGCTCATTTTAATATTCCAACCAAACGTATCGCTGATTCTATTGCCGGATACACGCCTCAAAACAACCGGTCACAAATTCTCCGTACAGCAAAAAATCAACTTTTGCTCGATTATTACAATGCAAACCCAACCAGCATGAGGGAGTCGCTCAATAACTTTTTCGAACAGATACAAGGCGACAAGATGGTTATATTGGGAGATATGTTCGAACTGGGTGATGAAGCGCCCCAGGAACATGTTGCTATTGTTGATTTGATAGCAGTCCACCCCGATGTTTCCTGCGCAGTAGCCGGGAAACATTTTTTTCAGGCAGCGAAAGGAATTCCCGGTATCCATGCTTTTGGTGAATTGGAAGAACTAAAGAAATGGTTGATGAAGAATCCGCCCAAGGACAAGTTTATTTTAGTTAAAGGTTCGCGGGGAATGAAACTGGAATTGTTGACAGAGTTATTGTAAGTGATGATTTTATAAAAACAAAAAACAGGCGTATTACACATGCACCTGTTTTTTGTTTTATCAATGAGTTACTTACAACCCACTAAAATCAACATCATTGAATAGCATCGACGGGATACGCCACGACGAATTGAGTCGCGGGTCATTGCCGATTGCTTCAATATTAACCCATAGTGTGAGCAGGTTCCCGGTGATATTCATCTCATTAACGGGTTTCACAACTTTGCCTTTTTCGACCAAAAACCCTTCGATACCAAACGAGAAATCACCAGTTGAGCTATTGCTGTTGCCGCCATTAAAACCTGTAATCCAAATTCCTTTCTGTACATCGGTTGTCATCTGTTCCAAATTCTTGCTGCCAAGTTCCATTGTCAGGATGGAGGGGCCTTGTACAGTAGGCTCCACTTCCATCTTTTTGGCAATATAAGTGTCGATGAAATAAGTTTTCAGGGTGCCTTTGTCGAACAATGTCCGTTTTTGGGTAGCTACTCCTTCACCGTCGAACCAACGGGCGCCTGATGCTTTTACAATATGCGGATCGTCAATGAGTGTCAGTTTCGAAGAGGCTACTTTTTTGTTGAGTTTATCGTGCAGGAATGAGTTTTTTTGTTGCAGGGCGTTGCCGTACATTGCCGAAATGAGCGGAGAAAGCAGCCGGGTGATGTTCATGTTATCCACCAACATCTGGTATTTCCCCGAACTTATTTTTTGTTGTCCGAGTTTCTGCAAGGCGCGTTTCAAAGCCGTAGTGCCAATGCCTGCTTTTTCGAGCTTGTCCCAATAAAGGGATGAATCGTACCACCACGATTCGGGACGGGCATCGTCATCGCCTTTGAGTGACACCGATGCGCTGAGACTAAACGATGAACTTCCGCTTTCACCTTCAAACCCATTGCTGGCGATCCTGTAGCTTGAACCCGATCTGTCATTGTAACTTCCCGTAACGGAAATAACCCGATCGTCTGTACCATAAACCTCGACAACAGCGGCTTTAGCCAAAGCGAGTTTTTCGTCGGCCTGCAACTGGTCGTATTTCGGATCGAACAAATCCAACCCTTTTCCATCGCCTTTGTAATAGCGCGACGGATCAGGCAACTGGCGGAATGTATCTTCGGCCAAGTAGCGCGTGGCATCAATTCCGTTTTTGATGAACGGTTCCAACTCCTTTTGATTAATTCGGTTGGTGCTGTATGAACCGTAACGGCCATCGATGAAAAATTCGACATATAACTTATTCTGGGACGCCTGCGTCAGTTTTTCCAATTGTGTATCACGATAGTCAAAAGCAGATTCGGTACCGGCATTAATGGAAACGCGGCAAGCCTGGCAGCCGTTTTTCAAAGCATGATCCATCACCCACTGCGCTATCTTCTTATATTCTTGGCTTATCATATCATTCTGGATTTTAATCGTTAAACCATTATGCTTTACCGCCCACAGTCAACTTGCTTACCAATACCGACGGTAATCCCTGACTTACTGGCATTCCCTGCCCATCCTTACCGCATGTCCAGGCGCCTTCGTCTATTTCAAGATTGTTGCTTACCATGGTAATGGCGGCAAGCGCTTTCGGTCCGTTACCGATAATGTTGATATCTTTGATCGGCTGGGTCAATTTCCCGTTTTCGATCAGGTAACCGGTTTTCACAAAGAATGTAAAATCACCTGCCCCTATTTGAACTTGCCCGTTGGTAAAGGTATCCACATACACGCCGTTTTTCACGCTGGCAATCATGTCTTTTTCGGGTACATCGCCGTTCTCCATGTAGGTTACCCTCATGCGGGGAATAGGATTGTAACGGAACGATTCGCGCCGTCCGTTCCCGGTCGAAGAAATTCCGTAATGTTTGGCGCTGATTCTATCATGCAAATAGCTAGTCAGTACGCCGTTGGTTACGATGTAAGTTTTTTGGCTTTCCACACCTTCGTCGTCAAAATTAATGGCGCCACGGTTACCGTCTACTGTGCCATCATCCACAACATTGATGTGTGTGTCGCAAATTTGTTTCCCTAATTTATCGGAAAAAATAGATATATTTTTGCGGTTGAAATCAGCTTCGAAGGCATGTCCGATGGCCTCGTGCAGCAAGATACCCGATCCGCCGGCAGCCATCACTACAGGCATTTCACCACCCTTTGGTATTACAGCTTCAAACATGATCGCTGTCTTCTTTACAGCTTCCTGTGCAATAGCTTCGATAACCTGGTCGTCGAGAAACTCGTAACCCTTACGGAACGCACGCGACGAATATCCGTTTTCGATCTTTCCGCCTTGTTCCATGATACACGATGCGCTCAGGATTGCCATCGGGCGATAATCATAACAAAGTGTTCCTTCTGAATTGAACAGCAGGACATACGATGTCGTGTCATTGAGCGAAGCCGTTACCTTGGATACTCGTGCATCCAACTGAAAGATACGGTCGTTGAGTTTTTGCACATAGGGCATCTTGTCTTTTACCGATACATCTTCCCACGCATTGATAACCGGATAATGATTGGCAAATTTCTTTTCAGAAACATTCACCGGGGCGGTTTTAGCTGCACCTGTTGCAATACGCGAAGCCGTGCGTGCAGCTTTCATCATTTCGTCCATGGTAATGTCTTCCACGTAGGCATATCCGGTTTGGTCGCCGGCTACCACACGTACACCCATCCCGAAATCGATATCTGACGAAGCCCGGTTGACAGCACCGTCGCGCAAGCTTAGATAATTATCAAACGTATGTTCAAAAAATAAGTCAGCGTAATCACCACCTTTTTCCAAGGCTATAGCGATTATTTTTTTCAGATTGGCTTCGGTTACTCCGAAATGATCCAACATTAAAACCACACCTTCCTTGGAGTTTGGAGCACACGATTGCAACAACCCCGGCATGGTAGTAAAACCAAGCATAGCAAGACCTCCTGTTTCTATAAATTTTCTCCTGTTCATACAAAATATGTTATAACAATGTCTTATTAGAAGACGCCAAAGTTATCATTTTGTTTTTGAACTTGGAGCGTTATATTTAAACAAATAACAAATATATTTTCAATACCCGATATTTCCTGGTATCCATTTCTTAATCATTTCCATGGTCACTCCTTTTCTCAATGCATAATCCGTTAATTGGTCATTGGTAATTTTCCCCACAGCGAAATAATGGCTTTGCGGATGTGCAAACATCAAGCCACTGACGGTAGCCGCGGGTGTCATGGCAAATGATTCGGTAAGGTCCATACCGAAATTGCGGGCATGGAGCAGATCAAAAAGTGTATCTTTTTCGGAATGGTCGGGACAGGCCGGATAACCATGTGCAGGGCGGATACCTGTGTAACGTTCGCTCAACAGGCCTTCCAGTGTAAGGTATTCGTCACCGGCATATCCCCAGTATTTGTGGCGTACTTCGAGGTGCATCAATTCGGCAAAAGCTTCGGCCAAACGGTCAGCCAGCGCTTTCACCATAATAGCGCTGTAATCATCGCCCGCGGCTTCATATTCCTTCACTAATTTGTCCACACCAAGTCCCGCAGTGACGGCAAAAGCGCCAAGATAATCGGGTATGCCGCTTTCGCGGGAAGCAATGAAATCCGCCAAACAAAGATTGGGTTGTGGCCCGTCTTCACCTGCCGCTTTCTGCGTTTGGTTACGCAGGTTACGGAAAATGCAAGCTGTTTGCGTGCGGCTTTCGTCGGTATACACTTCAATATCATCACCGACGGAATTTGCCGGAAAAATACCGAAAACACCGTTGGCAGTGATCAGTTCCTGGCCAATAATCATATCAAGCGTGCGATTGGCATCATCGAAGAGCTTGCGGGCTTCGACGCCGTATTCGGGATGGTCAAGAATTTGCGGATACTTGCCTTTAAGTTGCCACAGAATAAAGAAAAACGTCCAATTAATATATTTACGTATTTCTTCGAGCGGATAATTACGCCATTCGTGGATACTCGATATGGCTGGACTGACAGGCGGTTCAGCCTTCCAGTCAATTTGCAGCCGGTTGGCACGGGCTTCAGCAAGGGTCAGCCGATGTACCGTAGCCGCCGATTGCTCGTAATTTGTCTTCATCTGATGATAATCGGTTTGCAACTCTTCCATAAACACAGGGTCACATGCAAGTAAAGCGCTGGCTACGCCCACACTCCGAGATGCATCCTTCACATACACCACAGGGTTACGGTAAGCAGGTTTAATCCGCACAGCAGTATGTATTTTCGAAGTAGTGGCGCCACCGATCATCAAAGGCTGTGTGAGTCCGTTGCGTTCCATTTCGTCCGCTACGTGGATCATCTCGTCGAGCGAAGGCGTGATCAGTCCGCTAAGCCCAACAATATCGACATTATGTTCTTGTGCAGCCGCAATGATCTTTTCACAAGGAACCATCACACCAAGGTCGATGATTTCGTAATTATTGCAGGCCAATACCACCCCTACGATATTTTTTCCGATATCGTGCACATCGCCTTTCACAGTGGCCAACAGTATTTTACCCATGGCCTCCACGTTACCGGCTTCGGCTTTCTCAGCTTCGATGAAGGGTTGCAGATAGGCCACGGCGCGTTTCATCACGCGGGCGCTTTTCACTACTTGCGGCAGGAACATTTTACCGGCTCCAAACATATCACCTACTTCGTTCATGGCGTCCATCAGGGGGCCTTCTATAATCGTGAGCGTAGGCGAATACTGTTGTCGCGCTTCTTCCATATCGGCCTCCACGTAATCGGTGATACCTTTGATGACCGAATACTTGATACGGTCCGTAAGCGGCTGTTCGCGCCACTGGTTCACACCTTGTTGTTCCGAAATCGTTTCAGTATCTTTCAACCCCGCAGCCATGTCAAGCAGGCGTTCGGTAGCATCGGGGCGACGATTGAAGATGAGGTCTTCGATCGCCTCAAGTAAATCTTTCGGTATATCGTCGTACACAGGCAATGCACCGGCATTTACGATCCCCATATCCATACCTTCTTTTACCGCATGGTACAGGAAAACAGCATGCATAGCTTCGCGCAGGTAATTATTGCCGCGGAATGCAAATGACAAGTTGCTCACCCCGCCGCTGACCCGTGCATGCGGTAGGTTGGTCTTGATCCAATGTACCGCACGTAGGAAATCGACAGCAAAATTGTTGTGTTCCTCGATGCCGGTGCCAATGGTAAGGATATTGGGATCGAAAATAATATCCATTGCTGGGAAACCTACTTTCTGGGTGAGGATATGATAAGCCCGCGAACAGATTTCGATACGACGTTCGTAATCGGTCGCCTGTCCTTGTTCGTCGAAAGCCATCACCACCACGGCCGCACCATATTGATGCACCAGCCGCGCCTTTTCGCGGAAAGCATCCTCACCTTCTTTCAAACTGATGGAATTAACAATAGATTTACCTTGCAGGCATTTCAACCCGGATTCGATTACTTCCCATTTGGAAGAATCGACCATCACCGGAAGACGGGCAATGTCAGGTTCGGCAGCCAACAGGTTAAGGAATTGCACCATCGACTTCTTTGCATCAAGCATGGCATCGTCCATATTCACGTCAACTACTTGGGCACCCGTTTCTGCTTGCATGCGTGCAATGCTAAGCGCCTCGTCGAAATTCTCCTCGCGGATGAGCCGTGCAAATTTACGCGAACCTGCAACATTGCAACGCTCGCCAATATTCATGAAATTAGTGCTTTCGTCCACCACTAGCGGTTCCATGCCCGAGAGCAACAAAGCTTCGGAGCGTTGCGGAACGATACGTGGTGCCGCTCCAGCCGCCGTTTGGGCAAAACGTTCGATATGTGCAGGCGTGGTGCCGCAACAGCCACCCACGATGTTCACAAATCCATGATCGATAAAATCTTTGATCAAAACCGCCATCTCGTCGGGCGATTGGTCATATCCACCAAATTGGTTGGGTAATCCGGCATTGGGATGCACACTGACGTGGAATGGCGCTTTACGCGACAGTTCTTCAACGTACGGGCGCATCTGTTTTGCACCCAAAGCACAGTTAATACCAATACTCATCAGCGGAAAATGCATCACGGAGTAGAGAAACGCATCAATGGTCTGTCCTGAAAGCGTCCGTCCACTAGCATCGGTAATCGTTGCCGACACCATCACAGGCAGGCGTTGTCCGCGCCGGGTAAACACCTGATCGATGGCAAAAAGGGCTGCTTTGACGTTCAGTGTATCGAACACTGTTTCACACAGCAGAATATCCACCCCACCATCCATCAAGGCATTAGCCTGTTCGGAGTATACTTCCACAAGGTCGTCGAAAGTGACAGCACGATAAGCAGGATCATTCACATCGGGCGACAAGGAGGCTGTTTTTCCGGTAGGGCCAAGTGTACCAGCTACAAAACGAGGTTTCTCGGCCGTACTATACTGTTTTGCCAACTCTTTAGCCAGAACTGCGGCTTCACGGTTTAGTTCCGATACAATATGTTCCAGCTTGTAATCGGCCTGCGACAAAAGGTTGGAATTAAATGTATTGGCAGTAATGATGTCGGCACCCGCTTTCAGGTATTGTTCATAAATATCCCGGATCACATCAGGCCGTGTAAGCGACAATAGGTCATTATTGCCCCGCAAGTCTACCGGATGATCTTTAAAACGTTCGCCCCGAAAATCGGCTTCGGTGAGTCCGAGCGGTTGTACCATGGTGCCTATGGCACCATCGAGGATGAGAATTCGTTGGGAAAGAAGCGTATTGATCATTGTTTGACTGCTTTTGTTGTTATTTTACCCGCATCGGTACGGATTTCAATGATATACATACCTGCCGGGAAAGATGCACTTTCATTCACCTGCAATTCGTATGCATTACATTCGGATATATAACCAACGTGCAAAAAGATTTGTTGCCCACTGATGGTGAAAATCCGCATACTGATCCGGCCATGTTGCGCCGGTGAAAGGTATAGCGTGAAAACACCCGTGAATGGATTGGGAAATACCGATACCGTATAAGGATCTTCTTCGGTTTCAAAAAAAGGCATTACGGGTTCTATCAGTTTCGAGAAATTGGGAATTCCGTATCCATACAGGGAATCAGGTTCATTGTAGTGATCAGCAGAACGCTTCACCATTTCAATGATCTCCATATTGTCCTTTTCGGGAAATGCCTGCCACAAGCAAGCCATCAATCCCGCCAGTAGGGGAGTAGAATAAGAAGTGCCATTGCCCGTATTGATATTCCCGGACGAGCCTTGATAAGCCGTTTCTTTACCCATTGCCGTTAAGTCCGGTTTGATGCGCCTGTCGGCTGTGTAACCGACGGAGCTGAACAATGCATATTGTCCATTGCGGTCGACAGCACCAATGGTAACAATACTGTCTGCATCGGCAGGAACGGATATATATTTCCACGGCAAATCGCCATCGTTACCTGCGCTCACACAAACAATCATTCCCCGTGCTGCCGCCATGGTAGCAGCATACGAAGCCCGGACGATTCGGCCGTCCAAATCGCTGTAAAAATGGTTTTGTGATGGATCATCGAAAATCGAATAACCTAACGAACTGGTGATCAAATCAGCGCCTATACTATCGGCATATTCCACCGCAGTAATCCAATTGTCTTCCTCCACAAGATGCTCCTTACCAATTTCTTCCGACCGGATTAAAATATAATCGGCATCGGGAGCAGAACCAATCATCCGTCCGGGAAGATTACTGGCTATGATAGACAATACATTGGTGCCATGATTATTATCTCCGATTACATTTTCCTGATCGGTGGTAAAGTTTTTTATTCCCCGAAGACGCCCTTCATTATGTAAACTGTCGAATCCGGAAAGCTCGTCAACTTTATAAAATCCACCATCAACAACCGCAATCAACATTCCCTTGCCGCGAAATCCCCTGTTATGCAAAACGTGACCACTCATCATACCGATCTGGTCGGCCGCTTTTCCATAATAATTAGTGGATGCTGCATATAGCGGCTGAACATCATTTTTTTTTTGGAAGAGAAAAGAAAACAAAGTTTCCAAATCATATTCTTTTCCGGTAGTGGTATCTTGAACACTTTCCCGGAGAATAGCCGATGTTTTCCTGATAAAATCAATATCTCCCACTTTTTCGATGTCTTCAGCCGAACAGCGTACTGTTGCCGAATTGAACCAACGAGAAGTATTCAAAACTTCAATGTTCATTTTCGACAAGCTATCGGTATAATAACCGCTCACAGGCAAATCGGCTTGTGTTACTCCGATGCTCTGCCTAGCGCGACGTTGTATCGCCCGTTCCGAAAGAAAAGAATGAGGCCGTTCAATCGTATAGGTATTGTGCTCTTTATCGGTAAACTCTATGCGGTACCTGTCTGGGGCAACCTGAATCTGTGCCGGCAACTGCGGGATATGCGTCAGAAACAGAAAAATATATGCCGATAAGTACAGATAAGCCTTACCCTTGTTGAAAATCATGATCCGATTTGGTTTTGAGCGACAAAGATACGGATTTTATCACTCATAATTTTTCATCTTACTTATGTCTTGAATGACAACTTATTGAGCTTTTTCCTAAAAGTCACATTTTTTTGGAGAAAATGCGCTACATTTGTCCGGAAATATCGTATCTTTGAAGATATGATAAGTGTATTTTTAAGTTCTTACAATGTGTAGCGCAAAAAAATCCGGAAGTGAATGCACTTCCGGATTAAACCAATAAGGTAATTTTATGTCTTAGTGGCGAATAATGATTAAAGTTCCGTCTTTCAACCTTAGATATTCTATTCCCGGAGTGGTAGGCGTTTTGGGTTGAGGAGCCTGGGTTTGTACTGTTGTAGTTGTTTTTTCATCAGCTACAGGTTTGATCACAACTACAGGTTTATTCAAGCCAGCTATTGCTGAAACGCACATTGAAGCAAGCAGCACTGCTGCAAAAAAGACTTTTTTCATACACTTTACTTTAATTGATTAAGAAATAATTTTAAGCCAATGCAAAAATAATTTTCTTTTTAATTAAAGACATTGACTGTTAATAACTTTTGATTTTATGTTGATAACTATCATGCTATTATTAATAACTTTATTTGTCCAAATTGATACTGTAATATGCAAAAACGAATAAACATGGCGATAATCCTGACCGGGGTTGCCTTGATATGTATTGTTGCAGGGCAGATTATTTGGTTATACCAAAGTTATCGGCTTCATTATGCATTGTTTGATAAATATGCCAACAGGATGTTAACCAATGCGGTTGAAGAAGAATTTGACATCCGCTCCAAGGTTTTGCTCGATCATATTGTCATTACACAAACGGAAGATTCCCTTGACATGAAGGATCTTGATTCCATAGCCATACAACAGGACATGGTAATACCATCCAATACCAATACTATTATTGACTTGAAACATCCGTTAGGAGGCGATTCTAATCTGCAAAGCAGAATTAAATACGCACTTAACTATGCATCACCTCCCAGCATTCAAATGATTGATAGTATTTATTCGAGCTTGATCAAATTGGAGTATCCCGGCGATGAAATATATGTGGAACTGGTCAATGCAAGCGGTGACACCATTATCCAAAGCACGGCAAATGTTGGGGAAAAAGGCCGCCGTTATGTAACCGACCCCGTACCGCTTGATGATGATTCAAATCAGGCGGTACGGGGTGTGGTCGTTTCATCTTCGTTTTTCCGTATATTTACCCAAACTACCGGAACTATGGCCGTTTCCGTATTTTTTGCGTTGCTTGCCGTGGCATGTACCCTGTACATCATACAGGTGGTTTTCAAACAAAAGAAATACACACAAAGCGTAACCGACTATACCCACTATACAGTACATCAAATGCAAACTCCGATCATGCTGGCGACGCTCTCCTTGAAAAGACTCCATACCAAAAGCCGCGAAAATAAAAATTTCGAAGTAGAACCATATATCGACATTTCGGAAAAGAACCTGAAAAAGCTCAGTTCATTGTCCGATTCGCTGCTCAGCTTGGCGGTACAGGAACACAGTAATATGAAAATAACCCGCGAGACATTTGATATTGTTGATTCTATTCAAACATTGGCCAATGAAATGTCCTTAAAATCACAGGATAAACAAATCAATATAACTATTGATAATCGTTTGACTAACCTTGAAATCACTGCCGATCGCTTGCATCTCTGCAATGCCGTAGGTAACCTGATTGACAATGCCGTTAAATATTCCAGTAGTGTAGTTGATATCCGGATTAAACTTGAAGATATCTCCGAAGGAATACGTATCATAGTCGAGGACAATGGCTTGGGTATCGACGAGGAACATATTGACCGGATATTCGACCGTTTCTACCGCGTTGGTGAAAAGCCCGATGGGCGGACACCCGCGAAAGGATTCGGATTAGGCTTATGTTATGTGCGGGCTGTTTGCGAAGCGCATGGAGGTTCCGTCCGGGTACAGAGTCAAAAGGGGGTAGGGAGCAAATTTGTGATGGATATTCCTCTTGGCTAACACCCTTTGTTTGCATTGATTGCAAATGAAAAGCGGCAAATATTCCCTTTATTTTTTGAATTTTGAAACAGATTTTAGATCCTGAACACCTGACATTCCGGGAAACAGCATTCGACTTGCTGATGCAGAAACGGATACGGAATGTTTTGCTGTTGTGCAGCAGTTACGATTCCTTCATGTTGGAAGAGGACGGGCGGGTGGACGAACAGATATTCAACGAATATGTATCGCTCAGCCTGCGTAATGCACCTGGTATCGTACAGGCCGATACTGCGGAAAAGGCTTTCGCAATCATGAAAGACAACCGGATCGATTTGGTCATCTCCATGTTGAGTATCCGTGATATCGATCCATTCAGTCTGGCTAAAAAAATCAAAAACAGCTACCCGAACGTCCCTATCGTGGTGTTGACACCCTTTTCGCGTGAAGTATCGCTGAAGTTGCGCCATGAAGACCTCAGCGCCATCGATTCGGTATTTTGCTGGTTGGGAAATGTCGATTTGTTGTTGGCCATCATCAAGTTGATCGAGGACAGAATGAACGCCCCATTTGACATTGAGGAAATCGGCGTACAATGCATCCTGTTGGTCGAAGATTCTATCCGCTACACATCCTCATATCTGCCTTTGCTCTACAAGTTGATTTTCAGGCAATCGCGTCAATTTATGCGCGAAGCCCTGAACGAACATCAAAAAATGTTGCGTATGCGCGGACGTCCCAAAATTTTGCATTCGACAACATACAATGAGGCTGTAACTTTATACCACCGTTACAAAAACAACCTGCTAGGTGTCATTTCCGATGTTACTTTCAAACAGGAAGACGCTCCCGAAACCAAAACCAATGCGGGATTTGATCTGTGCCGGTTGATCCGTTCAGAAGATCCCAATATGCCTATTCTTCTGCAATCGTCGGATGTAAAGAATGCAGGGATGGCCGAACAACTACAGGTCGGATTCATCCATAAATACGACAAAAGCCTGTCGAGTGAACTGAGTAATTATATCAATATACATTTCGGGTTCGGCGATTTTATATTCCGCGATCCTGAAATAAAGGGGGAAATCGCCCGCGCCATTGACCTGAAAAGTTTACAGGAAGTGTTGTGGAAAGTACCGGATGATGTGCTGATTTATCATATATCCCGCAATCATATTTCCAAGTGGTTCAATGCCAGGGGACTATTTTCCATCGCGCGTATTTTCAAGGCTTTAAGTTTCGAAGATTTTGCCGACATTCAAGCCGCACGAAAATATATGGATAAGGCCATGAGCATTTACCGGCAGGACACCGGACGCGGCATCATTGCGCAATTTGACAAGGAAACATTCAACGAATACATGTCATTTGCACGGATCGGCAATGGTGCTATCGGTGGGAAAGCCCGCGGACTGGCTTTTATTGATACCGTGATCAAGGAAGAAAAGATATACAACAAATATCCCGGAGTGTTGATCAACATCCCTCGCACAGTGGTGGTAGGAGCGGATATTTTCGAGGAATTCATGGACAGTAATAACCTTTACCCAGTTGCTTTATCGGGCGCTTCTGACGAAGAAATCCTGAAAACATTCCTTGACGCCCGCCTACCTGAAAGGGTGAAAGAAGACCTTGTCGCTTTGGCCTTACTGGTAAAGTCACCCATTGCGGCACGCTCATCAAGTAAGTTGGAAGACTCATATTATCAGCCGTTTGCCGGAGTGTATGCCACCTACATGGTGCCGAATGCATCCGATCCTTCTGTCACCGTAACCAATGTCGTACGCGCCATCAAGGCGATTTACGCTTCTGTTTTCTACCATAGCAGCAAGTCGTACATTGCTGCAACAGCCAACATCATCGACGAGGAGAAAATGTCGGTTATCCTGCAGGAAGTTTGCGGAAGCCGTTACGGCAATCATTTCTACCCGGTGATATCGGGAGTTGCACGTTCGGTCAACTTTTATCCCATCGCACCCGAAACAACCGACGATGGAGTCGTTAATATTGCACTTGGATTGGGAAAATATGTGGTTGAGGGTGGGATTGGTATTCGTTTTTCGCCCAAATATCCTAAAAAAGTATTGCAACTGTCGTCGCCGCAGATGGCGTTGAGCGAGACGCAAAAGTCCTTTTTCGCCATCGACTTGTCGGATGAAGTTTTCGTACCCGATGTCAACGATGGTTGCAATATTGTAAAGTTGCCATTGTCGGTTGCAGAAAAAGACCACACACTGCGATTGGTGGCATCGACCTACGATTTCGATAACAAAGTGATTCGCGACGGAATCCTGCACGAGGGAAAGCGGATTATCACTTTTTCAAAAATATTGAATCACAACAGCTTCCCTCTTGCAAAAATATTAGAAGACCTCTTAAAAATCGGACAACAGGAATTGAATTCACCAGTTGAAATAGAATTTGCCATTAATCCCGACGTGCCTTCCGGAAGCCCCGTTATGTTCAATTTCTTGCAAATACGTCCTATCGCCGGCGAACACCGGGGAGATGTTAACTTGGATAACTTCCCGAAGGAGAACATCCTGATCTGGTCTGATCTGGCGTTAGGCAATGGAGAAATCAGTCATATACAGGATGTTGTTTATGTAAAAACACAAAAATTCAATGCTGCTCACAATCCGGAAATCGCCCTTTCGGTGGAAAAAATGAATGACCGGATGATTGACGAAAAACGTAATTACATCCTTTGTGGGCCGGGCCGTTGGGGTTCGAGTGATCCGTGGCTGGGTATTCCCGTCAAATGGCCGCAGATATCAGAAGCCCGGTTGATTGTGGAATTCGGGCTGCAAAATTACCGTGTGGATGCAAGTCAGGGTACGCATTTTTTTCAGAACCTTACCTCGTTCCGTGTCGGGTATTTTACCATCAACCCGTACATCAACGAGGGGTTCTTCGATACCGGATTCCTTGATTCATTGCCATCTGTTTACGAAGATAATTATATTCGTCACGTTCGTTGTTCGTCTTCCTTACAGATATTGATAGACGGGAAACACATGAAGGGAACGGTGTTGAAACCGGAATAAAATAGTACTTTTATGGAAATTTGTAATAAGTACGCTTGAGTAAATGATCGACGTTTTGATAAAGTATTTTCATATTGATTTTATGCGCTTTGCTTGCCTGACGGGCAGAAAATTAATTTTTATTCTCAATTCTCAATTGATTCTATGGCTGTTCAAGGAAAAGTATTGATTATAGATGACAACGAGGATGTGTTGTTTGCACTCAACCTGTTGCTCGAACCGTATGTAGAGAGCGTCCGTGTGAGTACAGACCCGGCAAAAATCATACGGTTCATGGAACAATACCAGCCCGACGTGATTTTGCTTGACATGAATTTCCGCCGCGATGCGAGCAGTGGGCAGGAAGGCTTTGCGTGGTTACAAAAAATCCTGGAAGTCGATCCGCAGGCGGTGGTGATTTTCATGACAGCTTATGCCGACACCGAAAAAGCCGTGCAGGCAGTGAAAGCAGGCGCTATCGACTTTATTCCCAAACCTTGGGAAAAAGACAAACTGTTGACCACATTATCCTCGGCGTTGCAACTAAGGGCTTCGCGTAATGAAGTGAACAAGCTCAAGAAACAAATGACGGTGCTATCTGATGAACCAGTCGAAGATATTGTAGGTGAATCGGATGCCATGTTGCATATATTTTCCATGATCGAAAAACTGTCCGGAACGGATGCCAACATCTTGATCCTTGGCGAAAACGGCACTGGGAAAGACCTTGTAGCACGTGCCATTTATCGTCATTCTCCACGTTCAGGAAAACTGTTTGTTTCTATTGACTTGGGTAGCATCCCCGAAAGCCTGTTCGAAAGCGAATTGTTTGGTTATGAAAAAGGCGCCTTTACCGACGCTAAAAAGGAAAAGCCGGGACGCATGGAAGCCGCTTCGGGCGGTACGCTGTTCTTGGACGAAATCGCAAACCTGTCATTACCGATGCAGGTCAAAATGCTCACCGCTATTGAAAAGAAGCAGATCACACGATTGGGTTCCAACAAAAGTATTCCTGTAGATGTCCGTTTCATCTGCGCTACCAACGCGGATATCTATCAGGATGTAGAAGACGGACACTTCCGGCAGGATTTGCTCTACCGGATCAATACCATTGAGTTGCATATTCCGCCTTTACGTGAACGCGGCAACGATGTGATCCTGTTGGCCAAACATTTCATGCATCGGTTTGCTATGAAATATAGGAAAAATGTACATGAAATTGCAAAAGAAGCGCAAAACAAACTATTAGACTACCATTGGCCGGGAAATGTGCGTGAGCTGCAACATGCAGTGGAACGTGCGCTTATCCTGTCGGACGGGAATATATTGAAAGCCGATGATTTAATTTTGCAACCGGCGCAAAACCGTAAACGAAAAACTGCTGAACTGCTAAATCTGGAAGCGCTCGAAGCCCAGGCCATTGAAAAGGCGATGGAACGTACCGGCGGAAATGTGAATAAAGCCGCCGAATTATTGGGTATTACAAGATTTACCCTTTACAGGAAATTGAAACGATAAATCGAGCCTGCCGGATTTATCTGTTTATCTTGTCAAACAGAAAAATCCGGCAGGTCGGATAACTCTAATAACGGTAATGCTCCGGCTTATAGGGGCCTTCCACAGGAACGCCTATATATGCAGCCTGCATATCGGATAACTTGGTGAGCTTAACACCGAGTTGTTCCAGGTGCAACCGGGCAACTTCTTCATCCAACTTTTTTGACAATCGGTACACATCCGTTTCGTACTCGTTTTTCCAGAGGTCAAGTTGCGCTAGCGTCTGGTTGCTGAACGAATTACTCATCACAAACGAAGGATGTCCGGTGGCACAACCAAGGTTTACCAAGCGGCCTTCGGCAAGCAGGAAGATAGCACGTCCGTTGGGGAATATGTATTTATCTACCTGCGGCTTGATGTTGATTTTTTGGATGCCGGGATAGTTTTCCAGCTTATCCACCTGTATCTCATTGTCGAAATGGCCGATGTTGCATACAATCGACTGGTCTTTCATGGCAGCCAAGTGTTCAATCGTAATCACATCCTTGTTACCGGTAGTGGTGACAAATATATTGCCTTCTTTCACTGCTTCTTCCATGGTAGTTACTTCAAAACCTTCCATGGCAGCCTGCAAAGCACAAATCGGGTCAATTTCGGTAATGATGGTACGCGCCCCGTATGCACGCATTGACTTTGCACAACCCTTGCCTACGTCGCCATAGCCCAATACGACCACAACCTTTCCGGCAATCATCACGTCGGTAGCGCGTTTAATCCCGTCGGCCAGCGATTCGCGGCATCCGTACAGGTTATCGAATTTCGATTTGGTTACCGAGTCGTTTACATTGATGGCCGGGAAAAGCAGTTCTCCCCGTTCCTTCATCTGGTACAAACGATGTACGCCAGTGGTAGTTTCTTCCGAAACGCCCCGCATTTCTTTTACTA
Organism: Bacteroidales bacterium; assembly: GCA_031547085.1. Taxonomy (GTDB): domain Bacteria; phylum Bacteroidota; class Bacteroidia; order Bacteroidales; family UBA4181; genus JAIRLS01. The sequence continues at coordinate 18,855 of JAVBSH010000154.1, forward strand.
CACGGTGCCATTTGCCCGAGTCGGCATCCAATGTCTTTTTCAGGAGATCAAGTATCACGCCTTCTTCCTTACTCGACGGTGTACGATCTATTGTTTTCGGATCGTTTTCGGCCTGGTAACCCCAGTGGATAAGCAAAGTAGCATCACCACCGTCGTCTACAATCAAGTTGGGGCCTAAGCCGCCCTCGAAAGTAAGCGCCTGTTCGGTGCACCACCAGTATTCCTCAAGTGTTTCGCCTTTCCAGGCAAATACGGGGATTCCACTCGCAGCAATCGCGGCTGCTGCATGATCCTGCGTTGAGAAAATATTACAACTTGCCCAGCGCACTTTGGCGCCCAATGCCGCCAGTGTCTCGATAAGCACAGCCGTTTGGATGGTCATGTGCAACGAACCTGTGATCCGTGCGCCTTTCAGTGGTTGTTCCGCTGCATATTTCCTGCGGATAGCCATTAACCCTGGCATTTCTTTTTCTGCTATTTCGATTTCCTTACGTCCGAAATCGGCTAAACTGATATCTGCAATTTTGTATTGCTGTTCGTTCATGATTGATTATTTATATGATATTTAATATGTTTTGCTTGTCATGGTTCAACTGTCCAGCCAACTGTTCCAAATTTTCGAATTTGATATCATTTCTTATACGGTGTGTCAATGCCAATGTTACATCCAGCCCGTATATTTGCTGGTCGAAGTCGAAAATATTCACCTCAATGTGTTGTTTTGTATCCTGCTGCTTCAATACGGGGCGTTTCCCGATATACATCATACCAAGATGACTGTAAGAAGGGCCTACTGAGCAGGAACGAATATCCCCCAAATAAACCTTTACCCGGTAAACACCCTCTTCGGGAAGAAGTTTGCAAGACGGTGTTTGTATATTGGCTGTAGGAAAGCCGATGGTGCGTCCTAAATGGTTCCCGGCTATTACCTGCCCGGAAATCATATAGTCATATCCTAGCATATCGTTGGCTAGTTGCAGGTTACCTTCGGCCAATGCTTCCCGGATCGCCGATGAACTGATTTTCCTGTCAAGTGTTTTCAAATCGACCACTTCCACCTGCATGGCGCTTTGGGCAGCAAATGCAGGCAAATGTTGTGCATTGCCGCTACGATTCTTTCCGAAATGATGATCTTGCCCCACAATCAGGCAACGGGCGCCTAACTTTCCGACAACAATATCCCTGATAAAGTCGGACGCCAGCATTTGCGACAATTCTTTGTCGAACGGGAATACCACAACATCATCAATCCCTGTTTGTTTCAGGAGACTTACCTTTTCATCGAGTGTGTTGAGCAACAAGGGGACATTGCCTTCTTTATCAAGCACCTGCCGGGGATGCGGCCAGAATGTAACTACCACAGACCGGCTACCATACTGGCGTGCCAATTCTATCACACGTCCGATCAATACTTTGTGTCCGCAATGCACTCCGTCGAAACTGCCGATGGTGACAACCGATCCTTCGAATTTCAAACCTTCTATACTCTGGTATACTGTCAATTAAATAATGATAAAGTGCCTGTTCCTTTTACGTTACTTCTCAACCTACTTTGTAATAACCTCTTTTACAATATTGTAATCTTTCGTATACTTGTAGATATCCAGGTTTGTATTCATATAGCCACTAAACGGATCGATCTTGGTGAAATGGAAATCGGACTGGAGCATGGGCATTCGGAAATTGGAGATGCAATAACCAAACCCTTTGCCATATTTGTGCATGGCCGATGCAAAGTAATAAGTCACATCGTATCCCAGGAAAGCAAACTGATAGGCATGCGACGATACTCCCCCGCGGCCGGTCAGCATGGTCGGCTCCGTGTGATAAAACTTCCGGAATTGCTGTAGGAAATGTTGTACCTGAGGTTTATTGTAGTCGATATAGAAAGCTGTTGCATAATGGAACTCCAGCGCGTGAAGGTATTCCTGATCGAGGTTCACAAATTTTGTCCATCCGGCCAATCCGTAAAGGTTGATCTGGAAACTGTGTGCAGCAGCGTTCAACTGTGCGGTGAGTATATTCACAAAAGCCTCATCCGAAACAGGGATAATTACCACATTCGTTTTTTTCCTTTTCAGGTATTTTCCGGGTTGTTGCGGAATGCTGTCGGGGCGGAACTGTCGGACGGTGATCATGCTATCGGCAAATACCGTTTTCAGTTTGTTGTGGTATGCGTGGAAAAGAGTCTGGTCGGCTTCCGACTTGTTGCCTATCAAGGTCACCTGTACATTTTCCTGCTTCGAGATATAATCGACCACCGGACCGACGGCATTGATTTCGCCGGCGTTCACTTGCATCAGGTATGGATTGTTTTTCAAAGAACCGGTATTGATAGCGATGGGTGATACGTAATATATGCGATTTTCCTGGGCGAAACGAGCTACCTGGTTCACCAGTTCGGTATAGAACGGCCCGATGATCATGTCCATATCCTTCATCACGGGGCTTTTCAGTATTTGTTCCATCTTGACGGAGTCGCGCATCGTGTCGAACACATATACTTTCGTGATAAGCCCTTGATTTTTCAACGAATCTATTGCCAGCAAAGCGCCTTCATAAAATTCAATGGCGTTGGCGGAGCGTGGATTGATCCAATACTGACCGTTTTTGTATCTGAAACGGCCTTCGCTGTCCTTTACCATTGCCGAATCGGGCGGCGAGGCGGGCGAATTTTCGGCCAGGAACCAGGGCAACAACATGGCAACGCGGAATTCCTTTTGCGAAGTCGTCACACAGTCGGACATGTTTTCTATAACAACCGGAGTGTCCGCTACCGATGTAGTCGCAGCGCTATTGACATCAGGAGCTGGGTGTTGCGGTGTCTTTTCCAGATCCTGGCGAATGATAACGGTATCGGCCTTCGACATTTCGACTGGAATGCCAATAGCTCCCGAATCGGGAAGCGGGATTTTGATTTCCTGCCCGATTCTTATTTTGAGGTCGTTTGCGTCGATTTCTGGATTTTCTTCAAGGATACGGTTCAGATCGACATTGTAACTTTTAGCGATGGAGAAAAGCGTTTCCTTTCTTTTAACAACATGGGTAGTATAACTGACCGTGGGTTTGGCTTGTTGTACCGCTGCGTTGCCTCCTTTGGGAATGGTAACTACCTGTCCGGCTTGCAGGGGCGAATGTTCCAGGTCGGGATTGTACTTGTACAAGGTCTCCAGACTGATATTATAATGTTGCGTGAGCCAATAAGTGGTTTGCCCCTTTTCGGTGATATGATAGAGAAACTGTGCCGATTCAAGTTGATTGACAGCCGATGTCCCATCTACTTTGATGGGGATTTTCAATTCCTGTCCCACACGGATACCTTCCAATGCATCGGGATTGCTGAATACCACATCCTTTTGCAATACATTGTACGCCTTGCAGATAGAATAAAGCGTTTCGCCCTGCTTCACTGCATGCAGGTAATAACTTTTTCCTTCGATAACCACTTTTTTTTTCGATGGGGTTACAGGAACTTGCGAATGAACCGGCTGAACGACAGTTACCCACATTAGGCATAGAATAAAAATACGTAATATATTCATCCTTGTGATATCAAATTTTTATTTTGCAAAACTAATGAAAAAATATTTAATGACGGCTGGGATGGAAATTCCATGTTCATTCAAAACAAATATAAAGATGCATGTGTGTTTTTTATGATGAAACAGCAGATAAAATACATGTCGCATTTTCCGGAATTACATGTGTAAAAAATTGAACAAATCAAGAAATACAACAGTTTGGATGTTGATATTCTAACATTTATCCCACATTTAAGGTGATTCATCAAAAATATAAAATACTACGGTTTTCCGTATTGTCATTTTTGTCTGAATAGACTACTTTTGCATCCAGTTTCTTATATCATATTCCCTTGATAGAGTTTATGAGATGTTTTATTTTCTTGCTTTTGAAAAATACAGGTATGGTGCATGTTTTCTAATCAACTGTTGATAAATTCGATGATAACAACTCGAAAAGACATTCTGATATTATATAGCTTTATTGTGATTGTTGTATTAACGATTGCACCGTCTGTTTTTGCACAAAATGCACCTATATTTTCATCGCTGAAGCTTGAACGCATCTATGCTTCTTTACCCCGACAATGTTTATCAGCTCAATCCGCTCCAATGGTGTGTAATGAACTGGTTTCAGACAAGCCTTTGTACATCCGGAAAAACGGACGCAATGAAATTTCCCAGATCGGTATCCGGTTGTTCCCGGAACAATATACACAGGCTTTTGCTCCTGAAATACTTGCATTCCTTGAATGTACGGCCTTAGAAATGCTTCTTTTCCACAATAACCAGAGGGCTGCGAACAAGCTCAAGGAATATAAAATGAACTGGTTGTACAACAATTCACCGCTTGGCGAGGGATTGTTCCCGTCATTTTCAGCAAGCCTCAAAGCGATTACCGATTCGTCGGATTTTCGCCTGTTCAAAGACAGCCTGACATATACGGCGCAATGGACGCATCCCGTGTACGGAATCACCAAGGCTACATTCCCGGCGCAATATTCGGTCATTTCGGGGAAAGACAACAAGGAACTGGGAGATGAACTGGGGCAGATACTGTCGGTATTCCAGAAACCGGAAGCTACCGGGACAAACAACCGTAAGGAAAATATTGCAGGCGAGTCATTGTCGCAATACAACGGGGCAGTGTATGTGAAACATGGAAAAACATTCTTGATCCCAGAAATCAATTCCGATATTTACTACCAGAAGAGCGACGCCCGCATTTATCAGCCGTTGTATAGCAAGCTATACCAACACGAAACGCTGGCCAACCTGTTTGTCCGCAACGACATGCCCGATAAATCGGTGATGCTGGATATCACGCACCGGAAATACGGATACACCGAGCAGAAGTATCATGTTAAGCTTTCGGATTTTGTGGCGTTTTTTGGCGACCGGAGGTTTGAAACATATGTAGGATTCGAACTGGCAAACCATCCCGATATCAAGGCCGTGGTGATCCTGTATAACAGGGATTTCAACTATGTGAACATGTTGCTGGTGGATGCAATTGAAAATGCTTTTTTCGAAAACGGCAGCAATATCAAATGCCGGATGTATGCCTTCATTCCAAGCCACAACATCAAGAACCTGTTTAGCAATAGTAATATCCAAAATACCAACAGTAAAGAATATGAACCAGTAATATTTGAATAGATCATGAAAAAGACCATTACACTAATTGTATTAGCCGTGTGCACATGTTTGATGTCGTACGCGCAAAGCGAATCGGAAGCCCGCTCGTCTAAAAATTATTATGGCGTAGGCGCGGCCGCCAACCAGGAGGCCGCTGTTGAAAAGGCCAAGACCGATCTTGCCGGCAAGATCAGGCCCGATATGATGAAAGACGCGCAGTTCCGTAAGGCTGACGGTGCCACATGCCGGAAAATTGCCGATCAGGGTAAGGTATTCCTGAGTAAAAAGGGGAGTACGATTACGGCAATCGTGTATATACCCAAAGACGAACTGAAACGTGCCTATGCCGAAGCGGTGATGTTCGATGCATTGCCCGATGACGGCCTGGACGAATCCGGCAATCCGAGGGATCCGTCAGCGCCGGCGCCAGCACCAGCAGTCAATAAAACAATTACCGAACTTCCGGTAGCAGAACAACCGGTGCAGGTAGTTGTGGTCACCGAAAATAAACCGGCCACAACCACCCAGCCAGTGGTGGTACCACAGCAAACCGCACCGGTGACTCAACCTACCACTACCACGACTCAACCTGCCGCGCAGCCGGTTGTGGTGACTCCGCCGCCTGCCCAGCAGCCCGTTCAAGGCACTCCGGCAAAGACAGGTAATAAGTTGCTGGATGAAATATTGGATGCACACAACCTGTTCGAACTGAATGACTTCTTCACCAAGGGAAAAAATACGGGTGCGTTGGCATACGGACGGTTAAACACTATGACAGCCCCCGAAAATTCGTACCTGTTGCTCTACCAACCCGACGGTACCATTGTTGCCGTGTACGACAAGGGAAGCGCCACCCGCAAGAACCTGCGTACCGGGACAACCGAGAATTATGCCAACATGTTCGATAACGTCAAGATCATTTGGTTTCAATTGTATCAATAACCGGACAACAACATTATCATGAAAAGAATTATTTATGCAACCACCGTACTGGCAGTGCTTTTGTCGTGCAACATGCAGGCGTTTGCACAATATGCCACCAAGGTTTCCATCACGAACCTGAGTACTCCTTCGATGACGGCTAAAGCCGAAAATGCAGCGTCGAAACTGCTTTCGGAGTTGAATCATGCCTGTTTCGAAAACCGGAAGCCCAAATTAGATAAAAAGGATATGACCGACGAGGCGGCCAAGGCACTGCTTGCGTTATGGAGTATGAGTTCGTTCAGGTGTATCGAAACCGAGTTTATTGAGTCGGGTGTGGTGACACATGACGGGTTCCAGATCCGTAACGTTCCTATTTACATGACCCAGGCTTCAGAAAAAGACAATTACGAGGAAATGGTGATCAATTTTACGTCCAATGGTATCATTGATGCGGTATATGTGAGTATCGAAAACCACCAGTACAAGCAACTGCTGCAAGGCAACAATTCGGTGACCGATATGCGTCGCAGGCAGATCATCCTCGATTTCATCGAAAATTTCAGGACAGCTTACGGACGGAAGGATATCAGTTTCCTTACACAGGTATTCAGCGACGATGCGCTGATTATTACCGGTCGCGTGGTAAAACAGCAGGTGAAGAAAGATAGCCCGTTGGGTGTATTGCCACAGGACAAGATCGTGTTGGTGAAACAAACGAAAAAGGAATATCTGTCAAAGTTATCGCAGATATTCAAGAATAATTCATATATCTATTTGGATTTCAACGAAATTAAAATCACCCAGCACCCCAAGGTTAACGAAATTTACGGGGTGGAACTCAAACAGGACTGGCATACCGATAAATACAGCGATGTGGGGTACCTTTTCCTAATGATCGATTTTAAGAACGAATTGCAACCCACCATCCAGGTGCGTACCTGGACACCCGACAGCATGTTTGGCCTGAATGACTTTGATAATATTGTAAGGCCGGATTGATGGAGAATGTGTCACAAAAAGAAAATGAATTTCATCATATAAAAAGATCAAAAATGATATATCGGTTCATCTCGTATTTTTGTATGTTAATGATGACCATTGCAGTGGGTTACGGCCAGCAGCGGCAGTTGCATTACGAGGATAAAAGCGGTCCGTTCGATGTATTTACCGGTACCGGTAGCGAAGCCGGAATGGTAATCATCTGCGCCGAAACCATTGAACTTACCTTTGTCTCTAACAAGGACAAAACGGTGAATATATTCAAAACCGAGCTGAAAGGGAGCGATAAATATTATTATCTCCGTCTGCCGGTAGGCGATGCATACAACGACCGCAAACTGACGGTCTATGCAGCAAGGTATGCTCCATTGATACTTGAACCCAGACTTCAAATTAAGGAGCTGAAAACCATTTTACTGTACGATCCGGATGTGATCTTGCAAGGTTGTTATAACCAGACAATGAAGGAAGGCCTGGAAATTTTCCGGATGGCGCAGTACCCCGATGCCAAGGCAAAATACCGACTGGCTGCCGAATGTACGGATGCCCCGGCAACGGTCATCGACGACATCGAACAGAAAATTGCCATCATTGATACGATTATCAAACGGCGCAGGATAGCAGATGAGTTTTTCACCGTGGGCAATTACCGTAAGGCTTATGACAATTACCAGGCCGCATTCGCCCATAACCCGGGCGATCGTTACGTGGAATTGAGGATGTCCGAAAGCTATACGAAGCTTACCGGAAAGTCGATGCTTACCGGACAAAATTCTAAAGCATTGGCAAGCCTTGAGAAGAAATACGAACGGAAAATGGAGCGACGCCGGCAACGTACGTTTGCCATGTCGTACGAAACCCTCTATGGAGGCTCGTTGGGATGGTACAGGGACCGGAAAGTCGGCGCTTATTTCGCAGGCCGGTATTTTGAAGGTGAAGCTGGAGCTTACAACAGTGTCGAAGAGATCAGCGCTTCGTTTGGCCTGACCTTCCGCTTGTTCAGGATGACCGCCAAGGATTACAAGAAATGGACTTTCGGCGTATGGATGTCTTTAGGTGCAGGATTTGTCGATTGCACTGCATCGCAAAAATATTATAGTTACAATGATTTTTATGATACGGCAGCTTTTCCCGAAGCCGGTGTCCTCATGAAGTTAGGCTTTGCAGTGTTGAAATATAGTTATCAATATCGTTTCGATTTTCCGGGCGACCTGGTCGGACGTCATATTTTAGGGGCAGGTATTTGTTTTTAACAAAAATAATCATCGTATTTATACTAAAGTGAAATTGATTTTAGCTTCGTAAAACCAATTTCACACCTGTATATTTCAGTTAATAAGTAGAAATGAGTCGTTTTTTCTTTTACTTCTGGGTAGGTATCCTGTTGTTCGCATCTGTCGGGTTCGATGTTGCGGGGCAAACGAATAATGATGCGAACTTGGAAAGGGAAATAAAGGATAACAGCAAGGGGTACTTGTATGGCGAAGCGGTTGGCGATACGCAGGAAGATGCATTGTCGTCGGCGCGTAACATGCTCCGCCCATCTATTGAGACAGACGACTTGAAAAAAGCCGTTATTAACTGGAAGGATGTGGCGGCAACGATTGTAGACAGTGCGCAATACCTTGTTAAACCGCGCGGAAACAAGACACGGGCGATTGTTTATTTACAGCAGAAGGATTTGCCGGGTTTGATCGAGAAATATTCCAAACAGGGAGTAAAAATCGAAAAGTCCGAACCGGCAATTGTTCCTGCTGGTAACCGGGCGAGCGATCAGGAAAAGGAGGAAATGATCCGTAAAATCAAGGAACATCCCGAAGATTATATTTTTGACGATGGAATAGGATCAACCCAGGGCAAGGCCGAAAAAAGCGCCCAGGAAAAGTTGGGACGCCCGATCATGCGGATCATTGCCGATTATCCCGCCATCAGCATGGACAAGGATATGGTCGAGAGCATTGCTTATGATACCGAATGTATTGCCTTGCGGCAGGGAAATGTCTTTTACGTGCTGGCGTACATCAGGCTGAGTTCGTTCCATTGTAACCTGAAACGCGGTGTCATTTCGGGACGTTCCAAATGCGAAGATGAAGTTATTGTAGAAAATACACCAAAGCCGGATGCAGCACCAGCCAGACCAACGGAAATAGCGCCCGCCGGGACTAACGGGCCGGTAGTGGTGGACTTGCAGGAAACAGCGGTTGCAGAACCTGAAAAGAACAATGCGCCGCCCGCTTTACTGCAAAACATCATGAATACGAAAACCATCAATGAATTGAGGGATGTGTTTATCGCCAACAAGAACAGAGGGAAATTGGTATACGGACAGATATCGACCATGTCCAGCCCCGAAAGCTCATACCTGGTAGTGTATAACGATGTGGGTGAAATATTAACTTTCTATGGCGCCGGAACATCCACCAGGAAGAACTTGCTTACCGGGGCACTAGAGCAATACAAGGAAGTTTATCCCGAAGGAAGAGTGATGTGGTTCCAAATATTCGAATGACTTTTATAATAGTAATTTTGTTTAACATTTTTTATATTTATTAATTTTAAATTTTATTTCACATGAAGAAATCATTATTTTTTGTTGCAGCTATTGCCATCGCGTTGTTTGCCAGCAGCTGTGCTACAACGCAAAGTCCTGTATCGGGATACATCTATGGTAATGTCAAAGGCCCGCTTGCTGTTACGGCCAGCACCGGTGCATCCAAAGTAGGTACCTCCACAGCCAAATCCATATTGGGTTGGATTTCATCAGGCGATGCCAGTATCGAAACTGCTGCCAAGCAAGCCGGTATCACCCGTATCCACCACGTGGACTACCAATCAACGAACATACTGACTTTCTATGCCACTTATACCGTATTGGTTTATGGTGAATAAGATGATAGGTCGCACACACGGGATAGAGGCTCCGGCCTCTATCTTTTCTCTTTTCCGGCGGATTGGTTGGCTGGTGTGCTGTGCCTTTATCCTTGTGCATGGCAAAACGGCAGCCCAAAACCTGTCTAAATATTATGTCAGCTCCGTGCAGCCGACAGGCATATTATATTTCATCCTGCCACAAACTAACTTCAACAATCCCGATACTAAAAAAGATTTTATCATTGATGTTACCTACCTTAATTCCAAGGATTCGGCAACAGTCAATTTCACTTTTCTCGACAAGGAAAATATTAACCCGGAAACGATTACGATCGCATACAGCAGTTGGAAATACCAAACACCCGTAAAACGGATTTATGTGGATACGGAAAAAGACCAATGGCGTTACCGCTACACATTCAGTATCCCGTTTGACCAATTAGTGCTTTTTTACAAGGCAAAAGATCCGGCCATCACCCTCTCTACAGGCTCAGCCCATGTTGTTTCCGTGAAAACGGTAAAGCAATGGGAGAAAAACGCGGAGATCAATAACCGGATTGTCCAGATCATTCAAAAAAATAAAATATAAACATTGTTCGTCATGGCGCACGGTTTTACATTGACTCAAAATATTTCATGCAGATGTATTTGCATGATGCTTACCACTTTCTTGTTATGGTGCACTCCACTCGCAGCCCAGGAAAACAACGACATGAAGGTTGGCGATGAACTTTACCGTATGGGTGCATACGAATCGGCACTACCGTACCTGCAACGTGCAGCGAAAGGCAATGAACGGGATGCTTTATATATGCTCGGCACGATGTATGAGAGCGGTAACGGTGTGAAGCAAGACGTGCGTGCTGCTTTCGGCTGGTACAGCAAAGCCGCAGAACAGGGGCACGATGGGGCGCAGGATAAGCTCGGTCAGATGTACGAAAATGGTCTCGGTACGACCAAAGACCTGTCCAAATCCATCTATTGGTATCTTCGTGCTACCGACATGAAAAACGCCGATGCCCAGAATAATATGGGACGGGCATACCAGAACGGTACAGGCGTTGTCCAAAACGATGTCAATGCAGCCGAATGGTATACTCGTGCCGCAGAGCAAGGCCATCCGGCCGGGTGTGCCAATCTTGCGCTCCTGTACTACAATGGAAAGGGTGTGACCAAAGACCTTGCAGTAGCAGCGCAATGGGCGGCAAAAGCAGCCGATCAGGGAAACATTGCCGGACAAGTGCTGTTGGGAAAAATGTACTACATGGGCGAAGGTGTTGCCAAGGATGATGCCAAGGCGCTCGAACTATTGACAAAAGCAGCAGACCAGGGAAATCTGCAGGCGCAATTCCACGTAGGTGAGATGCACAACAAGGGTATGGGTGTAAAAGAAGATCCCGAAGCAGCGGCCAGGTGGTATCACAAAGCTGCGGAGCGCAACGACCCCGACGCGCAATTGGCATTGGGACTTTTCTATTTGAAAGGACGTGGCGTACAACAGAATGATCTCCTTGCAGTAGAATATATTACCAAAGCTTGCCAGCAAAACCAATATATGGCATGTTTTCATCTTGCCGAGATATATGAAAACGGTACCAATGCGGCGCAAAGCCTGCCAAAAGCATACGAACTCTACACCAAAGCGGCCACCAACGGCGAAGTAAATGCACAGCGGTCGCTCGGCGTGATGTACGAACGTGGTTGGAGCGGCGAGCAGAGCTACCCGAAAGCTATTGAATGGTACCAGAAAGCGGCAGCACAAAAAGATGCGTGGTCGCAAAACAGGTTAGGTGAATTGTATGCTTCAGGTACGGGCGTAACCCGCAATGACGTAACCGCCTTCAACTGGTTCATGAGCGCTTCCGAACTCGGTTTTCCCGATGCGTATGTCAATACTGCACAGATGTTTTACGATGGCCGCGGATGTGAGCAGGATTACAGTTTTGCGGCATACTGGTTGGATAAGGCGGCGGTGGCAGGCGACCGCAAAGCCATGTACCTGCTGGGCGAAATGTACCGGACCGGTAAAGGAATCCCGCAAAACAATGAAAAGGCACTTAGCTATTTCACACAATCGGCAGATAAAGAATATGCTTCCGCACAGTACCTTCTGGGATGGATGTATGAAACCGGCACGGCCACAGCCGCCGATGCTGCCAAAGCAGCCAATCTGTATCGCAAGGCAGCCGAAGCCAATATCACGGGCGCACAAGCAGCATTGGGCCTCTTGTATTACCAAGGGCGGGGAGTACCGCAAAACTTCAATTATGCATTTGAATACATGTCGAAGGCTTATCAACAAGGACTTACCACGACTTGCCTGTATCTTGGCGAAATGTACGAAATGGGGAAAGGCGTAGGAAAGGATGAGGACAAGGCGATGGAAATGTATCAGAAAGCCGCTGCCGAACGGAATGTAGAAGCCCAGAATGCGTTGGCACATCTGTACGAAACAGGGTCGGGATCTTTTAAAGATGTTAATACGGCTGTGAAATGGTATGCCGAAGCGGCGGGCAACAGTTCGTTAACTGCGTTTGAAAACTTAGACAGGTTGGCGAAAGCCGGAAATCCTGCTGCTGCAACAGAAGTAGCGCAAATCAGGAGTAAAACAATCCTGGCGTCGTCCGTACAAAGCCTCAATTTCGCTGCAAACGAGCTGGTAAAGGAAGTCGCATTTAAAAGCAACAATTACCTGAAACCTGCATATAAAGTAGAAACTGCCGATCAATGGTTAAAAGTCATCACTTATCCGGATAAGGTTGTATTGTATCCCAATCGAAACGTGATGGACGCGAAAACGTATACAGCCAATGTTGCCATTGTTCCTGAATACGGACAAGGTTTCCGGCTCGCGGTAAGCGCAGTCTCCGACGGTAAACCGGTCGTTTCCGACGGCCTGATCGGATATTATCCTTTCGATGGCGATGCCAACGACCGTATGGGTTTGAAAAACGGGGAACTCAACAAGCGTCCCGATTTTACCGGCGAAACGCCGTCGAAAACCGGTAAAGCCATACAATTATCTGCAAAGCAATCGGTCAATATTTCCAACAATCCGTTTTCATCCCAGTCTCAATATTCCATTTCTTTTTGGATCAGGAATTTCGGCATGGGGATGATACTTTCCGCCATCAGTCCCGAAAGCGCTCCCGGCAACTACCCGCGGATTACATGCGAGTCGGGCATGTTCAAAATGTATTCGGGGTACGATGCGGCCAACTCCGTGCCTGCGTTCGATTACTCGGTTGCACCGATTCAGGACGGTAACTGGCACCACATCGTGGTGACCTGTTCGAAGAACGAATCAGGTTCGTGGAGCAAAATCCTGTATGTGGACGGAAGACGTGCAGCCTCTTCATCTTCGACAGAAAACAATACGGCAGGGAAACCGTGTAAGAGTATCGAAATAGGAGGAACAGGGAATATGAAGATAAAAGCCGCCGCCCTGGATATGGACAACCTTCGTTTCTACAGCCGCGTGCTGACCGATGCGGATATTTATGTCATATATGTAACCGAAAATATTTAATCATTAAAACCAATTATAGTGATGAGACTCAATAAAGCTACACCTGCGATTTGTATGATTTTCCTGGGAATGTTGATGCAAAACCTTCCCGGCGATTCCTGGAAACTGACGCTTGCCGGCGTGGTTGCCGGTATTTTTGTCATTATTGGAGTCTGCCGGTTAGCCGGATGTGTCGATGGATATGGCCAAACGGGCGCTTACCTCTTGTTGGCAGCCACCATACTGGGTATTCTCATTGCGCCCTTCAAAATAGTATCCGATGGAGGCACCCTCTTAAATACCTTTAGTGTCCCTCACGATTTCAGCGGATTCCAGATGCTGGATTTTATATTCCTGCTTCGCGCCGCGCTCTGGTTTGCTTGTTTTGTATGCTGGTGGCTCTATCCCCCGTTTAAACAGATGGCGGGTGGCATCATTGTGATGCTGGTGGCAAGTGTGCTCAGTGTTGCAAAAGAACTGACCGGTGTGCTTTCCGACCCGACAAGTTTGATGATCGATCGGCCGCTTGAATGGGGCATCTGTATACTAAGTGTTGTGGGATATTTGTTGATGGCGCTTAATATCAATGCAGTCATACCCGAAGTCAACAGAAAAACAAGGTCACTGATACTGATGGCGGCAGGAATGCTGTACTCACTGATCATCCTCACCGATAACGGCTATTTGAATATCGTTGTATCCCTCATCGGAACCATCGTCTGGATGGTTACATCATCGCAGCTCGCTTCGCGTTCGGGCGACCGGACAGGTACCGGCGGATTCACCACATTCGGTATCCTGATGCTGGTTGCATTGGTTTTTCATCTGCTCCCTGATGGATTGGTTGTTGGCGCGATCATTTCGGCATGCCTCCAGGTAGCGGCTTTCATTGTGCTGGGGAACAGTTTGGGGAAATTCCATTCAAATTCGGTTTTCAACGGAAAGCCTCATTGCGGGATGAAAACACTGAGCGTTATTGCGTATGTATTTGCAGCGTTGTCGGTTATTTTTGCTTTCCCTTCCGGCGAAGCTATTTCGGCAGTCGTCTATTGCCTCGTGGGACTTCCGCTCATCATGGTTGGGTGGAACAACGGTATCCGTTGCCAGTCGGATGTACAGGCTGCTGTTGATGCAAGTTTCTTAACAACACCAGAACCGGTGATCTCTACAACACCTCCATATATAAAGGAAACACCGGTTCCTTCTCCGGCTCCTTCGTGGCAGAATGTGCAGCATCCGCCGCAACCAGTACCTGCGAAAAGCAATGGGGTGCCGTTGTGGATCATTGCGGTTGCTGCCGGAGGCCTGATCGTATTAGGCGGTATAGGCTGGGCAGGATATACATTTATTATTAAACCCGGCGACACCATAAAACAGGCCATAGTCAATCTCTCCGGAGCTGATGATGCGGAGGTGGAGAAAGCGATTGCCGGAATAGTTACAACAGAACCGGAACAACCGGTTGTTACCGAGGATACACCGGTAGAAAAAGTAGTAGAAAAAACAGTGGTAGCAGAAGAAACGGAAATGGAAAAACCGGCAACCACCACATCCTCCGAAAAGGAATCAAAAGAATTCACTTACGGGGTATACAGCGGAGAAATGCTTGGCGGACAGCCGCACGGCGAAGGCACGATGCGTTATACCCAGCGCCACCAGCTTTCGCGGCACGACAGGCAGAAACGTACCGCCGAAGCAGGAGAATCCGTCAAAGGACAATGGCATAAAGGTGAATTGACAAGCGGTACGCTGTATGACAAAAACGGGAATCAAAAAACGAAATTGATCATCGGACGATCGGAATAAATTCTGAAATTTTAGATGTCCGGAAACACTTGAAAAACGCACGTTCGGCGGAGTCTCCAGACACCGCCGTGCTAAAAGGAAAACTCCTGCTTTCCATATTTGCAAGGCAGTAACCTTGCTTTCACTCTATTATACTTTCCACTGCCGGATTTTGTGCAATGCGATGAGGTACTCCCCTGAAAGGCTGCCTTTACTTCAACGGGTGTAGTCGCTTCTTTCAAAGATACAATCTCCCATGTGGTTCGTGGATAAAATTTTTGATGCGGTTGTCTTGATTTTATTTTGATCACCATTCCCGGTCAACCATCAATGGATAATTGATCCAGTAACCTGTACGTACGTGGTTTTTTGACCAAAGTACCTCCATTTGTATACTGTGTGGTCACCTCCACAAAATACTTGCCCGCAGGCAGGTCGGGAACTTGGAGCAGTAATTTTTTCGGGGTATTGACCGCTACCAGTCCTTCGTCCGTACTGATCCGTTCTTTTGGAGCATCAACCGGCACAAAATGTATGCCCACTGCTGGGTCGTCACCTGCTATTTTGAGCCGTTGCCCATGTATCCAAAGTATCTGCCCCGGTGTAATACTTCCCCTGACAATCTTTGCAGCCACATCTTTTAGTGTATGGATGATGGGGCCTACTGCGGCGCGTCCTGCCACTTTCACCTTGCATATCTTCATTGTTTTACGCAGTTCCGGCGAAGGCTTTACAACAGCGCCGACCGTATGTTCCCTGGCATCGAACGTGAGTTTTGGTATGTCAAACCGCCCTGTTACCGAAGGCGAGGCATGGTATGCACCGTCAGTTACGGCATAACCGTTGGCTAGCGCTTCTATTTTCTCCTTGTCGCTAAGATTGAGTATCTGCAGAATGACTTCATAAGGGTATCCGATACGCTGTTCCATCATCCTGCGGGCAATATCCTCGTTGGTGAGCGTAGCGCGGAGCCTGACACGTGCTTTGTAACTTGGTTTATCTGTCAGGTGGTTCTCGAAATATTCAATATGCAACGGGTGCCATAAATTCGTCATAACCGGTAAGGTATTAGATGCATGATCCGAACGTGGTGGAGCAAAGGAACAAAGGTAGTGATTATATCAATAGCTTCCGTATGTGAGTATATTGCGTATTTATACAGAAATAACCTGTATATACACGCAATGATATCATGTATTTATATACAATAATATCCTGCATGTTCATGCAATAAACTGCCATCCGGACGGTAAGGACATTACATATAGTAATAGGGATGGGGCGTATACCGGTGCAACTACGATTCCACTCAAACAGGCTATTATACTTCACGCGGTCATGTTTTACCTAAAGGTTCAGCCCGATAGTAATGCCTCGGGAAATATAGGTAACCCGAGAGTATTTACAAAATTCATAAGTTGATAACATTGGCGGAACGCTACGCCGAACCGGTAAATTATTTTAGGGAAATGATCAACTCATAGTCGCCTATATAATCTTCGCCGTTCATCAGGCTTTCGGCCACTACCAGTTTCCACTTTCCCGACTCGTTCAGGGTTGAACTTATTTCGAGACCAAACGGACCGTCCATCTTGTTCGTCGGGCTGATCAACTGGTTGAAACGGATATTGGCCGGTTGGGTTGCCGGTGCAATGTTTGCTGAAAGCGTCTGACCTTCTTTGGCTTCGAAGACATAAGTTTTAGAATCCTTTAGCCCATGGATATGGCCATTGAG
Source organism: Bacteroidales bacterium (assembly GCA_031547085.1). Classification (GTDB taxonomy): domain Bacteria; phylum Bacteroidota; class Bacteroidia; order Bacteroidales; family UBA4181; genus JAIRLS01. The sequence continues at coordinate 35,836 of JAVBSH010000154.1, forward strand.
TTTAACACTTGTTTCACCTGGAGCAAAAGTTACGGTTATTTCCTCAGCTTTTTTTGTTATTTCGGTTGTTGTACTTTCTGTGGCAGCTTCGGTTTTCTTATTACCCTGTCCGGAACACGCAACCATCAGAAAAAGGCTGGCTAACATTACTATTTTGTACATTGTCTTAAATTTAAGTGTTATTCTGTATTTGTAACAAAACCTATATTTGTAATGTTCAACCCTACTGGAGACTCCGGTAAGGTTGAGCTTTTTTACATTTCATCTGCCTGATGCAGATCCACCAAGGTATCAACATCAATCCACGACCCCTGGATGTATTTAACGGCAATGGGGTGCGTCTTTACGATCTCGTTAAAAAGGTCGTTGGTGGTCATTTGTTTGAATGCTGGTTGTTGCGAAAGCTTGTCCAGGGCATCTTTAACGATTTGAGCGCCGTTACCACTCACTTTCCAGAGCCCGATAAATTCGCCATTGATTTGCGATTGCTCCAAACCAACGGAGGCTTCCTTGAGGAAAACGCCTTCGCTGTATAATTCTTTATTATAGGGTTTTGATGCCCGTATGAAATCCTTTTCCTTGTGGAGGTCGACAGTTGTGTCGCTCGATACGATGATGGTGATGTCGTTCTGGTCGTTCAGCAGGTCGTTCAACACATAACTGCGGAAAATGATATCGCCGTATGAGATCACCGTATTGTCTTTTATCCGGTCTTTGCCTAAGAAAAGGGAATACAGTTCTTTGGTTTCGGCATGCAGGTCGTTGTCGATGGCCGATATGTTAGGAAAACCGATCTTGTCTTTTTCGAAACCCCTAACTACGGATACGTCCTTGATACCCACCTTATTGAATTTCTCAATAAGTGTTTCGAGCAAGGTTTTGTTGTGTACCTTGAGCAGTGTTTTGGGCTTGGATTGTGTGAGATGCCCCAAGTGTCCCTGGCTCGCTGCCAGAATAATACTGTTGACCTGTTTCCCTGCCGTGGGAAGGTATTTTTTCTCAGCTTTCTGGAGTTCTTCAGCACCTTGCAGACGGAAAATCTCGGACACGCTCACAATCTTCTCCTCAACACCGATCAATGATTGTTCTTCGAAAATCCGTTTCGATGTTTGCTGCATCACGTGCACTGCCGACCGGATATTGTGGTTGGCCCATATTACCGTGCTGATACCCAATTGACGGAAATAATCGGTAGGCGTGGAATAATATTTGGTAGGTACAATAACCACCGGGTGACGTCCACCCCATTCTTTTATGAATGCTTCGATATCCGATGGGTTCGATTTCTTGCTGTGCACCAGTATGGCATCGGCGCCAGCCAAACGATAAGCCTCGGCGCGGCGCAGGGCTTCGTCCAACCCCCATCCGGCAATGAAAGCCTCTACGCGGGCTACAATCACGAAGTCCGGATCCTGTTGGGTATCTCGGGCTGCTTTAATCTTGCCGCAAAATTCATCAATATCGGCCAGGGGCTGTGCCTCGCCGGCAATAAATGAATTGGTTTTCGGGAAAAGCTTGTCTTCGATACATACACCTGCAATGTCGCGCTGTTCCAGTTTTTTCACTAAGCGGCGCATGTTATTGAAATTACCGTAGCCGGTATCGCCATCCAAAAGGATAGGGATCGTGGTGGCGTCACTCATGAATTCAAGCACATCAATCACTTGTGTCCACGAAGCTTCATTGTTGTCGCGTACGCCCAAAGCCGCAGAGATCGACAAACCGCTTCCCCAGATACCCTTAAACCCGGCCTCTTCAACAATTTTCGCCGACAATCCGTTGTGGGCTTCCATTAAAAACTCAAGCTGCGCCGATTGCAGCATATTCTTCAAACGCGTACTTTTCTTCATTCTTAATATACAGGTTTCATAGGTTTGTCTATTTTTCCATGTTGACAAACCTTCAAATTAAAGCGTGCAAAATTATTAAAAAATATAATGATATTTACACCGTTTTGCCTTGTTTCGTATTTACATAATTGAATATTTCAATCACAATGGTGCGGATGATGGTATAAACAGGGATGGCAAACAGCATACCCACAATTCCGGCCAACGATCCTCCCATGATGATCACTAAAAATATTTCGACCGGGTGAGCCTTGACGCTTTGCGAATAGATGATGGGTTGCAACACGATGTTATCGATCAGGTTAGCTCCAATGAAGGTGCCGGCAATTTTAAGCATGGTGGGAAAAACTGTGTGGTATTCGTTGACACTGAGGCAATCAATCGCTCCAAACAAGCACGCGCAGATGGCGCCAATGAGCGGCCCGAGATAAGGGATGGCATTGAGCATGCCGCCAAAAAACGCCATCAATAAAGCTCCTTTGATGCCAAAAATAGCCATACCAATGTATAACAATGTAACCATGGAGGCTATCTCCACCAACAAACCAATGAAATAACGCGAAAGCAGTGTGTTAATTTTTTCGGAAACGGCGGTGAGCCTTGCAGAATGTTGGTCTCCAAACAGTAATTGTGCCACCCCGTCTATGCGGATATCATCTTTGATAAAAAAGAATGTCAGGAAAAAAACGGCAAAGAGACCCATAAAGAATGAACCGGTAGCACTGACCACTCCGCCTAATACGTTGGAAAAGTTGGTCAGATTGGCAAATTCCTTGATTTTAGTAGTTACAATTCCCACCAAAGTTTCATGTTCGTCTATCAGGTTGTTGTTAGACAGAAAATCCTGTATGTTGTTGAGCAGATAACTCAGGTTTCGTGAAATGTCATCATAATTGATCCGAGCAATCACCTGTGCTTCGCGTGTGAGTACGGGTACAAAAAAGAACAATAGCAGGCCAAAAAACAGGATAAAAACGATCATGGTCAACAGTGTACTTACCCCGTAAGGAATACTGTACCTATGTATTCTAATACTACTGAGTTTATTGGCAATGGGCTTTCCGATCAGGGAAAGTATGAAGGCAAGGAAAATGTAAAGTACTAAATCGGAAAAATACCATGCAAGGGCGAGTAAAAGTAACACGGCGCATACCCGCATGATAACACTGGCATTGATATTCACTTTCATATTGTCGGATGTTCGATGATCATTATTGTTTGCAAAAATAATGATAGAATTAACATCTTTTAAAAAGTTACCAAATCTCCTTGTATTTAATTATATTTGTGGAAACAAATCCTAAGCCACATGCTACCGGCTTTTTTCCATCGGACCCCATTTTTTCGTTTGTTGCTGCCTTTTGTAGCGGGAATTGTTATTGGTTTTTACATTACGATTCCGGCTGTGTATTGTTTGTTTGCTTGCGTCCTTTTTCTGACGGGGATGTGTCTGTTGTTCTGGAAGTGGGAAAGAATAGCGCCGCATCGCTGGCGATTGCTTTATGGCGGATTTCTTCACCTGTTTATTCTCGTAGCAGGAATCGGGATTACGTCATTGCAACATTTTGTGCCTTCCGGGCAAGTGAAGCAAGGCGTTTGGACTGTTATAATTGAAGAGCCTCCTGTAGAGAAGGAAAATTCGGTGAAGGTGACGGTTCGTATTCAGGCTGACCTTTCGGACGGACAACCAATAGCACATGATGAGAAAGTAATGGCATATTTCCGTAAAGATAGCTTGTCGCGAACACTCCAGCAAGGTGATCTGTTGATGGTAAACATGTTGCTGAAACCGGTAACCAACGCCGGTAATCCTTACGAATTCGACTACCGGGGTTATCTGAACCGGCGACATATCGGACGAACTGCATTTGTAGAAAGCGGCCAATGGCAACGTATCGACCGTTATGCGCAGGGACCGTTGCTCAACTTGTCGAACAGGATACGAACGGCTTTACTGGATATCTTCAGGCAAGCAGGCCTCAGTGGTAACGAACTGGCCGTAGCTGAAGCATTGGTACTGGGCTATAAAGCCGATCTGGACGACGTGTTACGTGGAGCATATTCCGCATCGGGTGCCACGCACGTATTGGCTGTGTCCGGGCTGCATGTAGGCATCATATATCTCATTCTGGCTGCCGTTTTGAAACTGATTCCTTTTCTGCACCGCGTACGATGGCTTCGTGCAGTGATATTAATTGCTGCACTATGGCTGTATGCATTGATTACCGGCATGTCGCCGTCGGTGATGCGTGCTGCCACCATGTTTTCGTTCATCGCCGTGGGTGATGCCACCCGCCGCCGGGCATTTATTTACAACAGCATTGCTGCATCGGCTTTTGTGCTGTTGCTTGTCAATCCGGCCAACCTGTTCGATGTCGGCTTCCAGCTTTCATACCTGGCTGTCATAGCCATTGTCTTTCTTCATCCCTATTTATATAAAAGTCTGGCTTTCAAACACCGTTTGTCTAATTTTGCATGGGACTTGACCTGTGTATCCATAGCAGCGCAGATAGGTACAGTCCCGCTGACGTTGTATTATTTTCACCAATTCCCCGTATATTTCATCTTATCCAATTTTGTTGTTATTCCGGCAGCTTCGGTCATCATCTACGGTTCATTGTTCTTGTTTGTTGTTTCCCCGATAGCAGGATTATTACAGATCGTGGGATGGGCACTGGATAAATTCCTATATTTTACCAATTCGTGCATCTTTACGATTGAAAAACTGCCTGGTAGTCTTATCGGCGGCATTCGATTTGAAGGATGGGAGATACTCTTTACCTATTTACTGATCGCCATCATCAGTGTATGGGCATTAACGGTTCGAAAGAATTACCTGTTCATGGCACTTGCGTTGTGCCTGCTATGGGTAACTGGCGCTACCATGAGGGATATCCACGACCTGAAACGCCAACAACTGACTGTATATCATACACAGGGCAACAGCCTCATCCAGTTCATCAATGGACATAATAATACCATCTGGTATGATAGCCGTAACCCGTCATTTAATGCTTCGTTCCTTACCGGAAACCAGCAGACTGCAATGCACCTAAACGGACTGCATTGCACAAAACTCGATTCGGTATTGTGTTGTGCGCAATCTGCCCCAGATCAATCCGGGCTTTATGTTAACGGGAACTTTGTACAATTTGCAGGTAAACGGATTGCTATATTTACCCGTAATCTTTCATTATATAATGTAGGGCAACAAACTATCAATGCCGATTTGGCCATATTAACGAAGAACCCAGATATACAACTTCAGCAAATCATTAAGGCATGCAATCCCGGTATAGTAGTCATCGACGCATCCAATGCGCCGTACCGTGCTGGCCGATGGGAAAAGGATTGCCTCGAAGCCGGCGTCAAATGTCACCGGGTGGATAAAGATGGAGCTTATACATTATCAATACGGTAAAATGCCCAACTGATTATTTTGTCTTCATTCCCAACTTATTTTCACACGATATTTACAATGAAAAAGGCTGGGTACTATAAAGTTTATAAATATCATTTCCACTTTCGTCTGCACCGGTTTTATATTGGATAAAAAACTTGACCTTATCGGTTCCATTTCTGACGGTTGATAAAAAATCAGTTAAATCAAATCCGTAACAGGAAAGGAGGTTCACATTTGTAGTTTCGGTGGCGACATTAGATTTTTTCGCCCTGATATACAAAGTGCGGGTTTCGGATGTTTCTTCCGGGTCAAAAATCATTTCGTAATCGAATGCCTGATCCTTTGGGACATCATGGATGAACCAGAGAAACAGGGTGTTTTTAACGATACCATTGGAATATGGATATGTATCCATTGTCTTGATACTTCCAGAATAATCTTCTTCGCCGGGGCCTGGTTTGGCCGAAGTACTGCCCAGTGTCATATATGCAAATTCCGAAACGGTCAGTATTTCCTTCGTCGGTTGGTTATCCAGATCAACTGTAAAAGTAGTCATCAGCAGGTCGCCGGGCATCAGCGATTCATCAGCCAGTTGCGGAACAGAAAGCTTGCCTCCGTCTATTTCGAGAACAGACGGGTAGGTTTGATAGACAATTGCCGGCACATATTGGTATGATTGGATGTTGCTGGTTTCTTTTTTACAACTTGTAAATCCGAGTGTCAACGCGCATAGGAAGGGGAGAATTATTTTTTTCATTCTGTTTTGATTTTATGAATAATGAACTTGTCAATAGTAAAGATGCAGAAAACAGTAAAACGCTGCTTGGGATAATGAATATTTTGATTGAAAATGTGATTGGGTTTATCAGTCAAATTTATACCTTTACCCGTTCTTAAAACTATTAGATTTTGACATATTTGTTAATCACAAATTAATCATAGTCAGTCATTCAAAAGATGTATAAAAGAACTTTTAGGTTAGTTTTAATCTTACTTTTTATCGGTAGCAGTCTTTCCGCACAAACAGCATCTATATTCTGGCCTGCAGGACAAGCGTTTCCTCATTTTGCTGTTCCGGCCGATACGCTCGACGGGTTAGCGGTGGAAGATAACAGCATCACGCCCGACGAGAAAATGACATTTGCCGTATTGCAGGGATTGGTCAACAAGAAAAAACCATCCATTTTCCTGCTCCGGCCGTCGGGCGAAGGTATGTACAAATGGCCGCAAAACCTGGGGTTAAACATTAAAGAATGTGCCCCGGAAAAAAAGTGGGAATTAGTGCGGAAATATCGCGACAGGATCGATGGAGTGATCCTGTACAGTGCCGAAAAAAGTACACATTACCGTAACCTGGCTTCTACGGTGGCCGGTTTGAAAAATGCACTTCCCGTAACTGCCGCCGGATATGAACAAATGCTTTCGCACGGAATAAAATTACCGGTACTGGCCGATTTAACGGATTTATCATACACCAAACCGGAAGATATTTACCGTCATTTATACAATACATATTGGAAAGATTGCACCAAACGATTGCTCATCAGCCACCATGCATTGGTCTACATCAGGGATATTGCTGTGGCTACGGGTGCTGCCATTGTATGGCTCGATCCGCGCAAGGAAGCCGAAAAGGAAGTGTTAAGGCTTTTTATTGGCGATATGAAAGCAGGTGAAAGCATCATTCTGGGCTGGTGGGCAGAGGAACGTTCCGGTATCGGCAGCGGGACAGAGTACGGAATATCTACGGTACCTGCCGACTTCTACGAGAATGCGACGGTATATGCGGGTATGGATCACGTGATTGATCTGCCGGTAATGTCCAAAAAACCTGAACTCGAAAACAAGATTTATATAGCCGTATTCCTGAGCGATGGGGACAATATACAATATTGCCAGCATGCCATGTCGAAACTGTGGGACGACCCCAAGCGGGGAATCATCCCGATCAACTGGACGATCAGTCCCGGGTTGGTCGACCTGGGGCCCGGTCTTCTCAACTATTATTACCGGACAGCTTCACCGAACGATTTTTTCGCTTCGGGACCCTCCGGGTTAGGTTATGCTTTGATCTACGATGCCCACAACTACAGATGGAACAATACGGGTGGCCCGACATTCGACGGTTATACACAACTTACACAACGTTACTTAGAGAAAAGCGGACTCCGGGTGATTACCATCTGGGATCAGGTGAATGAAACCCAGATTGAATCGTACGCAACCCACTGTCGTTACCTGTATGGCTTGACACAGCAGGATTGGGAACGGCAAAAGGGTAAAATACCGGCTTTTACCAAACAGGGCAAACTCGCGTTTCTGCCCAATTATCCTTGTTACGCAGAGAATATCAATACGATTGTGAACATGAACTGCGATACGATCCGTAAATTCGACGGTACACATCCTATCTTCCTGACAGCACAAGGTGTATCATGGAAAATGAGTCCTGAAAACATTGTGGTATTGAAAGAAAAACTCGAAGCCCTGTCACCCGGTAATATCGTTATCTGCCGGGGCGACCATTTCTTTGCGCTTTACAATGAGGCCAACCGCATGGATTTTAACCTGACACTGTCGGCAAAAGCAAAGATCACATCCAGCAAGACTTCTACACAACCTGAATTTATTGCCGATGGAACCTGCGCTAATGGAAGAACCTGGATTTCATCCCCGAAAGGGAAGAAATGGATACAATTCGATTTTCAAAAGGTATACCGGGTGAACCGTTATGTGATTCGAAATGCAACCGGGACGGATAAAGTCGACAGTGCATGGTCGTTCACCATTGAAACCAGTGAGGACGGGAAACGATGGAAAGTAGCCAACCGGCAACAGGGTAGCTCATCTGCAGTGACGGATATGGATATTGCCCCGGTACCAGCGCGGCATGTGCGGATCAATATTACCGGTAACGGGGTTATTGCCATCGGCGATGTGGAAGTTTACGGATCGGTGATATAAAACATCTTAAACCAAATCAATACAAAACCTTTATCAAAAACCATTATGAAAACCAAAATTCTTTTAATGACCGCTTTTGTAGCACTGTTCACCTTTAATGGGTGCATAGACAAAACAATCACCATGGAAAAGCTGTTGCAGGATATGACTTCCCGCGATGATTTAGCCCGCTTGCCCACTCCGGCTTACACCTGTTCACAGTTCAGCAGCTACGACCGCAAAAGTGTGGCGCCTGATAAGCCGGGTTGGTACGCCAATTGGGACAGGAGCGAATTTATCCGGACGGAAACAATCGACGGGCGTCGTGAGTTCGTCATGTTCGATACCGACGGGCCGGGGGCCATCGTACGCTTCTGGGTAACGGTTGCATCATACGGAGGCAAGGGTATCCTGCGGGTGTATATTGATGGCGGGCAACAACCCGTTATCGAGGGCGAAGTGTTGAAACTGCTCAGCGGCGGCGGACTGATCAAGGAAGGACCGTTGGCTACATCCGTCTCGGAGAAAACCCCTTACGACAGGCGGGGGCACAACCTTTACCTGCCGATCCCCTATGCCAAACATTGCAAGGTAACCTACGAAAGCGCTTCCATCGTGGAGCCGGGACCCAAGTCGGGCGAAAACTTCTATTACAATATCAACTACCGTACCTACGAGAAAGGTACGCGGGTGAAGTCTTTCAGCATGGACGAGCTTGTAAAAAACGCTTCACTGATTGATGACGTACAGGAGCAGTTGAAAAATCCTACCGGGCCGCGGATGGATCACCTCGTCGACAAGATAGAGTCGGTCATTGAAGCCGGTAAATCATGGACAATGGATATCAAAGGGCAATACGCTATCAGGGAACTTGTCCTCAAGCTCGATGCAGCCGATATCCCGCAAGCGCTTCGTTCTACCGTCCTCGAAATGAGTTTCGACGGCGAACGTACCGTATGGTGTCCTGTAGGCGATTTTTTCGGAATAGGATACAAATTATCGCCCTTCAAGACATGGTATACCGAAGCGGCACCCGATGGTACATTAACTGCATATTGGACAATGCCTTTCAAGGAAAATTGTTCTGTTAAAATCCTCAATCTAGGCAACCAGCAAGTGTCCGTAACCGGAAAGATACTTTCGGGTAACTGGAAGTGGGACAAGCGGAGCATGCATTTCGGCGCCTCGTGGTTCCAGCAAACCCGCTTAGACACCGGGAAAAAACGTGACATGGAAGGCAACGGCGACCAGTTCGATGTAAACTATGTAACGTTGAAAGGACGGGGTGTACTGGTAGGCACCAGTGTGGTGCTGTTCAACACCGTCACGGCATGGTGGGGCGAAGGTGATGAAAAGGTGTATGTGGATGGGGAGACATTTCCTTCACATTTTGGTACCGGCTCCGAGGATTATTACGGCTATGCGTGGAGTAATCCTGCCCCATTTTCGCATCCTTTCATTGCACAACCCGACGGCTCGGGAGCATCGGCTCCCGGCTACGTGGCCAACTTGCGCTATCGCGGTCTCGATGCCATTCCTTTCACGAAAAGCCTGCAATTCGACATGGAGATGTGGCACTGGGCGCACACTACCATCAATCATGCACCGGCTGCTTTCTGGTATGCATTGCCCGGCGTCTCGGCGAATATAGATCCGCGTCCCGAAGATGCCAAAGAGCCGGTTGCCATGAAGCGTGCAGACATTATACCTCCTGTGTCCCACACAAGGGGAATTGTGGAAGGCGAAAACATGGAAGGTATTTGTACCAACGGGCGTGTCGACATGCAAACAATGGGTAACATCGGTTGGAGCGGCGACACACAGGTCTGGTGGACAAACGGCAAGGAAGGCGACGAACTTACCCTTTCCTTCCTTATGAAAGAAGCTGGGAACTTTAACGTGAAAGCGGCGCTTACCCTCTCGCACGATTACGGAATCGTTTCTATTTCCCTTAACGGAAAACAGGTGCTTTCGCGGTTCGACACTTATAACCCCACGGTGATATTCAAAACCGTAGATTTTGGCAAATGCACCATCAAGGAAGGCGAAAATATCCTTAAGGTAAAGATCATCGGTAAGAACCCGAAATCAACTAAGTATTTCTTCGGATTGGATTGCCTCGAAATACAATAATCTGTATATGACCTGCCAGGTTTCAAAAACCTGGCAGGTCTTTATTGCTGAAACTTCTTAATAATTGGACCTTTCTGGGATGTTATTTTTATGGGTTCCATACTAATGATATCTTGGATATTGCATTTTTCCATATTTTCTTTGAGTCTGAAACCATCCTCTATAAGCGAAATCTTTTTTACTCTTTTGATCATCGAATGAGTTTCATATGTTTTCGTCCAACTCATCCCATGCTTTGCTCCCCTCACCTTTTCATATCCGTACAACTCTGCGTACTCATTAGCAATCAATACTTCAGCAACTTGATGAGCGTAAAGTGGTTTCTTTTTAAAGTTCTTGTTGAATATATAGTCAGGTAATGAATATATTTCAAGAATTTGATAAGCTTTGCATTCTCTGGTGGCAATGGCACCACCAGGACCAAAGTGTTTTTTAATCCTATCTTGCGGATTAATGGTACACCCAACATAGAAGCACTCATTTGTAAGTTTCAACACATATATATAATACACTTTTCCTTCCATATTTTATTCTTTTGTAACACCTTCATATCTACTAACCACTTCATCGTACTCCCTTTCCAGTTCGGTGCTCATCCGTGCTTTTTCCGTCCATTCCTTGCTGCCGTACACGCCGGCCTTGCTGTAATCGAACGGTTTGAATCCTATTTTCTTTGCAATGGTAGTTTTCCTGAACCGGAAATCAAATTTTTCTGGATTCTCGAACAATGGGTTGGCAAAGATGGAATGCTTATCCCTGCCTCTTTTCTGCCAGTCGGCAAACGACATGCCATGGAAATCGGGCGTTTTGGTGCGCATGTCCCAGTAACAGTTATTGTCGATGACTGCATTGGCATTCAACCAACTATCCCTTCCCATGCTCATATACAGGAGCCCTGTGTTGTAATAAACAATATTGTTGGTAAATGTGAGCGACAGGTGTTCTTCCGCCCTTGTCAGTTGCAGTTCCGAACGGAGATTAAGTGCAAAAATATTGTTGCGGATAAGGTTCTCCTTACCATAATGTTGGTGGAACCCTGCATTCTTGCAGGCATATACCAAATTATTCTCCATCGTTATCCGGTAGGTGCCTTCATCGGTATATAGTCCCCAGCCTCCGTAACTATACGAGTAAATGTGATGAATTACATTGTTGCTAACAGTGGTGCCTTCTGAGGCGCCCAAAGTATACACGCCGCCCATATCGCTCAGTTCACCCCATCCGAGATGATGTATGTGATTAAATTCTATTTTATTACGTTTGGACGGACTGGGTGCATACCCCCACACCCATCCAACGGATACGCCCGAATAACGGAAATCAGCAATCTCGTTGTGGGTAATTTCGTTATCACTTCCGTGAAAAATAATCACACCCACGGCACACGGGAAAACATACCCGCCATGATGCAATATATTATTATGCACTTTGATATGGTGAGTCAACCTGGCAGTGTCGGGTTGGTCGACCAAGCTTCCGGGATTGGTGGTATTGCCGATTTTCACGGCGCCTCCACCCAAATCAAATAAATGGCAATGCTCCACCTTCGAGTTCGAACACGCTTTCCGGTACCAGATGCCATGCAGACCGGTGTGTGCAATATCACAATTGACAAAATCGACATTCCGGGCAAAATCGAGCATCACAGTAGCCTCGATTCCCGCGGCAGCCTGCATCGGCTCGTTTCCACGTGCAGGCGTCCGGTAACCGGCTACTTCGAACGATAGATTTTCGAAACAGATATGTTCCACCAGTTGGGCATTATTTCCTTCAAGGGTAATGAACTGATCGATGATAGGAAACATACAGCTGGTGTTTTCGGGTGTTTCGCCCGGCATAGGAATATAGTACAGGTATCCGTCGCGTTGGAGGAACCATTCGCCCGGGGCATCTAACGCTTCACGGTAATTTTCTATCACGTAACGGCTGTTCCCGTTGACCGGATTCCACGGTTTCATCCCTTGGCCGGTCATGTAAATAGTTGTATCTTTCATATTGATATGATCTATCCGCCTGCGGGTATTATCCCAATTGTGGTAAAACACAACCAATACGTCGCTTAATTCTTTTGGATTCAGTTTGGCCAGCAAGTGAGCATCATCTGCATGCAAGGTAACTTTTTGTGAAGCAAAAACCGGCGCCCGTTCACCCGAAACGTCAAGAACAGTTTCGTCAACACGTTTCACCCGGTTGAACTCGCCACGGTTGGGCGTCTGGGCGCGGAACCGACGCTGCCCGTTGATATACAACTGCTCGAAATAAAGTCCATATTTAGCCACTTCGGGGATATACACCCGCCACAATCCCGGATTGATAGCTTCAAAACGACCGGTCTTCATTCCGCCATAAAATACCGGGCGTGTGCTGGACTGGCCCCTATACACGACAGGTGATTGCCGGGTTCCTGCATCTAATGGCGACAACATCAACGTCCGCTCCATATAATATTCTCCCGGCATCACTTCTACGTATACCGTATCATTCAAAATTTTCTGTTTCCGTAGTGTACGAATCATATCGCGTGCACCTGTCAATGAAGAAAGGGGCTGCACTTTGGTACCTTGGTTCAGGTCATTTCCTGTCGGTGAAACATAAATATGCCGTACTTCGGATTTTACTGCTGAAAAACAGAGACTTAAAAGTAGGGTGCTGATCAACAAATGTCTTTTCATAATGATAAGGAATGATTATGATATATTGTATATTGTATATTGTATATTGTATATTGTATATTGTATATTAGAGTATTAATATGATGCCAATTTTGAATATCAGGTTTGTCCCATTGAATATCCAAAAATATAAAAAATATAGAAACCTTGTAATTATCATAATAAAAATATACTTTTGCGCTCTCGTTTTTTTAAGCAAATAGATCAATAACCATCATATAAATTTCTGATAATGAAGAGAACATTTCAGCCGTCGAACAGGAAAAGAAAGAACAAACACGGTTTCAGGGAAAGGATGTCGACCGCCAACGGACGTAAAGTTTTGGCAGCCCGCCGTGCATGCGGCCGTAAAAAATTAACTGTTTCCGACGAGTATTCGCACAAATAGCAGTTGAAAGGATAATTTTATTGAAAGTAAAGAATTGCAAGCGATTCTTTACTTTTTTCATTATATGAAGCCGGTAGAATCGTTGGAATATTTGCTTTCGCAAGCCGACGGGCAATTGTCCGGGGTAGCGCGGAAAGTGATGGAAGGGCAACGCCTTACCGCTGATGATGGTTTGGTACTATACCAGAGCGGCGACTTGGGTTTGTTGGGGGCTTTGGCTGACCATGTCAAGCAACAAAAAAGCGGAAATCAGGTCTACTTCAATAAAAATTTCCATATCGAGCCTACCAACATTTGTATTTATCACTGCCGCTTCTGCTCGTATGCCTGCCACACCGGCGACAGCGATTCCTGGGAAGAAAGCATCGAAGAAATTACAGCTCAGGCCCGGCGTTACACACATTCGGGCATCACAGAAGTACATATTGTCGGGGGCGTGCATCCCGACAGGGATGTGTACTATTACGCTGCGATGCTCCAGGCAGTTCGTGAGGTATTGCCCCATGTGCATATGAAGGCTTTCAGTGCAGTAGAACTCGAATACATGTTCGAGAAAGCCAATGTGACGGACAGTGAAGGTTTCGAAATATTGAAACAAGCAGGACTACAATCAATACCCGGCGGTGGAGCCGAAATATTCGACGAAACGGTACGCTGGAAGATATGCCCGGAAAAAACAGGTTCGCAACGTTGGTTAGACATCCACCGGGCTGCCCATCGGGCAGGCATATCATCCAACGCTACTATGTTGTACGGGCATGTCGAAAGTTACGAAAACCGTATTGACCACTTGATGCGGCTCCGCGGCCTGCAAGACGAGACACACGGTTTTAATGCTTTCATACCATTGAAATTCCGTATGGCCAACAATCTCATGTCGCATGTGGGTGAAGTAACAGCTATTGATGATTTGAAAAACTATGCCTTATCGCGGATTTTCCTGGATAATATTCCGCACATCAAGGCATACTGGCCAATGATTGGTAAGGACATGGCACAAATAGCGTTATCCTTCGGTGCCGACGATATGGACGGCACCATTGACGATACTACGAAAATATATTCGATGGCAGGCGCAACCGATCAAAAACCAGCCATGACCACCATTGAGATGATGGAAATGATTCGTTCCGCAGGATATGAACCAGTGGAACGTGATAGCTTGTACCGGCCGGTATAGTCAATCTGCCGGGGTTCAAAACCGGTATTTCCAGAGAATCTGCAACAAGCCCCATCGGAAAACTTTGGAGCATAATATAATCCTTGCTACTTATCTAAAGGTTAACGAAAATTTCGGTTATGGTTTTCAATGATTTTCATAATCTCCCGCAGATTTATGCTGATTTTATTTCGGTGGCTATCTGTGGAAAAAATTTGATAATCAAATAGATTTCGGGAGGTTGCCATGCTCTGTCCTATTTTACATTGTCATCATCCCAATTCCTCTATTAATAGCCGATAGAAGACATCTTTTGCAAATCTCTCTTTCCACGGCGTATGTCCGCATTTCTCCAAACGAATCATTTTAAAGTCTTTTAATCGTTCGGAAAGAGGTTTTTCCACACCTTCAATTGGATGCGGGTCAAAATCTCCATGAAAAGCAACGACAGGACAATCAATATCGTTTACATGTTCTACTAATTCATTCGTTTCTCTCAATTTAGATGCTTCCGCCCAAACAGATTGATAAATACCCATATTCAATTCTACAGATTCGTTATCGACTGGTAAATAATCAAATGAATCGGCAATAGTCATCAACTCTCCGAATCGTTTCAACATGTCATTGTTTCCATGGTTGCTATTCATCCGTGCGATGATCCTCTCCGCTTCTTCACGATTTTGTTTGGTCAATTTGTCCAGTCTCACTTGCATCAAATCCCGATTATATTTACTTTCCAACGAACCGGAACTTATTAAAATCAGTTTTCTTACTAGTGCTGGATGTTTTGCTGCAAACAAAAGTGCAAGCCATGCACCCCAGGAAAATCCAACCAATACAACAGAAATTTCTGCACAAGAGGTCAACTGTATGTACAACTTTTCAATTTGTCCGTCAATTGATTTTCCGGTTTGCAGCAGTTCCAATACGCCAAAATCCTTCGACAAAGTTTCAGCAACAGATTTCATTTCCCCTGCCGCGCCTGGCCCTCCGTGTAAAAGGACTATTTTGTATGGCTGTTTTCCGTATTTTCTGACTGTATTCAATTTTCTTGCTGATCTTACTTTACTTTTCTGCGACGGTTATCTGCACAATCTGTGGGAAAATAATGTAGTTTCAGTGATTTCCATAGAGTTCACTCGAAGGTCTTTTTAGCAATTTTCCCTCCTTCATCTTTTTAGCCTCTTTCAGCCCTTTTTCAAATCTGGACAATAACAAATCGTTAGCTTGAGGTTTAATTTTAGACGACTTTACTACAATTTTCATTTTGGTTTCCATTACATATAAACAGCAAAAGTTATAGCAGGTTAAAATGCAAACGCTTCACTCTAAAGATTCCTTTAGTTCTTCGGGATTTCTCCGACAATCCCATATACGAGCAATAACAATTTCTCCGTTTCCAACCATGTAGACAATTTTATAATTTCCTACAACAAGGGAGCGATACGTTTTTTTCTTATCGTGCAAAAGTTGTTCAGTTGCTGCTAAATAAGGATTGTTTATCAGTAATTTTATATGATTACTAATTTCTGAAACTATTTTATTTGCTGCTCTTGCATTCTTCGTGGAAAGATAGGCATACAATTGTTGTAAATCATTGCGTGCTGGGAAATCCCATAAAATTTCATAATCCATACTCTTTCATTACTTCATCATGCGGGATTCCTTTAAAGTTTCCTGAAATGTACCTTTTCTCAAATTCATCAATGCTTTTCCGCAGTTCTTTCACCGAATAGGATAACGGGTTTACATCATACAGCTTTTCAATCTGAGAAACCCTGTTTTCATCCAAGTCATTCATGATTGCTCGACTCAGCCTGATTTTTCTTTGCTCGAATTTTTTCCTTTCTAAGACTGTCATGACTTATGTTTTTGATAATTTACGCACAAATATAATGCCTTTTTTATTGCAGAATTAATTTTTGATTGTGGAAAAATTTTACAAATACATGAAAATGACACAAATATAATCATTCACAATTGATGGTATATTTCTGTAAACTTTCTGTGATATATACTTGATAATTCCCTTGTTCATCACTATAAATGAGCAATGCATCTAATTCTGGATTCGCTTGGATTAGTTCTATGCTTTTTTCCAGTCCGGATACCATGCATGCTGTTGCCCATGCGTCAGCAGTCATACAATCAAATGCAATTATAGTAACGCTTAACAGATTGGTTTTAGCGGGATAACCTGTTTTTACATTGATTGAGTGTGCATATTTGACGCCATCGATTTCAAAAAAACGCCGATAATTTCCGGATGTTGCTAATGCCTTGTTTTGTACTTGTATAAGGGCCTGGCATGCCTCTCCCGGTAACGCATTGTCGGCAGGTCGGTCAACCCAAATCGTCCATAATCTGCCTGAAGCATTATATCCTTTTGCCAAAACTTCTCCGCCTATGTCAACCATATAATTTTTACAACCTTTCTTTGCAAGAAAATCACCCACAACATCAACAGAATAACCTTTAGCAATAGCATTGACATCGAGCATTACTCCAGGATCATCCTTAATGATACGGTCACCCTCCATTCGCACCTTGTTCATCCCGACAAACTGCAACAAACTGTCAATTTTTCTTTGATCGGTATCAGGTTTGTCGGAGGTAAAGCCAAATCCCCAAAAATTGACAATAGGGGCGATCGTTATATCAAAAGCGCCTCCTGATGCCTGGTTGATTTCTACTGATTTTTGAAAAACCGTTTTAAAATAGCGGTCGGCCCTAACAGTAGGATCATTTTGGTTAACACGTGAAATTAACGAATTAGGAATATAAGTTGACAATGAGTTACTAAAATGGATCAATAGCCGTTTGATTTCAGCATCAAAACTCACCCCAGTCGGACTCTCATAAGTTATTTTGTAAATGGTGCCTTGTGTATATCCATGATGAGTAAAGTATTTGGAAGGTTGTCCACATGAAAATAAAATATTAGCAACAAAAATTGGGAATAGTATGACTACCTTCTTTAACATAATAAACGTTATATGGTTATGGTTTAAACAGAACTTTCAAAGATAGTATAAAAAGGTATCCCGCAGATTTTTTCTGTAATTATCTGAGAAATCCGCCACATGTTTTCACAAACATATGAAAATGACATAAAAAATATTTTTCTACGCTTGTTTATTTCGAAAAACTCTGTACCTTTGCCACCCGTTTTAAAAAGGTTTTGGATAAGGGTATGGTTGTTAAATCGCACTAAATCTTGAATTTGGAATCTTGAATAAAATAAAAGTTGGTGGGGAGTTCAGCAGGCATGATGAAATCCACCTTTATAATAATCAATAAATTAATAGACTATGCCAGGAATGTTAGGAAAGAAGATAGGGATGACCTC
>JAVBSH010000030.1:0-16239 GCA_031547085.1 Bacteroidales bacterium
ACCCTTCTCTCTCCCTTCTTTTTTCAGGACAAGCGCGTCATGTCGACCGCAGCTTGCGAAGCATGCGGAGTGGAGACATCTGTAAATCTTTGAAATGTGAATGTTATTTTATTTACATTCCTTACTCTGAAAAGCCAGGAAAAAGACCGATGCTGCCAGCCGGGCTGACGGGTCAGTTTTATTTCAAACTGTATTTTCAGCCGGGCTGACAAGACAATTTTTTCCCGATTTATACCGTCAGCCGGGCTGAAATGACAAATTAATTTTCAACGATGTTTTCAGCCGGGCTGAAAGGACTGTTTTTTTTAAAATAGTATCGTCAGCCGGGCTGAAATGCCGGTTTAGTTTCCGGTTACATTTTCAGCCGGGCTGACCTCTCCATATTGTTTCTGGCCATACGATACGCAAAAAAAGAATTAACCTGTATTTCAACAATTGGGCAATTTTTAAATTGAATTGGGCAACAACCAAATGAATTTGCAACCGTAATTTGCGGAAAAATGTTGTACGCTTAAAAACATAAAATGCCTATGTAAATTTGAATATCTTCCGCTTGCTCATCAGGCTTGTTATCGACAACCTGTAGCAATCATCATGTATTTATTATTTAGTAAATTTTGAATTAAAAATGGATTATGAAAAACTTAAAAATTGTATTTCAAACTCTAATAACAATCATTGTCATATTTTTGTTCGCTTGCAAGGATAAAGAAGACGAGCGGACACGAACACCTTACGATCCTGCCAAACCATTGGTGCTGGCAAGTTTCATACCCGATTCGGGCGGCATTGCCGAACAGGTGATTTTAAAAGGTTCCAATTTCGGGACGAGTAAAGATGATTTGCGTGTTTATTTCAATAAAAAACGGGCAAAGGTCATTAGTTCCACAGGTGAAGTAGCTTATGTGGTAGCCCCCAGGTTGCCGGGCGACACTTGTGTGGTTTCGGTTGTATCCGGGAAAGATTCATTGGTGTATCCCAAGCATTTCCTGTATAAAACAAGAGTGCATGTAACAACCATTGCAGGCACGCCACACGAAACTGAAGCTAATGTTGACGGGACCTTGGTAGAATCCAGGTTTTCGAGACCGTATTATATATCGGTCGATAAGGAAAAAAATATTTTTGTAGGACAATATCCAAATAGCACCGCAGGATCCCTTCACCGTGTAAGGATGATCAATGAGGAGCGGAATACTGTGACCACATTGCTGCAATATTCGTCTGGCGGATATATTCTTTCAGGTACATGTTCTCCCAGCACTCAAGCTATCTATTTCCCGATATATGGTAATGTACAATATTATGAGTTCGTTCCCGAAAAACAATGGTTGCCCCGTAGAATTACTCCAACCAAAATGGCTGGTAGTGGCGATTACGATTTGCAAAAGAAATACTGCTTTGCCGTCTGCCCGGCAGATAATATGTTATATACCATCACTACAAAAGGCGAGTTGGTAAGAATAGATCCCAAAACGAGGGAGGCGGAATTGGTGATGAATGGGATTTTGACAGATGTATTAAAATCAGAAATTCAAATATATCTGACATTTGATCCATCCGATCCGTATATGCTTTATTTTGTCAATCCATCATCTATGAATCCGGCCGATGGGCCAATTGTTGGGACAGACAAGATATACCGGATCGACCTGCGGACAAACCACATGGAAGATTATGCCGGATCAGGTGTCAAGGGACATTTGGATGGCCGTAGTGCATTGGCTCAATTTAACAACCCATGCCAGATATGTTTTGATAAAGACGGAACATTGTACGTGGGCGATACTGATAATTATTGTGTCCGTAAAGTGTCGCGAGATGGCGTAGTATCCACGGTTGTGGGAATACCCGGTACAAAAGGATACCTGGATGGTAACCCGGATGTCGCCCTTTTTGACAGGTTTTGGGGAATGTATATTGATGAAGATGGTACTTTATACATAGCCGATTATTACAACCGTTGTGTCCGTAAATTAACTATTGAGTAATCCTTTCCCTTTAACACGCTTTAAATATGAAAAAGAGTAATTTTAGCAAGAGGACATATTATTTTGTCCATATTCTTATTTTAGCCCTGATGTTGGCATATCAGCCTGTGCTGACAGCTCAAAAAAGCCAAACGGGAACATTGACGGTTTCGGGGGTTGTGCTGGACGAAACCGGGGAAACGTTGCCGGGAGCATCCATTTACCTGAAGGACCGTCCCGGAGTCGGTACTACCACCGATATTAACGGTAAATTTTCTATTCTCGCCTCCAAAAACGACATTGTTATCATCTCGTTTGTTGGTTACGACAATTACGAATATGTTGTTACCAAGAGTGTAAGCAACCTGGAAGTTCACATGTCCATCTCTGCAAAAATGTTGGAAGAAGCGGTGGTCGTTGGTATGGGTACGCAGCGCAAAGTGAGTGTAGTGGGCGCCATTACCAGTGTTAACGTAGATGAACTGCAAGTGCCGGCAACATCCATCACCAATATGTTGGGAGGACGTGTTGCCGGTATCATCTCCATGCAAGGCAGCGGCGAACCGGGTAAGAACATAGCGGAATTCTGGATCAGGGGTATCGGTACTTTTGGAGCCAACAGCGGCGCTTTGGTTTTGGTTGATGGATTGGAAGGTTCACTTAGCCAGATTGATCCTGCGGATATTGAAAGTTTTTCCGTATTGAAGGATGCTTCGGCTACTGCTGTTTACGGTGTTCGTGGCGCCAATGGCGTAGTGATCGTCACTACCAAAAGGGGATCAGACCAAAAGTTGAAGATCACGGCACGTACCAATGTCTCATTGTCGTACCTGAATAAAATACCCGAGTACCTGGACGCTTACGACTATGCGCTGCTTGCTAATGAGGCAAGAGTGGTTTCGGGCAAGGATCCAAGGTATACCGAAAGGGAAATGGAAATCATTAAGTACGGGCTCGATCCGGACATATACCCGGATGTTGATTGGCAAAAAGAAATATTAAGACGCACCTCGTGGCAGGAAACCGCGTATTTGAGTGCGCAGGGTGGAGGTTCCATTGCCCGTTATTTCATCAGTCTTGGGTTGTCAAACGAAACTGCAGCTTATAAACAGGAAGCAACCAGTAAATACAGGAAGAATGTGGGATATAACACCTATAATTACCGCTCGAATCTGGATGTCAACGTAACCAAAACGACAACGGCTTACCTGGGAGTGGACGGGTATATCTCCGTTTATAACCAGCCCGGCATGGCTGATACCGACTGGTTGTGGTCATCTCAGGCCAAGTTAACGCCGCTTACTGTTCCTACCAGATATTCAAATGGACTGTACCCGGCATACGGCAAGGACGATCTGATTTCGCCCTACATTCTGTTGAATCATACAGGGATGTCTACAAAAAAAGAATATAAAAACATGGTCACCTTAGCTATTAACCAAGACTTGAGTTTCCTGATCCCGAAGTTGAAATTCAAAATACAGGGAGCTTTCGATAATCGTTCATATACCAATGGAGTACGTTACATGATGTTAGATTTATACAATGCTACGGGGCGTAATGCAAATGGCGAACTTATCATGCTGAAAAAGGTGAACGGATCCGATATGCAATATTCCCAACCTCCAAAATACAATTATCAATGGAGGAAATACCATTTGGAAGGAAACCTGAATTATGAGAATGTATTTGGCAGTTCCCACCGGGTGAGCGGGTTATTGTATTATTATATGAGCAGCGAGGAAAGAACGGATAAGTTAACCAGTATGTTGGCCATACCCCAAAGATACCAGGGGATATCTTCGCGTCTCACTTACGGATACCAGGACACTTATATGATTGATTTTAATTTCGGTTACACCGGTTCGGAAAACTTCAAAAAAGGGGAACAATTTGGTTTCTTCCCGGCTGTTGCTGTTGGCTGGATACCTACCAGCTACTCTTTCATGAAGGAGAAATTCAGTTGGCTCGATTACCTGAAAATCAGGGCTTCATACGGGCAGGTAGGTAACGACCGAATTTCGGATGACAGGTTTCCTTACCTGACCATTATCAATTCGAATGCAGCAGGCGGATGGGGCGGTCGCGGCTTGATCGAAACTGTTGTCGGAGCTGATAATTTAGTATGGGAAAAAGCAACGAAAGCAGACGTAGGGATAGAGGCGAAATTTCTGCAACAACGATTGTCATTTGTTGTAGACTTTTTTAACGACAATCGCGACGGAATTTTTCAGAAAAGGACACAATTACCAAGTTATGTAGGCGCAATTACCATGCCATACAGTAATGTCGGTTCCATGAGGAGTTTTGGCTCAGACGGTAATGTTACCTTTTCCCAGAATCTCGGAAAAGACTTTTCCTTCACATTGCGGGGTAATTATACTTATACTGACAATAAAATCAAACATTGGGAGCAACCCTATCAAAAATACGATTACCTGTCGTATGAAAATAAACCGAACGAAGTACTCAGGGGATATATGGCTTTAGGGCTGTTTAAAGATGAACAAGACGTAAAAAACAGCCCGACCCAGTTCGGAACAGTACTGCCGGGCGATATCAAATACAAGGATGTGAATGGCGACGGAAAAATAACCGATGACGATATGGTGCCATTGGCATATTCCGACAAGTATCCCAGATTGATGTATGGTTTTGGTGGCGAGCTCAGATACAAGAATTTTGCATTGGGTATCCTTTTCAAAGGAACCGGTAATTCGCATTTTTTCATGAACAAAGAAAATTACGGCTATACACCTTTTTATGGGGAAACTACAGGTAATGTCCTGACAATAGTTGCCGACCAGAAAAACAGGTGGACCCCGGCATGGTATTCGGGCAATCCGGAAACGGAAAGACAGGATGTTAAATTTCCCCGCCTCTCGTATGGAAGAAATGAAAACAATGACAGATATTCCACATTCTGGTTGGCTAACAGCCGCTATCTGAGATTACAGGAAGTATCACTGAACTATAACCTGAGAAACGATTTCCTAAAAAATGCGATCGGAGTAAGTTCGATAGATCTGCAACTGATAGGATACAATTTAGCCGTATGGGATAAGGTTAAAATATGGGATCCCGAATTAGCCAATAAAAATGGGAAGGCTTATCCTATTCCAATGAGATTTACTTTCCAGGTTTATGTCAATTTTTAAATAATGAATGTCATGAAAAAAATACAAAAACTTTTTTTAATACCTATTGCTTGTATCCTGTTGGCTACCTCGTGTGATTTTCTCGATGTGTCCGATTATTTTGAGGATACCATGCAAATGGATTCCGTTTTCCACAACAAGGTGTACCTTGAAAAATTTTTGTGGGGAACAGCAGCATTGTTACCCGATGAAGGTAATATCTTTGAATACTCATACTGTCCGGGCGTACTGGGTAGTGATGAAGGTTTTACCATGTGGGAAAACAGTTATTATGGGCAAAAGTTACCGATCAATGCAATAACTGCCGACAATATGGGCAGTATGAATATCTGGCCGAATATGTATATGGTGATCCGGAAAGCCAATACAGTGCTTACCAGAATTGATGAATGCAAAACGATATCGGCCAGCGAAAAAAGGGAATTGGTAGGATACGCACATTTTCTGCGTGGGTATGCATACTATCATCTTTTGTTGTTGTACGGGCCGCCGGTACTGGTTGGCGACAGGATTATCGACACCAGTCTGGAATCGGATGCATATACCATAGAACGGTCTACCTATGAGGAATGCGTGGAATATATCTGCCAGGAGTTAGAAACTGCAGCAGACTATATCCCTTCGAATGTGCCTATCAATTTCTTCGGACGCCCTACACGGGGTGCCGCTTATGGATTGATTGCCCGGCTCCGCGTATACGCTGCCAGCCCCTTGTTCAACGGGGGAAGTGCTTCCCGGACATATTTTTCGAATTTTAAACGCAAGTCGGACCAGATGCATTATATCCCTCAGGTATACGATGAACAAAAATGGGCGGTAGCTGCTGCTGCCTGCAAACGGGTGATGGATTTGGGTGTATATAAATTGTATACGGTGGAGGCAACCAACACAACACCCCAACTTCCTACCAATGTAACTTACGATCCCGATTATTTGAAGCCATATCCGGAAGGTGCAGCAGGAATTGATCCGCTTAAATCGTACGCCGAAATGTTTAACGGCGAAGCCATCGCTTTTAAAAATGAAGAAATAATTTTCGGCCGGAATTCAACTGCTGTTAGGACTGCGACAAAATTATATTTTCCTTCTGCATTCGGAGGATGGAACTGTTATAGTATCCCACAGCATGTCATCGATGGTTACCGGATGGTCGACGGGCGGGCAATCAACAGTTCCAGCAGCGAATATCCATATATCGAAGCTGGGTTTACGAATAGTTCCAAAGCGTTCTCAGGATACGAACTGCGGACTAATGTAAGTAATATGTATGTGAACAGGGAAATGCGTTTTTATGCCTGTATTGGGTTTAGTGGATGTTTGTGGCCGATGACCTCGACTACCGATAATGGAAAGTATTTGCAAGAAATACGGTACGGAGCAGACCAGAATAGCGGAAAAAGCGCTGCTACCCAAGGAGATATCAGGAATTACCCGATCACGGGATACGCTCCCAAGAAGTATGTACACAACGAAGATGCCTGGGCGGGAGCAAACGCTTCGGTATTAGACAAGCCGTTCATTATGGTCCGCTATGCCGACATTCTGCTGATGTATGCCGAATGTCTGAATAACCTGACTCAAACGCATACGATAACCGATGCGGAAGGTAATGCACATTCGTATAGTAGGGATACCGAGCAAATGGCTGCTGCATTCAACCAGGTTCGCCACAGGGCTGGATTACCCGGATTGACTAACGAAGAACTGGCCACGTCCGGAGCATTTTTCGAAGCGTTGAAAACCGAGCGTATGATTGAGTTTCTCCACGAAGGATTGCGTTATCATGACGTTCGCCGGTGGGGTATTGTGGCTGAGGTGGAATCGAACCCTATCATGGGGATGGATACCGAAAAAACGGAAAAAGGCGGATATTACAACCGCGTAATCTGCAATTATTCTACAGTACGAAACCGTATCTTTTTACCCAAGATGATATACCTTCCTATTGAAAGGCAGGAAATAAAACGAGTTCCGACCATAGATCAAAATCCGGGATGGGAAAATTAAAAACCATATTATTTCATAAAATTAAGAAGAATATGAAAACCATATTATATGTACTTGTATTATTGCTCATTGCCACATCCTGCGAAAGAAAATTCCTGGAGGAAGAACAATACCAAAAGGTGATTTACCTGTTGAGTTCCGACAATAATATTTTCAAATATTCCCACGCGGTGAATGATTCTTTAACAAGAGGATACCTGACTGTGGGAAGCGGAGGAACACAACCCTTAGACAAGGATGTGAAAGTAGCACTTGAGTTGGATGTCGATTTTCTGGATGCATACAACTATCGTAATTTCGATCTGGAATACGATAAATATGCCAAATTGCTGGACGCATCAAGGTATGTATTGCCCTCATACGATATCGTGTTACACAAGGGAGAACCTAATGCTACCACATTTTTCCCGATTGAAGTGGATGCGAACGGTCTTTCACCCGACACTACCTATATAGTTCCACTCAGGATCAAATCGTCCTCGGATTATACTATCAATACGGATAAGGAAAATGTTTTGTACCAGATTGAGTTAAAGAATAAGTATACAGAATCAGGTAAAAGTTCTTATTCGATGAAAGGGTCCAGGCAGGAAGAGGGAGGCATTCTTTCGCCGATCACTGCCACCAAAGTGCTAACACCTATCAGTAGGAACAGGGTGCGAATGTTCCCGGAAAATCAGTTGTCCAGCAAAAAAATAGAGGATATTGAAAATCAGACCCTCCTGATCATCATTGATGATGATAATACCGTGCGTTTGAGACCTTATAAGAATATTATCGTGGAACAATTGGAAAATAACCGGTATAGTGATAAGAATGAAACTTTCTACTTGAATTACCGGTACAAACTGAAAGCCGGGGATCAGTGGATTTATATCACTGAAACCTTGAAACGGGTTAAATAAAATTTAATATTCAAATATATGAAAGCGACATATTTGTATTTATTATTGTTGTTCGGAGCGTTGACGGCCTGCAATAAAGATAATGACCAAAAAGACGGTGAGCAATTGTTTACACTTTCCAAAACAGCATTGAGTTTTACCAATGCGAAAGGCTCAGAGTCGGTGGACATATTGGGAAACAGTGACAATATTTCCGTATCGTTTGTTACTGAAAATGACGGATGGTGCAAGTTCGAAGTCAAAAAAGACGGTGAAAACCAGTCAATTGTTGTTTCTGTAGAAGAAAACCTGTTGATCACGAATCGCAATGTCACCATACAAGTAATTCAGGGTGAGCGGAATCAACAACTGATCATCAGGCAGGCGCAAAAGTATTATGCTACGATTCCACAGGTGCTCAACCTGTCGGCGACAGAAGGTCCGCGAAAAGTCACTCTTTCCTGGGCTGAACCCCAGCAGGCAAATTTCGGTCATGTGGTATTATCTTGTACCAAAGGTGATGGCAGCAAAGTAGCCGAAAAAAGGATGGAAAAAGGTGTTACGTCATACACCTTTGAAAACCTGTTGTCTTCGGATGGTGAATACACATTCGCTGCACAATCATTTGATTACGAAAATGAAGCAGGCGATAGAACTTCAGTAAAAGCCAAGGCTAAAAAATTAGTCATTTTCCAGTTCAAAGAAACATTCATACCGACTTGGGTACCATATTATCTCAGAAGTAGCGATAGAATTACCTCTTCGAATTTAGTGGGTAGTGATGAATTCAACGAAGATGAAGAAGTAACCATATCTTTCGAGCTTGATCATTCGCTGTTGGAAGAATATAATGCAACGCATGTCGAGCAAGTATCGTTGATGCCTGAGGATGCCTATACACTCTCTTCCGAAATGGTTTATACAGGCACCAAGGATTATCAAAACCTCTCCTTTGAAATATTGACAACCGTGTTGAACGACCGAGGCTTCTACGCTATTCCTTTAAAAATAAAAAGCGTATCGGCCGATTTGATCGATGAAACTAAAAACCGTGTACTGTTTATATATAAGGTAGAAGATTTAGCAGGATGGTATACTGTGGCAAGATTGGAAAAATGTGGCGAAGGAGCAGGTAGCTACCCGGCCGGAGCAAAGCGTTATATCAAAAGGACAGGCACCAATACTTGGGAAACAGGTTACCTGTTCAGAACATATTCCAGTAGCGAGGAATCAGGAAAAACAAGTGTTTCGGCCGATGTTCAATATATTACAATAGATGTAAACACGAAGGCGATACACATACAACAAGGTTCTTATGCGACATCCCAGGATTTAAATGTTTATAATCTTGTAAAGAATGAATTGACTATTGAATACTTGTATTCAGCCTGGGCCGGTTGGTGGACACATGAAAGGATGTACAACCGGGAATTTCCAAAATAAATTTCATGATTCGGAACACATGAAGTATGTTTGCCTTGTGTGTTCCGATTAAAATTATCGTAATGAAATACTTATTTTTCATATTTTTATGGTTGGTTTGTTTCCCGTGCTGTGCTGTTGAACCAAGTTCGGCGCCAAGGGAGATACGGGTAATGAGTTTCAATATCTGGGTTGGCGGAGGCAAGTCTATTCCTGCTACTGCCCAGGTGATGAAAGAGAGTGGTGTGGACATCATCGGTGTACAGGAGTCGACCCGCAAAGAAATGAACACATCGGTATACATTGCCGACAGTCTGGGCTGGTATTCTTACGCACAGGATGCCGACCGTGCCGTTATCAGTAAATACGCTATCGTGGATACATCGGCCAATGGGAAGGGTGTAAAAATTAAAGTTGACGAAAAACAATTCGTCTGGATATTCAATGTTCATTTAATGTATTGTCCTTATGAACCATATCAACTTAATGGCATAGAGTATTGCGGTGCTCCCCTGCTCCAAACGGCAGAAGAAGCAGTTGCTTCTGCGTGGAAATCGCGCAGGAAAGAAGTAGAAGCAGTCATCGCCGATATCAACGAAGTGAAAAAAGAAGGGTACCCGGTGTTCCTGACCGGCGACTTCAACGAGCCTTCGTATCTTGATTGGACAACCCGTGCAGCAAAAGCCGGCATCTGCAAAATGGCCGTAGTGTGGCCGGCAACCAAGGCTTTCCATGAACAGGTAGGAATGAATGACTCGTATCGTGTAGTCTACCCCAATGAGGTAAAGAAACCCGGACACACATGGACTTCGATTCCGCCGAAAGAAGGTGTTGCCGAAGTGATGGATCGTATTGACTTTGTACTTTATTGGGGTAAAATGAAAGTAAAAAGTTCGATCATCATTGGTGAAAAAAGTTCTTTCAGTGATATCGGTTTTGATCATTATCCTTCGGATCACAGGGCGGTTTTGAGTACGTTTCAATTAAAATAGATTCCGGACTTTTGTGATTCCAATATCGTTTACTTAAGTGTTCGGCTGAGGCTCTGCCTCAGTCGAATCTATTTAGACAGGCTCAGCCTGTCCGGATAAAACAGACTACGTAGTGAAATGTTACACCGAACCGTTTGGCCAGTAAACATTAATTAACCTTAAAAACGTTTCTTCGAATGAAAACAATCAGAGTTCTTTTAATCACCATGTTGATTTGCAGTATTTTTGCTGTCGACAGTTACGGAAAAAAACGCAAATCGGTATTCATTATCATTGACGGTGTGCCGGCCGATGTTATTGAACGGGTTTCGACTCCGGCCATTGACGAAATATCTGCAAGGGGAGGTTATTCTCGGGCATATATGGGAGGAGAAATCAACGGTCCTACGCAAACGCCTACTGTTTCGGCTGTGTGTTACAACTCCTTGTTGACTTCAACCTGGGTCAACAAACACAATGTCTGGGGGAATGATGTTTCCAACCCGAACTATCATTATTGGAATATCTTCCGTATCGCAAAAAATCAAAAAAAGAATTATACCACGGCTGTTTTTTCTTCCTGGGAGGATAACCGTACTAAACTCATAGGCGAAGGCAAGGCCGAAGCGGGCAATATTAAAATGGATGATGCATTGGATGGTCTTGAACTGGATAAGAAAAACTATCCGGATGAGGAACATTCATTGCAGATTTTCAAAATAGATGAAAAAATATCCGAAGCCGCTGCCAACTGTATCAGGAATGAATCGCCCGATGTGATGTGGGTGTACTTGTGGTTTATGGATTGTGCCGGGCATGAGTTTGGCGATAGTCCTTTCTTCGACCAGTATACCAGTTTGGCCGACAAGCAAGTTGCCCGGATTTGGGAAGCTGTAAAATACCGGGAAAAACAACATGGCGAAGAGTGGATGATGGTGGTTACAACCGACCATGGACGGACGGCTTCCAATGGGAAAGGGCACGGGGGACAATCGGAGCGGGAACGCACCACATGGATCAGTACCAATGTGAAACCCAATGCTTATTTTATGCAGGATCAACCAGCAATAACGGATATCGTCACTTCCATCTCCCGGTTCATGGATTTTTCCATCCCCAAAGATTTACAATATGAGCAGGAAGGAACGCCTTTTATCGGTAAATTGAGTATTGCGAATGTAAAAGCTGAAAAAAATGGCAATCAGGTTAAGATCACATGGGATCATTATGACAATTCCCCGGTTGACATTTACTTGTCTGCTACCAACAATTTTAAGGACGGACAGAAAGACGAATGGGAAAAGATCGGTACGGTAAAAGCAAGTCAAAGAACATTTGTATTCGATGGTTCCGGTCAGGAATCCAAATTCTATAAATTCAGTTTGAGGGGTAAAAACAACATGCTGCCCGTTTGGGTGAAAGCCGAATAATGACAAAAACATCACTTGGCACACATTCCCAAAATATTCATGTGTATCATCATGGAAATTTTGTTTTTCCATGCTTTTTCGCAGGAAAAATCCGATTTGTCGGGTTGGTTCACTGCCGATATGGTCATTAGTCCCGGCAAGTGGGATTTTACAGGAAGTCTGGAATTACGCACTAAAGGGAACATCAGAAAGATCGACCTGCTAAGTGCCGCCATATACGGCAGGTATAGGTTTTTTCCATTACTCAAGCCAAGTATAGGTTATGAATCGTTCGTATGCAACACCAAAGAAGGCGCTTCTCTGGAACATCGCCTGTTGTTGCAAAACGAATCGACAATACAGGTTCGTTTTTTTAAATTTGAAAATAGATTATCTTTGTTGAATGATTTTAAATCTTTCGATCATCCAAATTGGGGAATAAGAGACAGAGTCAGGATCAGGTACAAAATGAAGAAATTTGAGCCTCATGCGTCTGTTGAGTTATACTACAATTTGAAAGACAAGGAAATATGTTCATATAAAAACAGGTATATGGTGGGAACAACCTGTTACATCAACCATAAAAACTCGCTAAACCTGTACTATATGAATGAATATTACCTGAAAAAGACATTTGTGAACCATATCCTGGGAATATATTATTGCTTCTATGTCATGTAGTTGTAGATCATTCATATATTCATCATAAAATCGGTATCATCCACATGAATTCTGTAATCTTTTTACCCCGTTTTACAAAGGCATATTTAGTCATTGCGTTTATCTTTATTTCCGGTATTCTGTTTTTTCCCGTTCAGGCGCAATGGAAATGGAATAATCCGCAAAAAGCAGGATTCAAAGTTATCCAGAATCAAGCGTGGACAGATGAAATAGGGGATACCTATAACCGGTTGCCGGACAGGGCAAAAACGATCGTTCGGCCTGAAGTATGGAGGTTATCGAACAACTCGGCAGGATTGGCCGTTTATTTTTACAGTAATGCTCCCGAAATACTGATCCGGTATAAAGTAAACGGTTCATACAGCATGCCTCACATGCCTGCTACCGGCGTGTCGGGGGTTGACTTGTACAGCATTGATAGCGATGGCAGATGGAATTTTAATTTCGGGAAGTATTCATTCAAGGATACGATCACCTATCATTACCAAAACATACCCAAGGACAGGCATCATGATTACGGATATGAATACAGGCTTTACCTTCCATTATACAATCAGGTGGAGTGGCTGGAGATAGGCGTCCCGGAAGCGGCTTCATTTGAATTTATACCGGTGTTGCAGGACAGGCCTGTTGTACTGTATGGAACATCCATAACTCAAGGCGCCTGTGCATCCCGGCCGGCGATGGCGTGGTCTACCATATTGCAGCGGGCGGTAGATCATCCCCTGGTGAATCTGGGGTTTTCGGGTAATGGCCGATTGGAAAAGCCTGTGATTGACCTGATCAACGAGATCGATGCAAGTGTTTATATACTGGACTGTCTGCCCAACCTGTCCGGTCGGAGTGAAGATGAAGTATGCCGTTTGGTAATTGATGGTGTAAAACAGTTGCGTACAAAGCGTACAACCCCTATTCTGCTGTTGGAACACGCCGGATGTTTCAATGCCGAAACCAATACAATAAGTAACAACGATTTGGCACGCGTTAATCAGGCTTCGCAAAAAGCATACGAAACATTGGTTCAGGATGGGATCAAAGACCTGTATTACCTTTCGCGTGATGCGCTTGGTATTTCACGGGACGGTAGCGTTGATAACGTTCATCTTTCCGATCTGGGGATGCAGCAACAAGCATCTGCAGTGGAAGCGGTGATCAGGAAAATACTGAAAGAATTCAGGGGTAAGGTATCTACCACTATTCCAGTGACACAAAGACGGGAACCGGGCACTTATGAATGGATGAAACGCCATAACGCCATCATTGACTTGAATAAAAAGGAACCACCCAAAGCGGTCATCATTGGTAACTCCATTACACATTACTGGGGAGGCAAACCGGACGGCCCAATCAAATCCGGCGCCGATAGCTGGGAACAGGTAATGGCTCCGGCCGGTTATCACAATTTGGGATTTGGCTGGGATCGTATCGAAAATGTATTGTGGCGTGTCTATCACGGTGAAATAGATTGTCTATCTATTCGTAAAATCACAGTCATGATAGGAACCAACAATCTTGGCACCAATACGGATGATGATATTGTGGAGGGACTCGATTTCCTCGTTTCTGCCATTAAAGAAAGAAGACCCGGTGCGACCATTAAAGTAATTGGCATTCTGCCCCGGCGTAATGATGAACAACGGATATTGTTTCTTAACCGGAAAATCAAGAAGGTTATCCTTGAAAAAGGATGTGTGTTCGCAGATCCCGGCAATAGATTACTCGATAAGTCGGGAAAAATAGATGAATCGTTTTTCCGGGATGGATTACATCCTAATGCCAAAGGTTATCAGGTTATAGCAAAAGATATCAGTATCTGAAAAATTCTGGTAGACATCAGGTCGGTTCAAATTCCAAACGATAACAGTATAATATGAAATTCATTTTTATCTTATTAGTCGCAAGTTTATTCCTCAGTGCCAAAGGTGGCAACAATAATAAAAAAACAATTTTTTATGAATCGTTTGATACCCCGCCTGCCAGTGCAATCCAAAAAGGAATAGAGGCAATATCAGGTTCGGCAAGCCTTCAACTCATACATCAACCTTCCTATTGTCCGGGGTTAAAGGGCAATGCACTGGATTTGTCGACCAAAATCCCTTTCCGGATTCCGGTTTTCCTCGAAAAGACACAAAATCCCTCCTACGATTCTATTTCTTCCTTTACCCTGCAAGTTTGGTTGCAGACGGAGAGGCTTGCATCCCAAGGCACTCCTGTGATGAGCAACAAAAAGAATAACGATAAAAAATCGTCCGGTTGGATTTTAGGCACTAAGGAAAACGGAGCCTGGTATTGGAATATGAGCGACGGACGCACACAATTCGATTACGAACCAACGTTTCAAAGACAAGCAATCAACGATGGCAAGTGGCACCAGATAACGGTTTCAGTGGATAAGGAAAGACAGGAATTAAGATTGTTTTTTGATGGAAAGAATGTTGCCATTTACAACACCCCAGGGTTAAAGTCCTTGGAAAGCGCCCTGAGAACAACAATCGGAGGCTCCGATGAATATACCGATTGGGGATCACGAGGTGAATGGATGGCCTTTAACGGAAGGATTGACGAAGTCCGTTTGTGGAATTACCCACTCACCTCCCTGGAAGTAGAACAAAGTTACAAGCAATTTTTTCCGCTAACAGTTGGAAATAACATAACCCCTGACAAATTGAAAATTCAGGTCTGGAATATCTGGCACGGCGGACGTCGATTCGGCCAATCCGTCGGAGTGGAACGCACCATTGATGTATTGAAACGTGAAAATGCCGATATCATTGGCTTGATAGAGACTTATGGCTCCGGTGCCATTATTGCCGATTCGTTGGGTTATTATTTCTACCTGATCAGTTCTAATCTCAGTATTTTGAGCCGATACCCGATCGAAAAAACCATACCTGTTTTCAGACCATTTAATTCGGGCGGGGCAATCATTAATGTAGGGAACAACCAAAAAATAACATTTTTCGACATCTGGTTGCATTCCCACCCGGATATTTGTGGACTGGTTGAAGGACAGGAAGTTTTGGAATCCTATAAAAAGGAAGAGTTAAAAACAAGGGTATCCGAAATCAACAATGTTTTAAAGGATATACAGCCTTGGATAAAAGATGCAGACAAGAATCCGGTAATCATGGTGGGGGATTTTAATACCGATTCCCACCTGGACTGGTCGGAAACATATAAGACAATGCATCATGGTATTGTCATGCCGTTTCCTGTATCCATATCCATGGAAGAAACCGGATTCAAGGATAGCTATCGCCAATTGCATCCTGATGTTTTTGTATCGCCGGGATATACTTGGTCACCACTGATCAACCCGTCAGCAGAACAGCCGGATTGCATTCCTTGCCGGATCGATTATATTTACTATAAAGGTAAAAGCCTTGTTCCATATTTTAGTGCAACATTAGATCACCATCCCGTGTTTTGGCCGTCGGATCATGGTAGCCTGGTGACATGGTTTTATTTGAAATAAAAATAATCGAGACGTTCAGCATAGTTTCCAGCGGCTCAAGTTTATGTTTGCGTTGCTAAATCCTTTTACTTCGTTACTTTTTGATGCTGCAAAAAGTAACCAAAAACGGCTTGACGATTTGTAACGCACTCCGCCTATCGGCTACGGTGTGCTACGTAGCGGAGGACAGCAATGCTTCCGCAAGCTTGTAGGAAGATGATGGAACGAAAGGTAACCATACCAATCGCTGACCCATCGGGTACTCCCTCCGGAGGGCGTACCC
>JAVBSH010000276.1:0-6158 GCA_031547085.1 Bacteroidales bacterium
CCGTTGTGGTGGACAAGATCGCAAAAAAAGAAGGGTAAATCATTACAACCCTGACAATAACTCGGTTACCATATTTTAAATAATTGAAATGTAGATCATTATTTTGAATAGGGTAGGAGAGGGGGCATAGTTTGAGTAATAATATTACCCGAATTGGGTAAAGTGGGTAAGAGGTAATTGTGAGTAGCGCGATACCCCTCCCCCATTTGGGGGAGGGGGCAAGGGTGGGGCTTTACTTTATCCCCAACTTATTGGCTATATTCTTCGGTATCGAACTCTTATGTACCATGATATTCATGGTTTTATACAGGAAAAACGATTCCGAAGCATAAAAATACCCGTTGTATTTGCTATCGTCAGTACCCCACGAATTTTTCACCTTATAGAACGTTTTACCATTCTGATCTTTGGCAATGCCGGTGATGTGCATCCCGTGGTCGTCAGTTGTTTGGAAATTGTCGAAAGCTATTTGGCGCATTTCCTGCGTGATCTGTCTTTCCGTCACCGGCTTATCTAATTTCATGATTTGCGATTCGCGATCCCTGTCCGACACGCCTATCCAGTGAGCCTTGTCTGAATCCGACATTTCATCGGCTTTTATTACCGGCACCACAGCCACGCCTTTACGGTAAGCAAAGCCTTTTTCGCTTACGTCAGAGCCCCAAAGCACCGAATAACCATTGTTGAGCGCATTGTTGGTTATCTCAAGCATTTCGTTCATCGGCACATTGTAGGATGAACCCCAAATCCAGTTGTCGGGTATCTCGAGGATAAAGGGTTCGTAGAAAGGATGGTGCGTGTACGAGGTGATCGACACATAATCATCCATATTCAGACCTAATGACTGCATGAAACTTTGCGGGGTATATTCCTTGCCATTGTAGTTGAACTTTTCGGGACGTTTACCGAGGTATGCATCCATAATACCTTCGAAACCATCCATCCATGCTGTACTAAGCCCGGTAGCTCCTGACTTTTCGGCAGTTTTCAATATAGCATCGGTATAAGCCTTGGTAGCAGCATCTAATTCGCCATGCACATTCTTATCTTCGCCGTAATTCAGACCTTGGTAGGCATCCTGAGGTACCATGCCATAATTGCGCATTACCCAGAATACATCTTCGAACGAACCACCACCTGCAAAGTTTATATTTTCGTGCAAACGCATGTACTTTTCGGCTTTGGCAGGATAGGTATGGCGAACGATCCACATCTCGGACAGGTCATATTCCGGTTTTCCCTTGCGCAGCAGTTCACTTTCGAGGAACGATAAGCCAGAATACGCCCAGCAAGTACCCGAACTGGCCTGATTTTTCACTGGTGTGGCTTTCACCTCTTTTACTACTGTAAGTGTATATCCCTCACTGCCACTGTTCTGTGCAAATAAAGAGATACAAATCATAAATATAAACAAACTGAATAAACTTTTCTTTATCATGATATTATGGTTAAATATGTGATTATGACAACTTACAAATCTATGATTTTCGTTGGAAAATACAAATGATCTTTAACAAATTCACAAATCTTTTCCGGCTTTTTCACCTGTTTACAATGTTTGTTGGGGCATTGTGATCTTTATTCTGGTTAACCTTGTTCATTCTCTGAAGATTCCGACAAATACGAACAACATATTCGTTATTTATTTTTTTCAATGATTTCAAACGGTATTTTGGAATCGCAATACACTTGCCATAACTTGATTTCACGGTCGCATACAATGGCCTTCCATGCTGCTGGAAGCCGCCAATGGCTTTCTGTATTTTGATAAGTTCCACTTGCAAAGCCTAAAATCGCATACATGTTTTCATTAGTAAATATATCGACTATTTCAATTTTGTAATCGGGAAACCACTTAAAGTAACCTATCCAGCTTTTCTTCATGTGATCTTTCCCTGTTTCTTCGCCTCCGTAAGCATCTATAAATTTGAAATCTTCCGCCATAAGCGAATAAATTCTGTAAACATCATGCTGATTAATAGCGTCGATGAAATCGTATACAGTTTGTTGGTATGTACTCATTTTTTGCATATTACAATTGTGAATCTCATTGGAGGATGATCTTTCCTGAACTTGATCGGTTCGTCAATCTCTGAGAAGCCTGTTAATCCATAGTTGCCAAATTCACGTTTGATGGAGTCCGGATCGTAGAAGAACAATTTGGCTCCATTTGGTATGTCAAACCTGTCCTTACTTATTTGCTTACCTTTTCTATACATGGAATCGTTTTTCGAAATAGTCGAGAAAATCATATATCTCTCTGGTTTTAGCTGGTTGTAACAGTCTTTGATAAGCTTCCTCCGCTCGTGCTGATTCAACAAATGGATGAGCGCATAGCAAAATATTCCGTCGTAGAGCTTGTTGTCAAAAGGCATGTCGGTCACCGAACCGTGATATATCGGGATGTCGAGTTTATTTTGTGTTCGTGCCAGGTCAATTGCCGTTTTCGAAATCTCGATGCCTGTTACAGTCATTCCATAGTCAAGGAAGATCTTTGCATTCCGGCCGTACCCAATCCCCGGGATCAGTACATCCTTGACTTTTTCCCTAACAAAAATATCCTTTGTCATGATTGCGGAATCCGAAGGCTCGAATCCCCACATGGTTTGTTTTTCTATAAAATTAGATTCCCAAAATTCTTTCATTTTCAAATGCTTTTGTTCGATGCTATCTTCGAACCTTTATGGCTGATATACTTGCCACTAAGGCACGAAGATACAAAGTAAAATATCATTATTATATTTCAATCAATAGTCTTGAATCTCTTTCATGCCGTTTCAGCGACAGGTTGATCAATTCTGTTATCAAATCCTGGTACGATATTCCTGTTTGTTCCCAAAGTTTCGGATACATGCTGATTTCCGTAAATCCTGGTAATGTATTGATCTCATTGATCACAAAGGTATTGTCGTGACGCAGGAAAAAGTCAACCCGCGCCATGCCTTCGCAACAGATCGTCCTGAATGCTTTTACGGCCAATTCCCTGATTTGCCCGGATATGTTTTCGTCAACATCGGCAGGGATTTTCATCCTTGCACCATCTGCATCAATATACTTGGCTTGGTAGGAATAGAAATCCCTTGTCGGGATAATTTCCCCGATAACAGATGCTTTAGGAATTTCGTTACCCAAAACCGCGCATTCTACTTCTTTACCTACGACGGCTTCTTCTACCAGAATCTTATGATCAAATTTAAATGCTTCCGACAAAGCAATATCAAAATCCGCCTTAGTGGTTACTTTGCTCACACCAACTGATGATCCAGCATTGGCTGGTTTCACAAAGAGGGGCAGACCCAACCGGGCAACTATTTCATCGAACGAATACTGGTCGGGAGTGTGTTGATGCAACACAAAGAAATCCGCAATCGGGATACCGGCATCCTGCAGCAGCCGTTTGGTTACATCTTTATCCATGCCAACAGCCGACCCCAGGACGTCAGGTCCCACAAAAGGTATTCCTGTCAATTTCAGAAAACCCTGCAACGTTCCATCTTCGCCAAATGTCCCGTGAATGATAGGAAAAGCGATATCGAAAACATTCAATATACGATTGGTCTTTTTGTCTGTTATTGCTGTTCGGCCTCCCGAATTAGAGATAAAGACTTCCACCGATCCCGAAAAGTAATCATGCTTGGTTAAGTCTACGTTCTGCTCTACATAACCGGCATGATAACGCCAATTTCCGTTTTTGTCCATACCTAATAAAGTCGGTTCAAAAATGTGGGTGTCAATGGCATTAAATATATTGGATGCCGATTTTAATGATACTTCGTGTTCGGCTGATTTCCCGCCGAATATGACAACTATTCTTGGTTTCATTTAAATTTTAGTGAATGATGTGATCTATATTTACCCGGCAAATATATTGTTTTCGCCGACGTTTTTCACCTGATCGCCTCTTTAATAATGGTTTCTTATCCAGCAAATCATTTAAAATTTGATTGTTATATTGTAAATTGGGGATACAGAAATCAATAATGAAGGCCTAACCCGGACAAGCCGGAACCAAAGAGTGAAATCATTACTTTTGTCAAATGGAGACACTCACCACCCGATACAGCCAAGAGATCAGCATGGTTCTTTCATGCTATGACCGCCTCATATTAACAGGTAACCTGCCTGAACTTTCCCATGGTCGCGGCATGACAAGCTATTTGTATGATAAGGGAGTTCGCATCTTTGACTATCCTCATTTTGCGGATCCGTTCAGGGACGAGATCAACAATCACGTCAAGCAACTTGCCAAAGATAACTGTCTTGAGATTGAGTTTGTCCGCAAATCGAGTGTCCGCAAAGAAGAAATCATATCCAAAAAGTTGGAAGAACGCGGCCTTCATCCCGGCATCATTCACATCCTGAGTGCGATGGAGTCATGCAGCACATACAAGCCGTGGCACGACAAGTCAAGCGGGAAGACGTTTTTGAAGGGTGATACAGGCAAATGCCTGCACTACTACATTTATTTCATTGACGATGACTTGGGGTTGGGTTATGTCCGGATACCGACTTGGCTTCCCTGTCGGCTTCAAGTTTACCTCAACGGGCACAACATGCTGGCCAGTGAGTTGTGTAAAGCAGGCATCCAATATACGATGATCGACAACGCCTTCGACAGTATTGACAATCCCGGCAAAGCCCAGGAGTTGAGCGATGCGTTCAGTGTGGAGACGCTCCACCGCAAGCTGGACGAGTTGGCCTGGAAATATTGTCCGGTATACAAAAAACTGGGTTTGCGCTACCACTGGAGTGTGATGCAAGCCGAGTATGCCACGGACATTGTCTTCAAGAAACAGGAAGACTTGCAGTCCATTTTACGGGGAGTTGACAGCCACCGCCATTCACTCGGTCAAGCCCGGTAATGTGGCCACCTTTCTGGGACGCAAGCTGGATCCACGCTACCTGGGAGAGGCGGGCAACCGGTACAACACCCGCATAGAGGGCACCCGGGTGATACACTCCATGGGCAGCAGTTCTATCAAGATGTATGACAAGTTCAGCAAGATACTCCGCATAGAGACAACAAGCAATGACATAAGTTTTTTCAAACACTACCGGGAGGTAGTACACCGTGACGGGACAACGTCCAATGAAAACGCACCACTCAAGAAGAATATTTACAGCCTGGGCATTCTTGCCGGGATCATGCAGGCCGCCAACAAGAGATACCTTGAATTCATCTCAGCTTTCGACAACAAGGAAGTCGGTCGCAAAAGGCTGGAAGAGATAAGTGCCCCTAAAAGGGAGAATAATCGGAATTATAAGGGGTTCAACTTCTTTGACAGGCAAGACACCAACTTGTTGCTGGCTATCCTCAGAGGTGAGTTTAATATAACCGGATTTAGAAACAAACACCTGCAGAAAGTCCTCAACCTGAATGCAGGGAAAGTGAGTCGGATGCTAAAGAGACTGCACGTGCATGGAGTCATCAAAAAAGTCGCCAAATCTTACAAATATTATCTGACTAAACCCGGCAAGGAATACATTGTTATGGCACAGAAAATAAAAGAATTGGTCATTGTCCCTGCTTTTAATTTTTAAATATTGTGCCAAAAAATGATTCAATTTGAATGGTTAGATACTAATTAATAAGTTACAGTGGCATCAAAAATATTACATTTTTTTGCACCTCATTATTACCATATTAGGAAAATAATTGCGAAAAAGATGAAAAAAAGTGCATGAAAAGTTTGGAGGAATGAAAATACCCCTTACCTTTGCACCCGCTTTTGAAAAACAAAGCAGTTCTTTGAAAGGGTGAATAGATATAGCCGAAGCGGAAAAAGAAAAGGTTTAGAAGAGCACCAAAAAATCTTCAAAAATTTTTCTAAAAAAGTTTGCGGGAATAAAAAAAGCAGTATCTTTGCGCCTCCAAAATCTGGCACGGGTCAGGGGTTGGGAATGAAGACAGACAAAATAGTTCTTTGAGACATAAATGGAAGACAAAGTAGTACAGGGAAAAAAATGTACTTGTCAATTCGGGTTAGGATTATCTAAGGGAAATTAGATATTAAAAAAACTTTTTACAAAGAAGAGTTTGATCCTGGCTCAGGATGAACGCTAGCGGCAGGCTTAACACATGCAAGTCGAGGGGCAGCACAAGGAGCAATCTGAGGTGGCGACCGGCGCACGGGTGAGTAACAGGTATGCAATCTGCC
>JAVBSH010000246.1:0-11607 GCA_031547085.1 Bacteroidales bacterium
CGCTGGGTGCCGTTCTCGCTATGCCCGTTTTTGGACAAATCCGAACTTTGGCAATAAATACACGTGATTACTGATAAATGTTCCATAACTAATTTTTTGCGTAAAGATAATCAATGCAACGGATTTGATACATGACCGAAATTATTTTATATCTGACCATTATTTAATTTTAAATGATGATCGGATGCTATGCCTATTGATTGTAAGGTAGCGTTCGGCGGAGTCTCCAGACTTCGTCGTGCTAAAAGGAAAGCTCCTGCTTTCCATATTTGCAAGGCCGAAGCCTTGCTTTTAGCTGCGACATAGCGAGACGCTATGCCGAACTGTTCAGGCCATACGCATTGGGCAAAATATCCGATATTCATATAATTTTAAAACAACAAACAGAAACAGGTTCCTTCGCCAACCACCGTTTGTACTTGTATGTTGCCATGGTGCAACATCATGATTTGTTTACAGAGACTCAACCCGATACCGTTGCCATTCTTTCGTGTGCTGAAAAACGGGATAAAAATCTTATCCATCACTTCATCGGGGATACCAATGCCATTATCCGTCACTTTGATCATCGGGCGTTTATTGGCATTCAGGGCGGCCGACAGGATGACATGCGGTTCGGGCCGACCTTTTACCGCTTCCACTGCGTTGATGATCAAATTGATCAATACCTGTTCAATAAGCGAGGCATCGGCTTCAATATCCATCAATGGGTCCTTCAGGATCACTTCCATATTAATGTTTTTTTGCGTCAGCGAAGGCAGCATCAGTTGCGATATGTGTCCGAATAAGCTGCTAACCTGTACTTTAGAAATGTTTAGCTCGGTGATTTTGCTCAGGTTACGGTAAGTTTCTGCAAACGTGAGCAAACCCTCGCTTCGCCGCATAATAGTGTCAACACCCAGTTCGATATCTTCGACAACGCTTTCGGGACTAACACTCCGGTCTTTGGTTTTAGCCAACAGGTTTTTAAGTGTTCCTGCCAATGACGAGATCGGCGCTACGGAATTCATGATCTCGTGTGTCATCACGTTCAATAGGCGTTGCCATGCCTGCGATTCAGCTTCATCCAATGCTTCATTTACGTTTTGGAAAGCCAGTAGGCGATATTCTGTTCCCAGCATATTAAATGTACCGGCCGCTATCAGTACTTTGCTCTGGCTGTTGTCTTTTACTACCGGAATTACAGTGCTGCGTTCATTGCCAAGCGATTGCAGATTTTCGTACAACGGTTCGTTACGTTGCTGCAAGGCGTGGAAATTTTTCAGCATAGGGATACCCAGCAGGTTTTTCAGCGATTGATTCAGCCACAGCACTTCACCCGAGTCGATACGGTACGAAAGTATTCCGGTATCCACCAATTCGATAATTTTTTGCAGGTATTGGTACTGCATTTCCTTTTCGCGGTTGACGGTGGTGATGGTATCGCATATTTCATTAAAGCCCTCGTGCAGGTTGCGGAGATATGCCGGACCGTGCCGGGTATCGAATCTTCGCGAGAAATCCCGGTAACGTACCGTTTCCACTAATTGTTCAAATTCTGATAATACTTTTTTGTTGAGATTGACCAAGTGTTGGCATTTGTAGAAAATCAGAGGTATCAACAATAAACCATACCACCACTCAATGCTGATACAATAGGCCAACCCGCAGAGAGCTGCCAGCAAAAGCAATACCTGGAGTGTTAACCGTCCCGCAAAATTAAAGTTCAAAGCTTAAATATTAATTATGAGTTATGAATTATGAATTTTCAACCTTCAATTAGATGTCGTATTTGTTCAATCGGCGGTAAAGGGCGGTGCGTGTCAATCCCAATTCCTTAGCGGCCTTGCTGATATTGCCATTGTGCTTGTCGATCACACGTAAAATAGTGTTTTTCTCCATTTCACTCAAATTGCTGTCTTTCTGGTTTTGTTTTGTTTCGGGAGTTGATGATTCAATCGGGGAAAAGATCAGGTCATGCGCCTGCAATTCGTTGGAATCGGCCATAATTACCGCCCGTTCGATGATATATTGTAACTCGCGCACATTTCCGGGAAAACTGTGTATTTGCAACTTATCTATTGCCGATTGTGACAGGGTAACACCTTTTTTGAGGTATTTGTCGGCATAGATTCGCGTGAAATGGTTGGCCAGCAATGCAATATCGCTTCCCCGCTGGCTCAACAACGGCATCATGATCTCCACCGTGTTGATGCGGTATATCAAGTCCTTGCGGAAACGTTGATCGTCGGCCAATTCATAAAGCGGTACATTGGTGGCACAGATAAGACGGATGTCAATAGGGATGGCCTCATTGGAACCAACGCGACTGATGATACGGTTTTGAAGCGCTGTCAACAGCTTGGCTTGCTGCACGAGCGAAATGTTACCAATTTCGTCGAGGAACAACGTTCCTCCTTGTGCGGCTTCAAAACGTCCCACACGGCTTTCGCGTGCATCGGTAAACGCACCTTTGGTGTGACCGAACAGTTCGCTTTCGAACAGACTGTCGGTTAGTGCGCCCACGTCCACCTTCACAAATGGTTGATCCTTGCGTAACGATTGGTCGTGGATAGCTTTGGCTACCAGGTCTTTTCCCGTACCATTTTCGCCTAATATCAATACATTGGCATCAGTAGGTGCAATCTTTCTTATTTTTTGAAAAATGTCCTGCATCACTGACGATTCGCCCAAAATGCCGGGAGTGGTTACTTTATTCTTTTCTTCGGTTGTTACCGTTTTTTTGCTGTTTTTCTGAGGTAGCGCCTCTGCAATAGTTTCGAGTAGTTTATCATTGTGCCATGGCTTGACAATAAAATCGGCCGCTCCTTCCTTCAAAGCACGCACAGCAAGGTCGATATGCCCGTAAGCAGTGATCATGATTACTGCCGTTGTGGGCGACCATTCTTTCACCTGGCGAAGCCAGAATAAACCTTCATTACCCGTGTTGAGCATACTATTGAAGTTCATGTCCAGCAACAACACATCAAAAGTGTTACCGGTTACTAACCGGCGTATGTTCTCGGGATTGGAGTCAGTGACCACGTTTTTGGTTTCTGGTTTCAGTAACAATCGCGCGGCTGTCAGGACGTCGGTGTCGTCGTCGATTACGAGAATATTGGCTTGACGGAGATTCATAACATTAATCTTCAAACAATTCTTTTAATACAATTTCTAATCCTTTGATGGTATGCACAGGCGCTTTATCGGATAAGCCATAAGGAGTGCCATCGTCATATGTGCCATCGTCCTGTAAGATAAAAACAGTGAGTCCGTTTTTGGGATATACCACCCAATATTCTTTAACACCTGCTTCTTCGTAGATATGAAGCTTTTTATCTAGATCGTAACGTGCCGTAGAGGGCGATTGCACTTCCACCACCATATCGGGCGCACCGATGCAGCCTTTGTCGTCGATTTTCGACGGGTCGCATATCACGCAAATATCAGGTTGAACTACCGTATAGATTTGATC
Source organism: Bacteroidales bacterium (assembly GCA_031547085.1). GTDB lineage: Bacteria > Bacteroidota > Bacteroidia > Bacteroidales > UBA4181 > JAIRLS01. Next base: position 3,455 of record JAVBSH010000246.1, read on the forward strand.
GTCGGCAGTTTCCTTATTTTTCGGCAAACGTACATCGAACGGAGCGTGAATGACTTTACATTTCCCTTTTCTTTTTTTAACATACGACCACATTTTTCCGAAGATATTATCGGAAGCAATTGAATGTAAATAATTCGGTCCGGACATTAATTTCACAAAACCGTCAACTAATTCGCGCCTCACAGGATCGACCCATGACAAATAATCGGCATAAGTATAACGTTTTGTCGGATCAATGTATAATTCGGATGAACCGTATAAGGCACGTGGTTCACAGACTTTGTCTTCGGCTTCGGCTTTGTCATTTCCCTTGTATGGCTTTGGCTCCATCATTTTACAAATTTAGGAATGATATTGTGCAAAGTTAACTATTTTCAATTTTCAAATTGGCTTCGCCGAGTTAAAGGTTTTCAATTTTCCATTACATTGTATCGTTACCGTACAAAAAGTGTACGAAAACGAACAGTTTTTAAAATGTCTAAATTTGTAACATGCAATTAATTAGATTGATGTGTTTTTGGCATACGCCTTGATTCTTTTTGATAAATAAAAATCAAAAATTACAAACAATGGACCGTATCATCGAAAAAAAGAAATGGACACCCAGAAAAATTGCCATGATCGGTGGAGTAGTCGCCTTGGTAGCGCTTATCGTATTTGTGATCGTGAGCACTTCGGGCAAGTCGAAACTAAACGTGGACGCTGAACGGATGACCATCGCCGAAGCAAAAACTGCTACGTTCCGCGAGTTTATTCCCGTAACGGGCATTGTGCAGCCGATATCGACTATTTATCTTGATTTGCAGGAAGGTGGCCGGGTGGAAGAGATTTTTGTTGAAGACGGTACCGTACTCGTCAAGGGACAACCGATCCTGAAATTGGCGAATACCGATATGGAATTGAATATCGTCAATCAAGAAACCAGCGTATATAATACACTGATGAACATGCAACTTGCACAGATAAATGCGCGGCAAAACACGGTTAACAAGCAGACGCAAATGGTGGATATGGACAATCAATTGAGAGAAGCCAAGCGTGTGTATGACTTGAATAGCAAATTGATAACTTCGAAAACCATCGCATATCAGGATTTTTTGGAATCCAAAAATAAGTATGAATATATGAAGGAAAAGAGGGCGTTGGCATTGGAAATTTTGAAACAGGACTCAATTGCTTCGGCGCAACAAATGGAACAGCAAAAAGAGTCGTACGAAGGGTCGAAAAATGCGTTGGGACTGATGCGTCGCAAATTTGCTGACCTCACTGTACGCGCCCCGGTAGACGGCCAACTGACTTCGCTCGATGCTGAAATAGGTCAAAGCAAGAACAAGGGTGAAAGGATCGGGCAGTTGGACGTGCTGAGCGGTTTCAAAGTACGTGTTGACGTAGACGAACACTATATTTCGCGCATCTATGCCGGACTCGAAGGCCAGTACAAACGTGGCGACAGTATCTATACACTGGTGATCAAGAAAGTATATACGCAAGTAACTGTCGGCCGTTTTGCCGTGGATATGCTTTTTGAAGGAAAAATTCCCGACAATATCCGCCGCGGGCAGTCGTTACAGATACGCATCGCGCTGAGCGACGAAACCGAGGCGTTGATTATCCCGCGTGGTGGCTTCTACCAGCAAACTGGCGGCAACTGGATATTCAAGCTTAGCAAGGACGGCAGCAAGGCGTTCCGCACCGATATTCGTATCGGACGGCAGAATCCGGACTATTACGAAGTACTCGAAGGCCTGCAACCCGGCGATCAGGTGGTGGTGAACAGTTATGAGAATTATGGGGATGTGCAGGAGCTGGTGATTAAATAAGACCGTAAGACGTGTAAGACATGTAAGATCGTAAAAAGCGTGAAATCTTACATGTTTTACGATCTTACTCAGAGATAGTGCGTTAGATCAATCATAAATAATTTGATTAATATCATGATCAGAAATTTGAAAATAACATTTCGTAATCTGCGTCGTAATGGGTTGTATTCCATTATTAATATTACCGGATTAGCGGTGAGTCTGGCTACATGCATTTTTATTGTACTGTGGATACAGGACGAGCTTAGTTACGACCGTTTCCATAAGGATGCCGGTGATATATACATGACCGTTACTCATTTCAAGAGCGATGATGGCTCTTCGTCGTTCGGGCTTTCATCGGGTTTGTTCGGCCCGGTGGCTGCGCAGGATTTCAGCGATGTGGAATCGTATTGCAGGCTCAGGGAGATAGATGCCGGGTACCTGCAGGTAGAAGGTGTACGAACGGGAATGAAACCGATATTGCTGTCGGACAGTAGCTTCTTTACATTTTTCAATTTCCCGCTTGTAAGGGGTGAAAGAAACAACGTGTTGCGTAATCCCAATGATGTGGTCATCAGTGCGAGCTTAGCGCATGAACTGTTTGGCAACGAAGATCCCGTGGGAAGGATCGTTAACTTCGAAGGATGGAAGGATCTTCATGTAGCAGGAGTGATGAACGATATGCCGCGTAACACTTCCGTGCCACATGCCGAAATGATATGCCCTTATCAAGCTTTAAATGGGGCTACAGACTGGGTACGTCAGTTTTACTTAGAGGCAATCAATGGCTGGCAGGGTTGCGAATTTCTTACATACCTCCGGTTGAAACCGGGTACTGATGTCAAGCAATTGGCAGAAGCTGTAACGGGAAAACAAACGATGATGAAAGAAATCCGGTCGTTTACACTTCAACCGTTGGCTAATTTGCACCTGTACACCCTTGATGGCGAACCGGCAGGAATCAAAACCGTTCGTATATTCCAATGGATCGCTATCGTTATCCTGTGTATTGCTTGTGTTAATTATGTGAACTTAGTCACCGCACGTGCATCAAAACGTCATCGCGAAATAGGGTTACGGAAAGTGATTGGGGCACGCAAATCGCGACTGTTTGGACAACTGATAGCCGAAGCAGTGGTACTGTTTGTCATAGCCGTTATCATTGCGGCTCTGCTGAATATACTCCTGCTACCGGCGTATAATCAATTGGCCGGGAAAGCAATCAGCCTGAACTGGTTCAATCCGGGAATATGGTCGATATACGGAGGGATGTTGTTGCTGGTGACCATATTTGCCGGGATGTATCCTTCGTGGATGCTTGCATCTTTCAGGCCACTGGGCATGATCCAAGGGTTGAGTGTGAAAAAGGGAAGTGTTGTTTTCAGAAGGGTTTTGGTAGTATTGCAGTTTGTTTCTTCGGCCGCATTGATTGTAGGAACCATTGTGCTGGGAGCGCAGATGAATTACATCCGTCAGAAAGACCTTGGATTCGATAAGGAACAGGTATTAACCTGTAAACTTTATGAAATGGCGGCACATTTTGATGCCATCAAATCGGAGTTGTTGCAGCAGGACGCAATCATGGGAGTCACTTATGGAAGCGAAAACATCACGCAAGTCGGCTCAAGTACCATGTTTGGCAATTGGGAAGGAAAAACAGGCGACGGCCAGGTATCACTGATTCAGGAACGGGGAGATACTTCTTTTTTGCGTGTGATGGGCATTCCGTTGACCGAAGGAACAGGAATAACATCCATTAATGAACCGCAATTTATATTAAATGAAGCTGCTATCCAGGCAATGGGTATCAAAGATCCTGTCGGTAAATGGGTCGGGCAGGAGGGACGTGCAAAGATTATTGGCGTAGTCAAGGATTTTCACTTTACAAACCTTCATCAAAAGATTACCCCGATGGTTATATATTACCAATCGGCCGAGGGACGGTATACGCTTTATGTACGGACCACTTCGGGCAAAGCAAAACAGGCTATTGCTGCCGTCGAAAGTGAATGGAATAAATACAATACTTCATATTCTTTCAATTACACGTTTTTGGATGAAACATTCGACCGCCAGTATCGCGAGGATGTTCGCACAGGGCTTTTATTCGGTATTTTTTCCATCATTGCCGTTTTCCTTTCGTGCCTTGGGCTTTTGGGCTTGATTACCTATACGGCCGAAACAAAATTCAAGGAAATAGGGATCCGGAAAGTTCTTGGTGCCAGTATAATGGACATTGTCATGATGCTTTCCCGCGAATTTCTCGTCTTGGTCGGTATTGCCCTGTTGATCGCTTTTCCGTTGGCTTACTATTGGTTGGATGGCATGTTGCAGGGTTTTGCCTACCGTATCTCCCTTGGTTGGTGGATGTTTGCCATAGCAGCATTGATCACTATCGTACTGACATTGCTTACGGTGAGTATACAAGCTATAAAGGCTGCAATGGCCAACCCGGTGAAGAGCCTGAAGGCGGAATAAAAAGACCGTAAGATAGTAAGACATGTAAGATCGTAAAAAATGTGAAATCTTACATGTCTTACTATCTTACATGTCTTACGGTCTTGAAAATAGTGTGTTAAATCAATCATAAATTTACTTTAGAAAAATGATTATATTTGTCATGCATTTAGTTGTAGTTGAAAATTGATCTACCTCAAAGAAATACAATTTAATCCTTCGCCGCGGGGTTGGGCTATTGATTTGTCGGCTTTTGCAGGTTTGAAGCGTATGAAGATGGATGCCGATGTCATTTTCCTTGTTGGGGAAAACGGTTCGGGAAAGTCGACATTGATCGAAACGTTGGCCGTTATGTGTGGATTTGATGTCATGAGCGGTCCGGCTAATTCGCGCAAACAGGATGCTGACAGCGACCTTTCGCAAAACCTTCAATTAGAATGGCGCTCGGAACCCGGTAATGGTTTTTTCCTGCGGGCCGAAAGTTTTTTCAACTATGCTTCCGATTTGGACGAGATGTACAACGAAATGAAAGAGATTGATGATATGGCCGGCGGCCGTTTCTCCGAGGTACATAAGGTATATCGTTCGTATGGGGGCAAATCTTTGAACCAACAGTCACACGGCGAGGCTTTCCGTTCGATGATACAGCACCGGTTCAACTGGCCGGGCCTGTACCTCATGGACGAACCCGAAGCCGGACTGTCACCCAAGAACCAGATGGTATTCCTGTCATACCTCAACAAATATTGCCGTCAGTCGCAATTTATCATCGTAACGCATTCGCCTATCCTGATGACCTTCCCCAATGCCCGGATCTACAACATGGACAACAGCCCTTTGACGGAAAGCAAACTGGAAGACATGGAACACTTCGAACTGACAAAAAATTTTCTCAACCATCCCAATGCATACCTGCATCACCTGTTTGTGGAGTGAAGAGATAAGAGGTGAGAGGTGAGAGTGAAAACTTACCAGTTCGATTCTATAATATTTTGTAACTTGTCACTCGTAACTTGTCACTCGTCACCTGTCACTAACCTAACTGTTCGGAAGCGTACACAAACTGTATCGAAACCGTACACTTTTATGCGAACGTTTATTCGTAAATGTATGAAAAGTAACATATTGTATTTTTGGCATAAGCCTTGAATAGACAATTATGAATAATTGAATAACTGAATCAATCATTCAATCAATCGTAACTCATAATATGTATTTGATGGATAAAAATTTCGATTTTAGGGCAACCATGCAGCAACACACCAAACAGTTTGCTTTGAGGGTTATAAAGCTTTTTCAGGCTTTACCGAAAACAGATGAAGCCAATATCATAGGAAAACAGTTGTTGCGTTCGGCAACATCAGTTGGTGCAAATTACAGGGCTGCGTGTAGGGCGCGTTCATCCAAAGAGTTCTACAGTAAATTAAGTATTGTTATTGAAGAGGCTGATGAAACCATGTTTTGGATCGAATTGTTGATAGAATCCAACATTGTAAAAGCACCTCTATTGAAAGACTTACTCCATGAAAGCGAAGAGATAGTAAAAATTATAGTATCAGCAAGAAAAACATATAACAATAAGCAAGTATGAATTACGAATAATTGAATTACTGAATCAATTATTCAATCATTCATCATTCATAACTGATTCAATTATTCAATCATTCATAATTCACAATTGACTCTATTATTCAATCATTCATAATTCATAACTGATATGATCAAGATCACCGACCTGGAAAAAATTTACCGTACGGAAGAAGTAGAAACGGTAGCATTGAACAAGATGTCGCTCGACATTGCCGAGCATGAGTTTGTAGCCATCATGGGGCCGTCGGGCTGTGGCAAATCTACGTTGCTGAACATCCTCGGCATGCTGGACAAACCCAATTCTGGTAGTTTCTTGTTCAACAGTATCGAAGTGGCTAAGTTTAGCGAAAACCAATGCAGCGATCTTCGTAAGCGCAACATTGGTTTCGTTTTCCAGAGCTTTAACCTGATTGACGAACTCACTGTGTTCGAAAACGTGGAGTTGCCGTTGGTATACAACAAGGTAAAAGCCGCCAACCGCAAGGAAATTACCGAAGCCGCGCTTGAGAAAGTGCAGATGATGCATCGTCGCAACCATTTCCCGTCGCAACTATCGGGTGGGCAGCAGCAGCGTGTGGCCGTGGCGCGTGCAGTGGTGAACAGTCCCAAGCTGATTCTTGCCGACGAACCGACTGGTAACCTCGATAGTCGCAATGGCCAGGAAGTAATGGAGTTGCTTACCGGACTGAACGAAGCCGGGACAACCATCGTGATGGTGACCCACAGCGAACACGACGCACGCTACGCACACCGTATTGTTCGTATGCTCGACGGAAAGACGGTGTTAGAGAATAAAATGTTTTAATATTGTTGAATCATTGAATCGTTGATTTTGTAATCCTTCAATTATTCAATTAATCATAACTGATAATGAACATCAAGCAATCTTTCCGTATCATCTTCCGGAACAAAAAATACAACCTGCTGAACATAGCAGGATTGGCGATAGGAATTACTGCGTCAGCATTAATACTTTTATGGGCTGAATATCAGGTAAATGATAACCGGACTGTCCCCAAATTGAAGTATTTATATGAAATCGGGCAAAATCAACCCTACGGTGATCAGCTTCGCACCTTGTTTACCTCACCAAGTCAGATATCAGAAGTACTGGATGGTGATTTTGCCGGTGTTCGTAGATGCAGTCGATTCAAAAAGACGGATGTCGAATTTTTATCGGCGAATGAATCCTTCACTGAAAATGGTGCATACGTAGATTCTACATTGTTCGGTATGATTGATTTGCCGATCATTGCAGGTAATCTTGAAACGGCGTTCGAACCGACTTTCCCGGTCCTGATCAGCCGGAAGATGATGGAAAAGATATTTAACACTACGGATGTCATTGGTAATACATTGCAGATAGAAGATCAACTTTATGAAATAACAGGAGTTTTTGAAGACCGGGAAACAAACGGAACATTTCATTTCGAATGGCTGATACCTATGAGGATATTGGCAAACGATCCGGTTGAAAAGAAACAGGTAGCGGAAAAGTGGGGAGGTAACTGGATAAATTGTTATGTGGAGATCGAACCCGGAGCAAATGTACCTGAGATCAACCGGAAACTGACAACTATTTTTATCGAACGTGCAGGTTGGGGCGAAAGATCCGAAATGTTTATCTATCCGTTAAAGGGCAGGCGCCTGTATGATGAATTTACAGATGGTAAACCTACTGGCGGTGGTTACATAACTACCGTACGGACATTTTTCTGGGTTGGTATAGCGATTTTACTGATAGCTTGTATCAACTTTATGAACCTGGCCATAGCACGAAGTGGTAAGCGGGCTGTAGAAATAGGCCTGCGTAAAACTTTCGGTGTAAAATACCTGGGCATGATCAGGCTATTTATGACCGAATCGACATTAATCACCGCCATTTCAATTCTGTTGGCCATTTTGTCGACCTATTTATGTTTGCCGGCTTTCAATCAAATGACCGGTTACCGGCTTGCCATTGACTTTACCAATCCTTATCATCTTTTCGGGTTGATTGCCGTAGGCATTATTTGCACTTTATTGTCCGGGCTTTATCCGGCTTTGTACCTCTCATCGTTTTCTCCCATTCAGACACTTAAAAAGTTAAATAAAGGTGTTGCCGGGGGAGTCGCTTTTGTACAAAAGGGGTTGGTGGTATTCCAGTTTGCTATCTCGTTTATCCTCATTAGTACTACCATTGTGATATATATGCAAATACAGCACGTTCACAAGCGTCCGTTAGGCTTGAATATCAATCATCTGGTTTCCTTCCCGGTAACAGATGAGATAAAACGTGATTTTGCGGCCGTCCGGCAGGAGTTG
>JAVBSH010000216.1:0-34800 GCA_031547085.1 Bacteroidales bacterium
ATCTTGGCTTCTGTGTCGCCTTTCAATTTGGCGGCTATGATGCGCTTGCGAAGATCAAGGGATAAGGGGGCGGGCATAAACTGAGGATTTACGGGATTAGCTGCGCAAAGATAGTATATAATTTATTCAATTGCTATAATCCGCAAATATTTGCAACTAAATCCTGCTGATTATCAAAATGATATTGTAAAAGGGTTAAAAAATATACATTTTATTCCATCAATTTTTATTTACCCCTTTGAAATCTGCAAAATTTGTATTTACATTGCCGAAAATTTATAAGCAAATATCAGTTCAATATATTTTAATAGTCAATTTATTACGTAATGGAACCAAAGAAGCGACTGGTTGTAAGTTATAAGAATTGTTCGGCTGAAGTAATACAGGCAATCAAGGAAAAATATCCTTTAGGTTATGGTGATGCCCTTATCAAAGTTCAAAAACCAAATGGCGATTTTTTTCATGCTATTACTCTAGATCTTGGTGATACCAGTTATTTGGTGAAAGTTGACGTAAAAATCGACAATCTCACCGAAGAAGAATTCGAAAAACAATTCGGCTCGAATGTAGGAAGTGATGATTCCGACAATGCCGATTTCGAAGGAAAGGATGACGAAAATCCTGATAACATTGCGTCCACGGATACTGGTTATGATGAATAAACCCGGATGCCTTGGAAATCCTTCCTGAAAAATTATTTTAGTTTTTCGCGGTCCGAACGTTACGGGATATTGGGGCTGTGCGGATGTATTTTGCTGGTAATCGTCATCAGGCTGTTATTGCCACACTTGATAAAGAATGATATCCCAGACACTACTTCTTTTGAAAATGAAATAGCACTGTTTCGGAAGTCTATCGATTCGGCACAAGTGGCTAAGGTACAGCCTGTGCAGTATGATATAATCCGGGAAGAAAGGGAATTTTTTTACTTCGACCCTAACCATGCAACCGATGAAGAGTGGGTAAAACTGGGACTGAACAACCGACAAATACAAAACATCCATAACTATCTGGCAAAAGGAGGTAAATTTAAGCGGAAAGAGGACTTTCAGAAACTGTATACCATCCCGGCAACTCAATACAGTGTGTTAGAGCCATATATCCGGATTCCCAGTAGCGGGGCATCCCTAAAGCCAGCAGAAACAGCAAAAGTAGCTCCTGTGACTGCTAGTGAAAAGGAACCGGTAAATGTCGCCACAACAAAATACTCAGAGAAGAAAGCGATTCCGATAGAACTTAATGCAGCCGACAGCAGCATGTTGATGCAATTATCCGGTATCGGCCCGGTATTGGCCGCACGGATTATCAAGTACAGGACCCGTATCGGCGGTTATGCAGAAGTGACACAATTGGGCGAAGTTTATGGCATCAAACCCGAATTGGTAGAAAAACTAACGCCACAATTATCGATCGATAAGTTGCTGATAAGAAAAATGTCAATAAATACAGCAACATTTAAAGATTTGATCAGTCATCCGTATCTCAACGAACAACAAACAAAGGGTATCCTGAATTACAAAAAACTGCAAGGCCGCATCAACGGATTAGATGAGTTGGTACGTAACAATATCCTGACAAGGGAAGATGCCGACAGAATAGAGCCTTACGTTTCGTTCGAATAATTTCGTTGACTTTTTAATTATTCACCATCCGCGGCGAATTGCCAAAAGAATGCCAATACTGTCGCAACTTTCATCCTCTTTGTTGGCAAAGAGCAAGATGCCATGCAACCCCCATCCATGATCATGATCATTCTGTAATGACTAAGCTCATCGGCACTCATTGCCCAGCAAGCAAAGTTCCTCCCGACGACCGCCCGCTTTCTTGCTTTGTTTGAATCGTCAAAAATACGATATTTATAAAATATGATCAAATGTCGTTTATTTAGAATTTCCGCAGCATACGGAGTGGAGGCGTCTTTTTACAATGGCATGGCACAAATGTAAATGAAATGCACTTTGGTAAGATTATTATCTTTTTTCCTCTTCAAAAAACAAGTCAACTTTTAGCAACTTAACCCTATTCATGGAAAAGGTTGCGAACTCATACTTATTTAATTCCTGTTCTGTCCATTTCTTAGTGGCCCAATTGGGGTCTATTTTTTCAAGATAACGGGTGTACCAGTCGAACGCTGATCTTTTGTTGAGAACCAAATCGTAACATACGGCCACTTCGTAAAAATTCCGAAGGTCCTGGGGAAAAACTTTGGTAGCAGTAATATAGATATCGATGGCTTCGTCGTAACGTTTCAATATACGGAGCAGGTACCCGCGCTGCATATTGGCTCTCATGCCTATTGAATCGAAGCTTGCAATGATGTTGTCGAGCTCGTTTAAAACATCTAACCCTTTTTGGGGTTTCTCGTTGATGCCGTATGTAGAAGCCAGGTAATTCATCGTGTTTATATCTTTGGGATCGAGTTGATGCGCCTTGAGAAGGGATTTTTCAGCTTGATCGTAAAACCGCAAATGGTAACTGATCACCCCGAAGTGGCTGATTGCAGTGAATGACGAGTCGCCCAAAGCCAACGCCTTTTGTAGCGCATTGTATGCCTTGCGGGCATCACCGGATTTATAATAGGCTATCCCAAGATATTTCCAGGCTTCCACATTGGTTGGATGAATGGTAACAGCTTCCTTCCCAACTTCAATGGCGCCTTCTATCTGATCATTTGTCGTCAATATTCGCGTGAGCATACCATACAAGTTTTTGTTGTTAGGATAGAGCTTGAGTGCACAATAATAGCAATGGAATGCTTGCCACAAACTGTCAAGACGGTAATAGCAATCGCCCAAGTTTTTGTATACCAGCCAGTTGGTTGTGTCTGTTTGCGTCACGATTTTTAACTGCTCCAATGCCCCCTTTGGCTTTCCTGATGCCTGCAATGCCGTTGCCCAGTTTACTTTCCAACGTGTTACCTGTGGTTTGGCAGTAGCCAGTTGTTCGTACAATTGTGCTGAAGCAGCCGGCTGTCCCGTTAGAAGATACAACGTAGCCAAGGCAGCCTGTGCTTCCATGCCATCGTCCGGATTTAGTTGGAGTGCTTTCTCTTGCGTGATGATTGCTTCATCGTAGCGATAAAGGTTTTCGAGTATCCTGCCTTTCAGCAAGAAATAACGGTAGTTGGTCGTGTCGTGAATGATACATCGTTCTATAGCCATTAACGCTTCTTCATACCGTCCTGAAGCATATTCAGTCAGGACGAGGTCGTAATCCTGCTGCTGTGCCGAAAGCGAGGTACACAACAGAATGCTTAAAGTGAATAAGTATTTCATTCGCTTGTTTTGAATAGTTTACAGTTTTGTACCCTCCTTTTGAAGAGGGATGGTTACATTTGTAAATGTAAGCAAAAAAATTAAAAAAAGACAATCCGCCTATTAAAACATACGTTGCTGTAAAAACCTTTAGTTTTCTATCAATCCCCTGTTGCGCAAGCTTTGCATGTATGCTTCCGATTCGGCATCAATATCCAGCATATCCGTTTTGAACATATTGCCCAATTCCTGCTCAAAAACATGGCGGGTAACGGCTACCGCTTCGGCTATCCGCACCATGGAAGCCTGTGTTTCGGGATTGTCGAGCCCCGATGTTTCCAGTGCGTGGTATTGCCTGAGCAGCTTAGTGATGGTTTCGGCATGGCGCATGAAAAATACTTCGCCTGCCGTATGATCTTTCTCCTGTATGATGTATGCAATGCGGCTCATCCTATCCAAATGACCCTTGAGATTAGTGTTGGCGATTTCTTTTTCCCAGTATTGCAGTTCTGCTGCCAGCGTTTTCCGTTCGAGGATATCAATCTGTGCCTGCAACAGGTTGATAAGCGGTTTCACCTGGTTGTTGGGCACAAAGTCGATGTTCAGGCGTTCATTGTTCAGCAGGATATGCAGCACGCTGTACTGCGAACCTTTGGTGTAACTCATTTCATTTATCTGGCTGTAAGGGAATGAGGTTACTTCCACCTGTTTGTTGATGAATATCAGTCGCTTCTCGGTGGCAATAAGCGTGCCGGCATTGTTCCTGAATGATGATGTGATGGCTTTCAGGATATTCTCGTCATCGAGCAACACATCCGACAGTTCGCTGATGATTTCGGATGGCAGGTTGGCGCTCCGGCACTGCTTTTCTATCCTTTTTATCCTTTCTATACGGAGCTGGTCTTCGGCGGCCTGTTCGTCGGGACGTTCGTCAACGATACATATTTCCTCGAAAAGTTTTTCTTTTTTCGCTTCCGGATTTTGTCTCAGTATGTTCAATATGTTCAGAAAGTCGCGGATCACTTCCCGCGGAGTAAGGAACTCGGAAGCGCCGGGTTTGTTGAAAATTTCCTCCATGAATGTCCGGATATCGTTATCGTCGAAAGCAATATCGACCTGGTAATTCAAGTCGAAAACATCTTTTAATTTCCGGAGCAAAACGAATATCTCATTGTGACTAAGCGGCATCAAGCGGATAACGGGCTGTGCAAAGTCACGCAGTTCCATGGTTTCGAACTTGTTGACCTGAAGCCTTGTCTTCAATGCATCGTAGCTATAAAAGCCGCGTTGAGCGTCTTCCAATACTTCGGTAGTGGCTGCCACATTGAAAAATAGATTCCCGATTTTACCCTGGAAGCAATCATTGTACATGCTCAGCAGTTTCTCGTAATTCTTCTGGCGCATACCAGGATTGGTGATCTTGTACAGGTTCACGGCCTCGTCGAGGTTCACCACCAAACCGCTATAACCTACGCTGACAAACAACCGGCAGAAGTTTTTCAGCATGTCGTAATAATTACGGTCGTTGACGATATCGGTGACACCCAGATCGCGGCGGGCTTCGGTTTTGGTGGTATATTCGCCTTTCATCCACCGCATGGCGTTTTTCTTCAAAACATCATTGTCATTGATCACCCCTTCGTAATACTTCGCCACAGCCAGCCCGAAATCGAAACCGCCTGTTTCGGTGATTTGATTGACAGTTTTCATGATGGTATTTTGTATCTGTACGGAATACTGTGGATTCCGGATTTCCATCAGTGGGACGTTATGTTCTTCGGCTGTTTGCATGATTGCCTGTTCAATCCATTTTTCGAGAAGCACAGGCAACGCTCCGCCTTCGGGTTTAGTTTGGATGGCGATGTTATCCATCAGGGCTGCGTAGAGCGACTGGCTTTTCCCGTCGTTGGAATAGAGGCGGGTGTGTGGTGTGAAATCGGTATTGGTAACCACGAACTTCTGTTTCAGCGCAACGGTATTCAGCAAATGAAGCATAAACGACTTGCCCGAACCGAAATCGCCGACCCAGAATTTCATCATGCTGTGTCCCCCGGATACGTCTTTGAGCGCCCTGATGACGGTTTCAACTTCGTCAGTACGCCCGACGGTGATGTGTTGTACTCCTATTTTCGGTACGACGCCGCCAATCAACGAATTGATGATGGCGGTAGCTTCCTTGGGTTTGATATTGATTGTCATTGACTTGCTATTTGCTGATAGTATTCCTGGTTAAGTATGTAATGATCATCGTTTTCTTCAATAAGAACATCGTCCAACTGCTCGTAGTACATTTCGTTGATGCTTTCCACCAATTGGTTTTTCAGTGCGCCGTTGGTGCGGGCAAAAGTATCGATTTCTTTTTGTCCCAGCCTGAAAGCGTTGTCGGCAAACAGCCGGAGCAGGGCTTCCTGATTGCCATTCATCCGGTATGTTTGAGTCTCCGGTTGCATCACCAATGTTGGCTGTTCAGGAATTTTGTTAACGATGATGGTTTCTGGTTCTTCGACGGCCAAGTATTCATTCAGCAGTTCTACAACTTCTGCATGATCGGCTCCGGCGGCCAGCACACCTTCTGTGTCGATCTGTATTTTCCTGCGCCGTACCACATACATCTCTTTTACAGCATCGAGCGCCGGTTCCAGCTTTTTGTTTTTCAGTAGTTTTTGGCATATCCTGTCGAATTCCTTTTCCTGTTCTTCCTTCGGGAAAAGAATTTTACGGTTTCTCCGGCTGACTTCTTTGTATTTGAACGTGTCGGAAACAGAACCAACGCCTATGTAATGCAGATACAGCTTCGCCGATATTTCTTTATCTTTTTGGACTGTGTTGATGTATGCGCTATAAAAAATTTCCCTGTAGACGGTCACCCTTGTATTGTTGAGCGATGCCAACCGGCACACTTCATCGTAGAACCAACGGGCATTACGGGTTGTGAGTGCATCTGAAAGAACTGACATATCTGTTTTCCATCGGCTTGAATACAGGTTGTAAAGTCGTCGTTCTTCCTGTTCGTCAAGTTGCCTGATGTTAGGCTGTAATGCCCGGATGGTTTCCTGCACGGCAGGAGCTAATCTGTCTTCCAGAAACTCCGGGATATTTTTTGAAGCCAGTTTGCAACGATATTTCTTTGCAACTATGTATTTGCAGAAGTCGAATACCAGATTGGCGGTTTCCGTATCGTTTTTCCACTGGTTCTGCAATGTAAGTGTCCGACAGGTGTCTAAGTATAATTGTATCACTGCATCCAAGCAAAATCTGATGGAGCAAAAATGATCACTGAAATGATGACTTTCTATTTTGTTGAGGCTGCGAACGTCATTCCTGCTAAGTTTAAATTGTAATATGTTGTTGGTACCCAACTTCCGGATCAACATGTTGCGGCGCCTCCTCAAAAACCGGCGTAGGATAAGGAATATGGTACAAGCAAGGATTATTTTAAAGGTCATATCTATCACGAAAGGGAGAAATTCTCATCCGGAATTGTTCATTTGCAAAAATACGATGAATTTCGGACTTTTGACAGAAGAGTAGTAATATGTTGATACATAAAAATTTAATGTATGTTGCACAGTCAAGCTTTATGTATTTTTTATATTTACATTTCTTTACGTACTATAATATCACGCAAAGGCGCGAAGCACAACTTAGCGAACTTAGTGCTAGCGATCCTGCCTGAATGAACTTGTTCAGACGGGCTCACGAACGATAGTGAGTAACCGATCTCCTGTAGGTAAATTCATAACGCAAGCAGTATAACACTACTGACCTGCTGGGTCTCAAAGACCCGGTAGGTTTTAACGACTATTTAGCAAGACCTACCGGGTCTTTGAGACCCAGCAGGTTTCCGCGCCAACGATATTAGTGTAATATTCTAAATAATATCATTCAATCAAGTAAGTAATGTAGCAGGAACTATCCAAAAAATAAGAAAGACACGTTATAACGAAGCCATGTCAATCACAAAACGATAATGTACATCGCCTTTTTCCAAACGGGAGAAGGCTTCGTTAACCTGTTCTATCCTGATTAATTCAATGTCTGCCGTGACATTGTGTTTAGCACAGAAGTCGAGCATTTCCTGCGTTTCTGCAATCCCGCCGATGTTAGAACCCGAGAAACTTTTCCGTCCCTTCACCAGATTGAATGCGCCCACTGCAAGCGGCTCCACGGGCAATCCCACCAATACCAGCGCTCCATCTGTTTTCAAAAGGTTCAGGTAAATATTCACATCATGCTTTGCCGAAACAGTATCCAGGATGAAGTTCAGTTTTGGTTGTCGTTTCATTTGGACAAGGTCGGTGGATAACGTTACCTCGTCTGCACCCAGACGTTTGGCATCATCAGCCTTTTTGGTGGAAGTAGTAAACACGGTCACATGTGCACCCATGGCTTTGGCAATTTTAATGGCTAAATGCCCTAATCCGCCGATACCGATGATACCGACCTTTTTGCCAGGCCCGGCTTTCCAGTGTTTGAGTGGCGAATAAACGGTTATGCCGGCGCAAAGCAAAGGTGCGGCGGCAGCCAGATCAAGTTTTTCGGGAAGCTGCAACACATAATTTTCGTCCGCCACTATACTTTCCGAAAAGCCGCCATAAGTTTGTCCACCTGAAACTTTGTCCGACGAGTTGAATGACATGGTGGTTTCCACCTCGCAATACTGTTCGTTACCTTCCTTGCATTGATCGCATTTGCGGCAGGAATCGACAATACAACCTATAGCGGCAAGATCGCCCGGTTTGAATTTGGTTACCTGCCCACCCACTTTGGTTACTTTACCTACGATTTCGTGTCCGGGAATCAGGGGATATACAGCGTTGTGCCACTCGTCCCTCACAGTGTGCAAATCGGAATGGCAAATGCCACAATAGAGGATTTCGATTTCCACATCGTGCGGTAGCAAAGCCCTGCGCCGGATGTACATCTCTTTCATCGGTGCATTGGCGGTTTCGGCGCCAAATGCTTTTGTATTTTTGATTTCCATATTACCTGTTTTAATACGTTATATTATTCAAACATATGAACACAGTGAATGTTTTCGGCCAATTAATCCAGGACGAACGAAAATTCGTCATGCGGTTCCGTTCGCCAGGCATATTGTTGGGTAACCGGCGAAGCAGCGAATAAGGGCGAGAACGTTTTTACCTTTATTGTTTTTCCATCGGGCATAAATTCGAGGATACGTAACCATCCGTCGCCGCCATTGCCGTGCCATCCGCCACCAAGCGCCTGCGCATTGAACACCATCTGATGTACTTTCTTCCCTGCGGCGTTGGGGTCGGCACGGAATGCCAGATGTGCTTTGGCATCGTGCGGAAGCCCGATATGACCAGCCAGCACCATTTGTATGTTCTTTGACGGTTGCACCAGTTTTTGCCAGATAGCAGCGCCATAGTTAGGCCCCGGCAATTGATACCCTTCTTTCTGGATATATTCGTTTTTTGCATTCAGATATGAATGTGTGAGCAGTATCACTGTGTGATTTGCGTATTTTTCCTGACTGATGGTTGTTTTTGCCCAGTCGATGGTCGCATCGCTGGGTGCAAACTCCAGTACCAGGATAAGGAATTTCTTCCCGGCAGGAGTAGTATATTCAAAGGTTGCATTGGTTAGGGTAGGCATACCATCGCTGTTGGCCCCCACATCGCGCAAGAGCTTTTGATTCAACCAATTCTTGTTTACCGGGAAATATTTGTCGAAATTCGTTTTCCGGTTTTCAGCGCTTTGGTAACCGTAATCGTGGTTTCCGGCAGCCAATATGTAAGGGACTTTACCATCGAGCCGGCAAAACGACCGTGCTACCGATTCCCATTGCGATATGCTGGGCTGATTCCCGTTTTTCCCGTCGGGGTTGGGGTATTCGTTTTGTTCTACCAAGTCGCCCGTACAAAGTACCAGTTGGATGTTCAGCGGTTCTATGTTTTTTGCAATCCAGGCTGTCATCAGTTCAAGCAACGGCTGGTTGTAGTCGAACTTCACATAGGTTTGCGGATCGGGTAGCAGGATCATGCTCCATGAATTGGGATTACTCAACTGCGGGTCGACATATTTTGCTGTTTGCTGGCCTGCAAGATCTGCCACCCATACACAAAGGGCAAACAGGGTTACGACATACGTTTTACGAATAAATACTTTCATTTTTTTTACGATTTGATTGGTAAGTGGATTAGAAATGCCTACAAAATTAAGAAATAACATGAATGATCAACATAAAAATTCCACGACACGAAAATCCCATGAAAGAAACTTATAGATGAAAGAATTACCTCTCCAATTGATATTGTGCTAATATGGCATATTCGGCAGCAAAAGTAAACGAAAACATTCCTTCTGTTTTATTCTTTTCCTGGTCAACGCTCCATCCTTGTAATAAATCAGGGGGCAAAGTTCCCCTGTAAAGAAATTTATATCCATGATCCAGGTTTTGCTGAAAGCTTTCTATACTTTTCCCGGCATTCCTGTCTGAGGGGTAAATATCTACATATCCTCTCATCAGCACTCCATTGAACCAATTGCTGAAACCACTGACGGGATAGGTATAATGTTGGGGGATGGTTGCGCCTAATTTGGCGAAATAAGCGAAACTCGCATCGGACAATTTTTTCGCATCTTCCAGGTACACTGATTCCCGGGTCGCCCGGTAAAGGTCTGCCGCACCGGAAAGCATTGTTCCGCAATTGTATGTGTAAGCTTTTCCGACTGCATGCTTGAGATGATTGTGTTTGCGGTATTTTATCCCTTCTATGGTTTCGTATGCAACACGGCAATCGGGATCGCATCCGCCCATCATGTCATGGTAGACTCCATCTTCGCGTAGTAAATGATCTTTCTGCCACTTATATATAGCTTTGGCAAATTGGAGGTAATATTCGCCTTTCCGCATTTGCCTGGTTTTTCGCCGACCGTCAGTGTCTATATAAAGGCAGGTAACTGTTGCCGGCCTGTCTTTATATAATTCATGCAGCCATACCAGCGGGCTTACCATAGGCCCGTTGCTGCACGAATGCTTCGTTACATATCCCGGCCCCCAGGTGATCCCCCCATGCTTATTTCCGTTGCTGTCTAATGTGCCATCCCAGCCATCGAGGACATATGAGGCCAGGTACTCTGCTTCTTCCAGGTATTTATCATTGCCTGTTATTTTATAGGATTCGAGCATCTCACGAATGATCCATTGCTGGTCATCATATACGTTGTATATGCTTTCAACCCGGGCTGTTCCTTTTGCCTGTCCCCTGTCTACCCCATACACGGACCACTCTTTGGTTTGTGTGTAGGAGGTAAGGGTAAATGTTCCCCTGTAATAGGCAAGATTTACATAGAGGGTGTCCAGCAATTCAGCATAACGCCGGAAATGATCTTCGTATAACCGGGCATTACCATGTTCTTTATGGGCTTTAAGTCCCCGGAGGATGGCATTGACTGCCTCTATCGAGCTGGTATACATCCAGACGCTGCCTTTCTCCCCTGACCGGGTACCGGTATAGGGGTTGTAATACCGGGCCATCCCGTTCGGGGTGAAATGGTGAACCACTGCACTATCGGTTATTACTATAGCCCGATGCATATTTTGTTCGGCAAGGAGATTTATTCCTTGTTGGGCTCCCTCCTTTGAGGCCAGATAACAAAACGGTGAGGTCACCAATAAAAAGAATATGATGTTCTTCATCTTATGCTTTTATCTTGAATTATATGGATCAAATCATTCATTGGTTTTAGGACACAGAGAATTACAGAGAAAAACATTTCAAGACGCTGGATTATAAAAGATTCTATCAGGAATATACTTTATTCCACCAGGAATATGTTCCATTCTACCAGGAATATGTTCCGTCCCTGGTGGAATATGTTCTATTCTATCAGGAATGTGCTTCATTCCATTTGGAATATATTCCATTCTACCAGGAATGTGTTCCGTTCCATCAGGAATATGCTTCATTCTACCAGGAATATACTTTATTCCATCAGGAATATTTCATTTGGGTTCAAATTTAATGTAAAATTTCCCGGTTAATGTTCCCCTGCTGAAATTATTTTGCTGGCTTTGTGGTCCAAGATTCGCAGCTTTCTTAAATTTAGTCCCTACCGGGCTGATCGCATTCAGTATGGATAGTTGTCCGTCGGGGAAGATACCAAGGGTATTGTCATTGTTGCGCCCGACCGGGTTATCGGGAGTGAACAGGTGCAGGAACAGGTCTTCGGAAGCGGCTACAATTTTCAGGTTACCATACGCCGTTAATAGATCTACAGCATATATGTTCGAATGGAATCCTTTAAATTCTGGATATTCCCACGATTCACCGGTAACCGTATTGTTATATTCTTTTTCCCAGATCCCGAAAGTAACTCCTTTCATACGGTTTTTCCACACGCGATACGGACCATTGCCCAACCACCTGACGCTTTTCACTTCTTTTTCCGGAAAATCAAAGGTAACTCCTATATGATCGTAATTCCCAGTGATGGTAAAAGAGTAATCTACAGCGATCCATTCCGATGACAGCAGGCTTATTTTCACTTTGGTTCTTGTGGGCCTGTCATTGCCTTTGCGGACAAATGAAAGTTCAACAGCCTGGTTGCCGCTATTCTCAACCAGTTTTACGTCCGATAATTCCAGGTCGCCGGTAGTAAAACGCGGACCATTGTTCAGCGGTAATGTTTTTCCGTCGACCTCTATCCGGCTGATGATGCCTTTGGCCTTATCGATAACGACGGAGGTTTTTCCTGCATTGTAGCGGATTTCGTTTCCACTTTCACTCACAAATGCCCGGCTATTGCCTGTCCCGATAACCTTTTGCGCATATTCGCCGGCTCCTGTGATCGTACGTGTCCATGTATAGATTTCTTTCCCGTATGGATCGGATGCTTTTAGGAACAAGGCATCATAACCGGTAAAGTTGTCGGGCATTTCGATGTTCAATACTCCGGAAGAACCGGGAGCAATATCGGGAGCAACGATGTTTGTCTTTTTTGAAACGGTTTTCCCGGACGGATAATCAAACTTGACCCATTCAGATGAAAAGGAACACTGATTCAGGTTGGTGAAATGGTAACGGTTCTGTACCCTCATTTTTCCTTTAAAGGAAGGCGGCAGAAACGTGGTGCCTTCTAAATATACGGGAGACCATATTTCCTTAATGGTATAAAAACTACCTTCTTTTTCCCGGTAAGGCCCCAGTATACCGTCGGCGGCATGATCGCCGTCAGTATCCATGATCCCGCCTTTGTCGTTACGGACAACGCCCTGATCAACAAAATCCCAGAGAAAACCTCCCGCACTGAGCGGCTTGTTGAGCATCAGGCTCCAGAAATCGTCCAGTCCCGCACCGTGTCCGCCGTCATATAGCCCGTGCAAAAATTCAGTAGGAAAAAATACCTTATTGCCTTCGAAAAAGAAATCTGTTCCTTCGCCATACGAGATATAGTGGGTGGTGTTTACGTCTTTTTCTTCCAACCAGGGATGGATCACCAAGCGTTTCTGGATGTCATAGCGGGCGTATCCGGGAAGCAGTTCGAAATTAAAACCGCCTTCGTTGCCGTTGGCCCACATCACCACACATGGGTGGTTCACATCACGGGTGATCAGTTCCCTGACCCGTTCCTTTCCTACCGGGGTTTCGTAAGGGGGATACTGCCACGCTGTAAGTTCGTCAATGACATATAACCCTAAGGAATCACAAATTTCAAGGAAATGTTTGTCCGGAGGATAATGCGACATACGGACCGCGTTCATATTCATTTCCTTGATCAGCAATGCGTCATTCAGGCTGATGGTGCGGTTGCTTGCCCGTCCGGATGTCGGCCAGTGCGTGTGCCTGTTGACTCCTTTGAACTTGACTTTTACGTCATTGACATAAAAACCGTCACGGGGCCGTAATTCCGCCGTGCGAAAACCAAATTTTTCGGTAATGGTATGTTGTACGTTACCGTTTTTCAGCAATGTGATCTCTGCCATATAACGGTTGGGAAATTCGGAGGACCATAAAGCAGGATCGGTATATGCGGCTGACAAGCGCAAGGAATCTTTATTTTCGATGTTTTGGCGGATCGGGTTTCCGTAAGGATTGCCGTCTAAGGTTTTAAGCTGTATGGTTAACTCCGCTTTCGATATTCCGGTTCCCAGATAAACATCGATGGTAAACTGCCCGTTACTTTTCGCATCAATGGCTACCCTTTCAATATGTTCCTTGGGTAAGGCTTCCAGCCATACGGGCCTGAAAATACCCCCGTATACCCAGAAATCGGCTTTACGTTCGGCGGCTTCCACCGATGCATTGGAGGACGATTTGTGGACGGTTACTTCCAGAAGATTCTCTTTTCCATATTTCAGCAGTTTTGTGATGTCATACCTGAACCTGTAGAATCCTCCCTGATGGATAGGGCCCGCAGTTTTGCCGTTGACTTTGACTTCCGTATCGGTCATGGAACCTTCAAAAACGATGTTGATTTTTTTATTCTTCCATTCCGAAGGAATTGTGAATTGATGCCGGTAAAGACCGCTTTCATTGATCCGCTCTTTGTCATGCCCGTAATTGAATTGCCCGAAACCATGGAATTCCCAGTTAGACGGGACGGGTATTTGTGTCCATTTTCCGCTGTTAAGGCCTGCGGTACAGTAAAAATCCCAAAGGATAGCATTGTCGGTTCCTGTTCCCGTCAGGTATATCGACTCTGTACGTTGAGCGCGTAAGTTGAAGTTGATTAATATCAGGAGTATGATGAAGTTTAAATGTTTAATTTTCATTGAATATGGCTTTATGTTTTACAAAAAACTATTTACTTCCCGGTAACGGCTTGAGTATGCACATGGCTTCCATAAGCATGCATCCGGAAAGATGCGGAGTAAGCGGCACTCCATAGGCGGAAGCAGGGGCTGTCCACCAGTTGCCTCCGTAAAGCATGGTGTCTTTATTAACCCCGTTTTCTGTCATCACTTTGGCGCATAAGGTGATGTAATCGTGAAATTTTTTACGTTTGGCATTGTCTAAGTCGGGTTCATTGATCAGTTTTACAAAGTAGCGGAAAAATATGCCATGGAATAAACCGCCATCCCCGGAAGTGGCATTGCTGAGTACTCCATTATTTCCCGACATGTGGTCAATCACATAATCAGCTGCTTTTACTGCTTCTTCCAGGTACTGTTTCGAACCTGTAATTTTATATAATTCGTGGGCTGCCCCGATGAAAGTTCCCTGGTTATACGTATAAACGGCACGGCTGATTTGTCCGCTGGCATTCATGTTATCACGTACTCCCCCGTTGGCAGGATCGTATAAATGGTCTCTCAGCCACGAATAGGTCTTAACTGCCTCGTTCAGGTAAGCTCGCTTAGGTTTTTTACCCGGATTGGAAATATTGTCGTACATATTGTATATCCGGGCTGCAATTATTGCAGCCGGACCGTTCGAACAGGCATTTTTCGATTTGGAGACATCTGTTTTCCATGTGATCCCGCCTTTCCAGGGTTCTTCTTTCTCAGGACCCCAGGTAGGCCATATCCAGTCGTTATACATTTGCTTGGCTTTAAGGAGATATTCTTCACGGGCAGTGGTTTCGTACATACGCAGCTGCGCTAGAACCATCCATTCCATGTCGTCTACAAAAACATTCCACCACGGGTCTATTTCCTTTCCCGAAAAGTTGAACTTCGGAGCGCCTTCCCACCAAAGAGGATAAAAATCGAGATAATACTTATCCGAAGTACGCATGTAAGCATCTACAATGACATCCATGGCATGCGCCTGCGGCCAGTAATGGTTGGTGGTCATGTTAGACAGGTCGCTTCCGTAATTGAAATAATACCTGTCCGGATATCCTTCGAAGTTGGCTCCCCAGAAATGCTTGACCAAAGCCCGGGACATGCCTTCGGCCATTTTGTTCCAATAACCGGGGCCTTTATCATTCAGGGTTTCCACCTCTTTCCGAGATGCAAGATATTCACGACTAAAAACTTTGTTTTGCGAGCATGCGAAAATGCAAACAGCAAGAGTAATAGATAATGTTTTTTCCATTTTTATTTGAAAAATTATTGCGTTAAAAAATCTTTCAAAGATACTACAATGCCAGAAATTGTTGTTGCATATATTGCCAGGCAGGAGCAAAGCGTGTTTCAAAATTAACCCATCCCCCTTCAATAGACAGGCATCCTTTATATTTGATCATCGGGCAACTATTTCTAAAATATTGCATATTGCGCATTTGTTTGTTTATAATTTTCACCACAACACACATCGATATTTGGTGACTTTATCCTCTGATCGGTTCGGTGTCGGTTCGGTATCGGTTCGGTGCTGGTTCGGTATCGTCTAATAATGCGTTTTGTTGAGCTTTTTATTCAAAACAAAAACCTCGCAGACTTGTCAATGTCGAATGCTTCAAAAACTTACGTTCTGAAACACGAATTGCTGGTCAGGCTCTGTTTTGTATTGTTTCAGACGCGGCGAGTAAGTTTTCACGTCTACAGTGTGTTTTGTCGGGTCGATCGTCAATATCCTGAAATAGCCTTCGTCACCATGGATGCCATCAACTCCCCGTTGATAATTGGCCAGCATCTGGTACACCTTATTGCCGCACACGCCTTCGCTTACCAGTGTCCCGACGCCATCGTGCAATACATGTCCGCTGAACACGAACAGGATGTTGGGATAACGGCTCACCAGCTTATCCCATATTTGCTCCCCGTTATTCACTGCGTTAGCACCGATATCCTTGCCTATACCATAGTTTTGTGGTAGCCAGTTATCGCCTTCGCCCATGCGGGTGTCGTCCGAATACATGTAGGCGTGGGTATTGATGATAATTTTATGCCTGGGATGTTGTTGGATCACATCAGCTGCCCAGTCGAGGACACAATTGCGCGGGCCAAACTCGAGCGAGAGGATCAGCCAGTCAATACCTCCTGCATGGAATGTGTGCCAGGTGTTGTCGATTTTTCCGGTTTCGTATGCGCCGCCAAATCCTTTTTGTTTGTTGTATTTACTATAAGGGAAATGGTGATTAAACAAGTCGGAATTGCGTGTGTCTGTCGAACCACGGGTTCCCAGGTCATGGTTTCCCATAGCAATGGTATAGGGCACTTTGCCATCGAGCAGTGACATGGCATCAACGGCCACTTTCCATTGCTCGTCGATATTATTGTCGGTAACATCACCTTGTTGGAGCACAAAAGCGAAGCTGTCGGCATTGGCAGCGATCCACTCTGTTTGCGAACGGAATACTTCGGGATAAAGACGCGAATAGGTTTGCGTGTCGGGCATCAGCGCCAGCTTAAAGGGTTGCGGCTTTGAACACGAGAAAAGAAGAAACAGCGAGCATAAAGCAATCGTCTTGAAAAGTGAATTTATGATCATCATGTGAGTTTTGAATTACAAATATATTAAATAGCATGAATTACCAACATAAAAATTCCACGGCGTGAAAATTCCTTTAATTTTCACGCCGTGGAAACTAAGAAATCTTAACGATTTTGAAATAGAAATTTCACAGGTCCCAACAATCCGGATGGTTGAATAATATTACCTCCCCATGGTTGATTTGTCCGGCAGAAACGGTCTTCGGGTTTTAATAACAAGTCACCCGTAAGCCGGTTTGTCCACATATTGACTACTTCGATTTTTAGTTCATTTTCGCCGGGGTGTAATAAGGCAGTGATGTCTATCAAAAAAGGTTTCTTCCATAAAATCCCTGCTGATTTCCCGTTGACAAACACTTCAGCCAGGTCGCGGACTTCCCCCAGGTCGAGGATGCACTTCTTTCCTGTATTTTCACTTGATAAAGTGAAAGTTTTTCGATAGGTGGCAGTGCCTGAAAAATATTTGATTCCGTGATCATCAAAATCAGTCCATGACTGCAACTGATTAAAGATTACCTGGGGAGGAGCGCCCCAACCTGCCGGGAAACTAACCGCCCAGGGAGCTATCAACTCTTGTTCCGCATATTGCATATTGGGTTCCAATACAGGCAACCTACGTTTTTGCTTGTTGAAGATGATAAAAGCTGATCCATGTGGAGGAAGTTCTACCGGGAAAGAAATATGTTTTTCTCCTTTGGTGTATTCTTTTACAGCATACTGAGTGCCGGTAGCAGGGTCCCATACTTCGGGTAATCTCCCTGTAACCCGGAATTTTGCGGTACCCTTTGCCCATTCGTTGGCCTCGTTGCTGATAAAATATATTTCACATGCATTGGTGGTGCGATGTATATAGTCGAGCATAGGAGTTCCGTCAAACTGGAAATCGTTATCAATCCCGGCTTTTTTCAATGCTTCATCCGGTAAAATACCGTGTAGGACTTTCCCTTTTCCATAAGTATGTTCTGTGATGTTTGCACCATTGATACTCCCCCACAATTTGTCCGTAATATCCCGGAACTGCTTCTTATCTTCCTCGTTGTTAGCCAGCCCCGGCATTGATTGTGGCTTCGGTCCGACGACCATAGCACCTGCCGAAACCAATGCCTCTATCTTTTTCAACACCGGCAAGGTCATTTGTTCCTGTCCGGGTAACATCATCAAAGAATAACTCATTCCATCAGGCAGGGTGATCCTTCCGTTTTTCACCGCCATGCGGTTGAGGATTACATCGGTATTGACCACGTCATAATCATATCCGTTACTTAATCCTTTTAAACGCGGTTTCTCAGGAACATTATGGTACAACGGGAAGAAGTTGGGAGCCTGGTCTCCGTAATAATAACATACATCGGCAACAAACAGGCCTTGCTGGAGCACATAATTGCACCGGGACAGGTAATCCATCAGCGGTTTGGATTTTTCCCACCAAGTGGTCCCGGTGTTCATGTCGATACCGGCATGGTAAGTACGTCCAGGGAAACCATCTTCGGGGCCAGTGCTTGCAAAAGTATGGAACGTGACGCTGTTCAATCCTTCGCTATAGGCGCGGTCGACATATTTTTTCATTTCGAAGGGCGAATCCTCCCACCGGCGCCATGTAGTGAATGATTCGGCATCGACCATCTTTTTCCCGTAAATATGCGAAGCGCTGGATATTTCTTTGATTAGGAACATATTGTAGCGATGTTTGATCCAGAACTCACCCCTTGGAATAGATACATTACCCAATGCTTTCAGGGCGTCTACCGGGCAGGTATTCCAGATTGGAGGTCCCGGTCCACCGGCTTCGGCTACCAAATCGGCGTGGTATTGTTTCAAGAAATCGCTGCCGGTGGTATAATGACTAAAAATAAGCTGGTCACTGACTGTTTTCCGGAAATCGTACCGGAATTGCTGGTCTTGTTGATTGCTGAATTTCCAACCTGCGAAAACAGGGAGATAATCATCCAGCGGGTATCCCTGCCTTTGGCGGAATATATCCGGCATGGAATCCGTCCAGGGTGTACCTTCTTCCAATTCCATGCTGTCGAATTCAAGGTAACCCAAACCACTTTCCGAAGCATTTTCGGGGGTGATACCTAAGCGGTCCATGAAATATTCCAGATGCCGCCTGGTGGCTTCCGGATCGAAAAAGTCAATGAACAAGCCACTGGATTTAGGGCTTGGGACGATCAACCTTTGTCCGGTGTTCGAACAAACAAACCGGACAATAACCCATTTACCTTCCGGGGCATCCCAGTTTAACCGGCCATTGGAATAATAATTTGCCAGGTTGATGATTTGTTCCGGATGGTTGATGATTTTGCCTTCGTTGAACGGAATGGCCAATACAGCAACCTCTTTGGAAAAAATCGGTGTTTGGCCTGCTTTGACAGGACAGTTTTTGGGAAGCTTTGGAAACGGAAGTTCCATCGTAATTTTCCCCGGTCCGTCAATCTGTGTTTCGGAAGAGTACAATGCTTTGGAAGCCCAGTCGGGCGTTACCCATGATCCACCTGCATTCCATCCGCTTGAGGCAATGATGCCGATCCGCATTTTCAGCCGTTTCCCTTCTGCAAGGGTATGTTTGATCAGCGCTACCGATTCGTCACCTAAGAAAGCGCTTCCGGCTGGTATCATGTCCGGATTACGGATAGCTGCCACATCCCATATTTCCGCCCGGTTGATCCCTTTGGATTTCATGGCCTCCAGGTCGCGGGTAATGGCTTCTTTGGTCATGTTCCCATTTAACCAGCACCAATACACTCCCGGCCTTACTGATGGCGGCGGATTTTCGAACCCAACTGCCATTTCACTGATTGTTCCGGTTCCTTTGTTCGTAAGGCACGAGGTGAATGTAACAGAAAGAAGCAGTGATAGAAGTGTTCTTGCTAAAAGATGTTGATGGATTATTTTCATGATAATTTGGATTATATAATAATTAGTTTCTAAATAAAACCTAACAGGTTGTTGAAACCTGTTAGGTTAAGTGTATTTATACTGAACTTATTTTACCAGATTTATTTACAATAAACATCCAATTCGCCGATAACCATATAATTGCCAGTATTGCTGCTGCCCCTTCCCAATCCGGTAAACCTGTAATATCTTGCACGGGTGGGTGTTACTTCAAAAAATTGTTCATTTTTAACTTCAAAAGGAAATTCACCCAAATTAGTCCAGTTGGTGTTGTCTGTACTTACCTCAAAACGGACCCTGCCAGGTAATCTGACGTCAAACCCGGGAGCCGCAGTGACATCGACAGTGGACGCCCAAACACCAAACTTCGCTACGCTCACTTCTCCACCAAAATCGATGGTCACCCAATGCGGATAAGCAACATTTGCCGAATGCCACCGTGTAGTAGTACTGTTCCCATCGATGACATTCCCTACCACATTAGCGTCGGTGGTGTTCACCTGCGACGAAAAAGCGGCAATACTCCATCCCTTTTTTTCGAGCGTAAAATATTGTTCATTTTCGATGAAATCTGAATAGAAAACATCAATACAAGTCGAATCGGGCAAATATTTTGTCCGGTATTTGAATGGCGTTTGGAACTGGTAATCAGCAATAGTTATTTCCTGTTGCCCGGAAGCCACTATTGCTGTCTTTTCTTCCCCTTGTAAATCGGTATACCAAATCTTAGTATCTTGGGCACCATTGGTGATATCTGCTGTTTCCCAGGCTATAGTCACTTTACCTGAAACGTCGGTAGTGAGTGATTTGATAATCCGTGTATATATGGAACTTTGATATAAATCGCCATAAGATTTCCCGCTTACTTCCACAGGAACAGATATATTTCCCTCATGATCGTATGTGTGGATCATAAAAGAATAATTATTCTCTGCTAAATTGCTCATGAGGCAATTAATGGTATCCTTATCACGGGGAATAGTTATATCAATGGAATCGGTAAAATTATTCCAGAAAATACGGGCTTTCTCGAGTGTCTGGTCAGGACTGGCCAGCCAGGAAACCTTTACCCGGTTTTTCCCTGAATACACCTTTGCGTGTGCGGCTTTAGCCGGATAAACTTTCCCACTGGGAACAATAAAATCTTTGTAAGTATCGTCCATCTTTTTACAAGATGGCGATAACAGGATAGTTCCTATCAAAATATTGATATAAATACAAGCTTTTTTCATTTTATCATGTTTTTAATGATCGTAGATTCTACTTTTTAATGATTTGTCCATACAGGCTTATTTCTGCAATGGTAATCTGTCCCGCAGTAGACGGCCCTTTATATGTTTCCAATGTCCGGAAACGTATGTATTTCACAGGCACCCACGGATTAGGGTTTTCGTCAAATGGAGATAATTCAAATAGCTCCCCGGTTACATTGGCATATTCTTTGTCTTCAGCTGTAACCGCTCCGCCCGATCCCGATGGTTTCCATGACTGGAATCGACCCAAAATCACCCAGTCGCCGTTGAAAAGATCATCGCTCGGATTCGCTTTGTTCGAACCCCACAATTCAAATACTCTTACATTCGAACCTGTATATTCATAACTTTTTCTTTGATGCACACGGATACCGCTAAGAATGACATTGTTGTCTACATTAATGGTAAATGTTTGGGGTATCGGAGAAGTGTGAGCAGTGGCAAAAATATTGCCATTCACATTCGAGGTAATATTATCCCAGAGCGAATTTATGCCATACGTGGCAAGTCCTTGTACTGGTTGATAAGTGTCCGAGGATAGGTTGTAAGCCGTAAAAGGCTTAGGGATCTCCTGTTCAAACAAAGGAGTGAGCGTTTCTTTTAATGTGTCTGACTTATTATTCCACCGGTCTCTTAAGTATACGGCAAAGTTTGCCGGTACGGTATCCAAGCCTTTATATACAAAATACCCTTCGGGCGATTTGGTGTAGAATGTTTGCAATTCGTACCAAAGGCCTGTACCTGTGGTATCAGCCATTAACACCAAAGCCAGGTTAGCCTCGAGCTCGTTTTTGAAATTAATACGTACACCACCAAAAGCAGAGTTCAATTTCAGTTCGGGAAATGCCAATTCTACAGGCGGTGTTTCCGGGGTAATGGTTACAACCACAGGTTCCGAAACTTTTTCATTCCTGCCCACGCTATATAACCTGACCTTGTATTCCTTGCTGACACCAAACCCTTCTACTTTTAAAGTGTCGGCATAGTATGAAGATTTTGTTTGGTAACTCACATCCGGCCGTATTTCATATTCAGCTTTTATATACAGCAGATTGTTGTCATTCGGCAGTTTATATTTCAGGCGGGCGCCTCCAGGATAATTGGTTACCTGCACGTCGCTTACCTGTGCCGGAGCCGGGGCGTTATCATCGAGATGGTCCAGCCTGCCTTCTTCTTTACAACTGTACCCAAACACCAATAAAACTAATGTTAAGATATATGATATTCTTTTCATGTTCGGTTGTATTTTTTTTGATTTCAATATGTCTTCACTTTACCATCCAATATTTTGTACCAGATTCTTATCAGCCGTAATATTGGCATTGCTAATCGGCCAAAAATAGTCTTTGAGCCTGAACTGTTGGTTAGCCAAGACTGTCTTCCGATAAAAGTACACAGCCTGAGACTGATTATAATCCCATCCTTCGATAGGGCCGTACAAATCAGGAGCAGTTTTCCACCTGCGGATATCCCAAAACCGTTGTCCTTCGAAGGACAGTTCGATTAGGCGTTCCTGTTGGATGATTCTCCTTAATCCGGTTTGTGACTTGTACTTTTCGGGATTGATGGAAAAATTGTCCCAGGATTCTTCCACTGTAAGCAATCCTGCGCGTTGTCTTACCCTGTTAAGGAATCCGAGTGCTGTTGTCCTGTTTGTTTCCGAATCGATTGCTTCATTCAGCGCTTCAGCATATAAAAGATACAGGTCGGCCAAACGAATCACCGGCCATGCATAAGTCTTGATGGTATAACTGCTGACACTGTTTTGTATATTTTCGAAATGGACATATTTCTTTGGGCTGTACGTGGTTACCGGGCCAAATTCCGGTCCTGTTTTACCGGCCAATTGTCCCATCCTATTGGCTACATAGAACAGTTCACTGACCTTTTTATCGTTGTAAAAACCCTGTCCGTACCACATTCCACAATCAAATCCTACCCATGCATAAAACCTCGGTTCCCTGTCGAAATGCAAATTTACTGTAGTTTCCCCAGTTTTTACATAAAGCTGCTCTGTGGTTATCGCCGTGCGGAGATCATACCTGTGGCTATAGTCCCAGGTTTTATCTTCATTGATAGGGACACCATTTTGCGAATAAAAGGTTTCGGCTATTTTGAGCGGGATTCCATAACTTTGTCTTGGCATCGGTGAATCTGCATACCGGGTGTCGATCCTTGGATATGCAGCCCGGACAGATGCTTCGGCAATAAGACTTTGTGAATTCCCCCAGATAATTTCTTCATTCCACTTTTCGGAGAACGCATTGCGAAGACTCATCTGTGTTTTGATTGTATCTGTCAGAGCATATTGTGCATTACCAGGATAAACATACAGTTTAATTCCTATCTGTTCACAAAATTCTATAGCTTCTTTACATGCTTCAACAGCCAGGCTCCATTTTTCAACTGATTTCGCCTGATTGAAAAGATGTGTTCCATTGCCACTGTATAAGGTGGCCTGATCGGTATTGCCATTGTACAAGGGACTGGCTGCTGTTACCAATACCTTGGCTTTGAGTGATAATGCAATTGCCTGATTAATGCGTCCCATTTCATCCATTTTATTGACAATAGTTGGAGGAAGTAGTTGAATTGCTTCATCCAGTAATTGAACGATATAAGTAAAACATTCATCGACAGGATCGCGGAAAACACGCGCCTCATTTTCGTCAACATCGATCGGCAGGTTGTCCCTGACAATTGGTACAGCACCATACATCTGCACCAGGTAAAAATGATAATAGGCTTTCAGGAATTTAACCTCACCAATCCAATAATCCCTTTCCCAAGGTTCCAAATCAGGCACAGAGGCCACATTTTCCAGAAAAATATTACAATCGCGTATGGCAAGGTACATGTTATCCCAATAATTCATCAAAGGGGTAGTGGAGTTTTGCTGTCCGCGTGCAATGTATACTCCATTGTATGTAAATAATGCAAAATCTGTGGTTTCAACCGTCCATAATTCATCACCTCCCATAATGGCGGGATCGTGTGATGGATTACCATGCCTGGGCAAATATGAATAGCAAGTATACAGGTATTTTTTTGCCTGCGCTCGCATCGTAAATGCATTTTCCAGCCGGTTAACCCCATCGGGTACTACATCCAAGTAATCATTGCAGGAAGTATATACCAACAATATCAATAGCAGGATGCTATTGGCTAAGATTCGTGTGCTCAATATTTTCATAACTATTTATTCTTTATTTTTCATTAGTTAAACGATAAATTCAATCCGACGTTGAATACCCGTTGTATAGGATATCCCAAGCCATTGCCAGCCATCTCCACATCCCAAAGTTTGAATTTACTGAGCAGAAGCAGGTTGGTTCCACTTACATATATTCTGCAATTGCTGATCCCCAACTTATTGCGCCACCGCCCAGGGATAGAATAACCTATTTCGGCTTGTTTCAAGCGTAGAAAACTACCATCGCGCATAAACCAGGAGTTCTTCGTGCCCCATTGCAAATTTCCATTTTTATCAGTGTATGATCCGGGAACGTTATTAGAATTGATGGTCGGGCTGAGTCGCGGCCATATGGCGTATACATCCTGGTTGCTTTCCGACCAGTAGCTGTCGGCATAAGCCTTCAGCAGTTGAGTCTGTCTATTGAAAGGGGATGTGGATGCAGCATTGATCCAAAACGACTCATTAGCGGCTCCTTGAAAAAAAACTGATGCATCAAAACCCTTGTAACCAAGGGATAGACCAAATCCATATACAATTTCGGGTACTGTGGGGTTACCAATAGGTACCATATCGGCATCCGTAATTTTCCGGTCTCCGTTGACATCCGTATATTTAATATCGCCTCCGCCATAAACACTTGTTCCCACTTCCTGCCTGGGCGAATTGGCTGCTTCTACGTCGTCTACAAATAACCTTTCGGCAATATATCCAAAGGTTTGATTCAGCGAATATCCCTTCCGGAAACGCCAGTATTCGTCATATTGGGGTTCTTCGTATTTTTCGTATTTGCTGGTGGCATAAGTAAAATTAGCGCGTGCCGATGTCCAGAAATCACTGTTCCAGTTTTGCTGGTATTCCAGGCTCAGGTCGACACCACGCCCCGACGCTTCTCCCACGTTAGCCCTGATGATATCCTTCTTCAAGCCCATGGTTGAAGGGATAGCTGTTCTGGTCATCAGAATGTTGCTACGCCGTTCGGTAAAATATTCCGCGGTGATATTAACCTTTTGCCACAAGCCCAGTTCTACAGCAATATTCTGCTTGGCTGATTTTTCCCACGTAATATCCGGGTTGGCATATCTGTTCACTGTGATTCCCGTCAAATACTCCATAAATTCCTGGCCGAAACGGGCGCCTTTGTTCGAATCGCTCATTGTTACTTCCGACAAATAGAAAAACCTGTCCATTTCCGTACCTATCTTGTCATTTCCTATTAATCCGTACGAATAACGAAATTTCAGGTTCGATACCACCGGTTTAATGTCTGTCCAAAACGCTTCATTGGAAATATTCCATGCAAGGCCCGCCGAAGGAAAGAATCCAAACCGTTTGCTGGTATGGAAACGTTCAGAGCCATTGTACCCGAAATTAAACTCGGCAAAATAACGGCCATCATACGAATAGGTTGCGCGTCCCGATAAACCTGTGTTACGTGATGGAAGTGACAGTTGTAATGAACCTGCATTGGCATTTAAAATCTGTTGGGTATTGAATACCAACAAGCCGCTCACAGTGTGTTTTTCTGCAAAAGTACGTGTATAGTTGGCCATCCCTTCGAAATAGAAAGTCGAATTGATTACCCTGTCAGCGGAATTTTCTACATAATCCAGATATTCTGTTCCGTCATCTGGGTTCAGCGGGATTAAGGAATAAGAGCCGGTTTGCCTGTCGTAGCGACCTATGGTGTAATAATATGGTACATAGAAACGATTTACAGAAAATTGCGCCAACCGTGAAAGGTTCAACATACCCCTGACAGAGAGACCTTCGGTGAGAAATTTCAAATCCTGTTTCAGCTCCATCTGGGCCAGTATTTGCGAACGTGATTTGTCCTTATAACCCTGCACCATACGCGCATAGGGATTGACATAGCTATAATTGTCTCCATAATTACCAAACATGATATGGCTGACATGTTTTGTTTCTTCAGTTACCGGGTAGTATGCAGGAAACATTACCGGGTTGGAATGCATGATCATGTTATACATATCCGTTCCACCGGTTAACGGACCGCTATAATCGTCAAAAGCTCCGCTCAACCTTACACCAAGTTCAGTGGTTTTGGTCAAGTCGATGTTGACGTTAGCACGCATCGTATAGGTTTTATTATCGATATTGTTATTGAAATTCTGCCGTTTGTCCACTTTCAATATTCCATTATCCTTACTGAAAGATGCTGCTACATAGTAACGTGCAACACCACCTCCGCCACTGGCACTCAAGTTGGCACGCTGGTTCATTGTGTAGTCTTTCAACAACATGCTCATCCAGTCGTTAGCCGGGTAATAAATAGGGTCATATCCGGCAGCAGTACTGTTTATTTTATCTTCCGAATAAGGAAGTGCACCCAGCGGATCCCTGGTCATCACTGCTTCGTTGGATAACTGCATGTACGTGATCGGATCGGCTAATTCCACATTCCGGGTTGGCATAGATACGGAATTTTCCAGTCGAAGCGAAACCTTTACAGGTCCAACCGATCCTTGCTTGGTTGTCACCAATATTACCCCGTTAGCGCCGCGTGCACCATACAATGCGGTAGCTGTGGCGTCCTTCATGATCGAGAAGCTGGCGATATCATCAGGTTGTAAACGCGCCAGATCGGTTGAGGTCAATTCAATACCATCAATCAGGATCAAAGGATTGGTGTTGGAGCCGAAAGTCGTGATACCACGCACGAAGAAGTCGGCATTATCCTGGCCGGGTTCGCCGCTACGCTGGTATGCAATCACACCTGCCATATTGCCTGCCAAAGCCGTGGTCAGGTTGCTCGAAGGTACTTTCAATTCTGACGGATTAATGGTTGAGACGGAGCCAATCACACTCTCTTTTTTTTGTTTTCCAAAAGCAACCACCACCACTTCTCCAATTTCGGCTGTTGCTTCCTGTAAGGTAACGGCTACAACTTTACGATTACCCACTACCACCTCCTGCGATTGGTAACCAATAAAACGGAATTGTAATACCGAAGTATCACTTGGAACTGTAAGGTTAAATTCACCATTAATATCGGTAGTAGTACCTTGTATGGTTCCCCGTATCACCACATTTACCCCTGGCATTAACTGGCCAGAGTTGTCGGATACAGTACCGGTGATTCTGACTCCCTGTTGTTTGGATGATGCCTTATCGGTTTCGAACGGTGGAGCTACTGTATAGGTATCATTTACCTTATAAAACCGGAGACGGGTCTGTTTCGATATTTGGTCGAGTACTTGTTTTATTTTTGCTCCTTCCAAACGAATGGTAATATGATCCATTCGCGACAAATATGATTCGTCGTAAAAAAAGCTGTAACCGGTTTGCCTGCTTAGCGCTTCGATAATCGAAACAACGGACGCATTGGTAAACGATAGGAAAATATTATCTTCCTTTTTTTCCTGGGATAAAGTCTCCCTCGCTGTTACTATGCTTAATGTCAAGCAACATAATAGAATAATAAGCGCAAAACGCATCATCAATATTTTTAAATGCATATCTTTGTATTGTTTTAGTGATTTAAATTGATCATTAAAATAAACTTCTCACTTTTTATCTTTTAGCAGGTCAATACTTGAGGATAAAATGAGAAAGAAAATCCGGGATGGTTCCCGAAAACGGGAACCATCTTTTTGTGTGTTAATTGGGTTTCTCCATAGGCTTGGAAATAAAATTTGATTTAGTACAATATAATTTTGTTGTTTTCCTTACGATACTTAATCCCCGTTGAATAAATAATGGAAGTCAATATAGCTTCGACGCTTTTGTTATCATGTTCACCGGTGATAATGTTGGGATAGTCACCTTCCGCCAGCTCGATGTTTAACGATGGATAATGCCGGTTCAGCATGTTTACTACTTCCCGGAGAGGCGTTTTATTAAAATACAGTTTGCCATCCGCCCATGAGAGGTATTTACGGGCATTTACATTCTGTTTTTCAAAATTCCCTGTTGCCTTATCCAACTTTAGCTGCTGATCCTGTCCCAATAATGCTTGTCCATTGGCCAGGTTTACCTGTACCTTACCCGATACAACTGTTACCAGGAGGTGTTGATCTTCCTGATACTCTTTAATATCAAAAAAAGTACCCAGTACTTTTACTGTTGAACTATTTGTTTTTACGACAAAAGGTTGTGCCGGATTTTGTATTACATCAAACGAGGCCTCGCCTTGTAGTTTTACCGAACGTTCGTCCTTAGCGAAAAAACGAGGATACCGGATGTTGGAATTTGCATTGAGTATGACCTTTGAACTATCCGGAAGCGTGATGGTTCTTATTTCCCCCCTATTAGTTGCAACTTCAATGTATTGAACGTCGATATTTTGCAACTGCCCAGGTTTTAGGAAATAAAAAAATACGGAACTTACGGCCACACACAACAAGACCAAGACACATATAATACGGGAATACTTACGTTTCCGTAACGAAATTTGTGATGGTTTCATCCGGCGATTTTGGCGCATCCGTTCATAGTCGGCAAGAAGTTTGGCAGCTTGTAGCCTGTATTCTTCGCGCTGTGCTTCAGTTTCCAGTTGCTGGATATTGACAGATAATTCCCATTCCTTATCTGATGTTTCATAAAATTCCTGAAAATCGTTATCATCCTTGAGTGATTCCAAAATAAGAGACAAATCGTCACTGGTATAGGAGTTATTCAGGAGCCGCCGCCAGGCTTCCTGTATATCTTTTTTTGCAGACGGATGTATATTATTTGTGGTCACGATACTTCAACTGTCTTTATAAAGTATACACTTTTGGACAGGGGTATCTAGGGGGTGGAGTGAAAAAAATTATTGAAGAAGCAGAAAAATGGCAGCAACTGTCTTAAAATGAATATCCGCATACTGTGATAAATATTCCTTTATTTTTTTCAGGGCGAGCGAGGCATGTTCCTGTACCGTCGGAACAGATATTTGCAATAATTCCGATATTTCCTTGTAGGATAGTCCCTGCATCCGGCTAAGTTTGAATACCTCTTTTTGCTTGGGTGATAAACTCTCAATGGCTTTATTTAGAAGTTCGGCTAAATCTTTGTCTATGACAGCATCTTCAGTCGGATTAGCCACCTCCAATTGTTTTTTAAGGATTGCCTGCGCAAAGCGGGAATGCACGTCGAACCGTCGGAACATATTCAATATCCTGTTTTGTGCCAGCGTATGTACATAAGCAGAAAAGGACAATTCAGCATTCAACCCACGACGCGTTTCCCATACCTGGATAAAAATATCCTGGACTATATCTTCCGAACTGGCATCATCTTTTAGAAAACGTTTGCAGAAATACAATAAGCGGCCTTTATAGCGTGCATAAAGCTCAGCAAACGCCATTTTCGATCCATCCATCAATAATTTTACCAACTCCTGGTCTGTACCGGTCAATTCATCCATCTATCCCGATTGTACTTGTAAACATCTGCCTGAAAGGCAAAATGATCGCCGGCAAAGTTATGACTTTTAGATTAACTATTTGTTAAGAAAAAGTGAAGAGGTGGGCGTATTGATCTATCCCAAATATCGCCTGAATTCCTTTTCTGCTTCGTCCATCGAGTTTCGTGTTGCCCTGTCTGCCGATGCAAATAAATCTATGGCAATCGTCTTGCTTTTTGACACCATCTTCTTCCATAGACCAATAACCTGTCCGTTTTTCAAAACAGTAGGCCGGAAAATGCCGTTACTCGATACTGCTCTATGGTGGTTCTCCACCGGAAGCGCTGCCAGCCTGTTTCTATAACTAATAATGTATTCGTCAAAGGCAGGAAGCAAATGCAATGTTTCACTATTTGTTTGCACATTATGAGCCATCCAATAAACTTGTTCGCCGTTTTTTTCGGAAACCAGATCCGGCTTGACCAAATCCAGGCCTTGCCGGGCCTCAGTAACTGATAATCCCGACCACCAAACAAAATCATGCAAAGTAGCAGGCCCATGGCTTGTAAAGTATGTTCCGGCAAGTTTCGCTAATGCTTCATCCTTTTTTAATACAGGTGTTTTAGGAACACGACCATCCAACCATGTATAAGTTTGTTTTTTCCCTTTCACCGGGCCACTACACACCAAAGCTTCCAGTTCGGCACGCATCAATAAATGTGATAATTGCGACGAGTCTACAACCATTCCGTGTGCTCCCAATATGGTTGTCAGCTCTTCCCGCGTCAGGCAGTTGTTGTCTTCCAATGCTTTTTGGATTATTTGAAACCCTTTGGAATAGAATTCTGCAGTAATGCCTAACGCTGTATCCCTCGATTTCATGGCCGAAATGATACGTGGCGCTGTCAGCTGTAACATCCAACGTATATCTTCGGGTGAAACGAAATGCCACGTGGGACGCATCACATGTGTCCTGAGGAGTTTGCCTTTATTGAAAGCGTCCATTACCAATTTGTCTGTACATCCGGGAAGACGTATGCCAATCGCCCATTTCGACATATTGAAATCCTGGGCTTGCATGGCACCCATCCACGATACAACTTGTTCCGGTGTGGTAAATTCCGTACCGGAAAGTTGTTGGTTCACCAAACGGATGCCGGCAATGGTTGTGTTATCCATCATTAGGTCGCGGATATTACCGCTTTGTCTCATATTTGACCAGCGGGAAATCTTTCTTTGCTTGTTGTAGTTGTTTGTCCCGGTCGGTAGATGAGCCAAAGGCAAGGTTGGCCATTTCGTTCAGATCTGTCTGGGCTGCCCCGCTCCAAAAATGGACAAATTCACCCCAATTCATCCGGCGGGTATATGTTTTTACGTTTCCTTCCATCTTTGTCGGGAAATTCTCGGAAAGCAGTTTGAAAAAACGGTTTAACGTTTCGCTGCCACCGTGGTTTTTCCATATCGGGTAGAACCAGTCTTTAAACCAGTGTGTATCGGGACGGGGAAAGTTGTCGGAACCTTTCATCATCAGGTCGTACCAGCGTTGTGTGTCTTCGGTCATCCCCAAACCCACATATACGTCGTAAATGTATATTTCCATCCATTTGCTGTCGCCCCAAATCCTGAAGGCAGGCGACTCACGGATATTATAACTTGCACCTTCCACAATATGACCTATTTCGTGGGTGACGATATCCTTGTCGTTACCGGTTTTCGAAACCCAAGCCTTGGAATCATGTGAGCCACAATCAATCGTGTTCCGGTTGTCGTGGCTAGCGTCAAGGTAAGTGGCAGGATGTCCGCCACTGTATTTGCCCGCATGGAAAATAGCGTACAGACGGCCTTCATCACCAAACGTGCCATAAGTTTTTTTGGTGTATTTCCACACATCCCGCACAAAGGAAAAAGGCCAGTTCATGGACAGATCGATATCATCGTCGTAATAAACGGCCACATCGTTGTCATAATAAACCCTTTTAACAGTCTGTACATGCTCAAACCAATGTTCCTTCCATGTGGCGGGTGGTTCGGCCTTGGCTGTCACACCCTCGCTTTTCATGTATTCCGCCCACAACTCGTCGACCGTTTTCCCTGTCAGTTTCTTCCATGTATCGTCCGTATAGGTATGGTCGCGCATTACCGCATCCAGCTTGTCGATGATTTTTTTGTCTTTGTTATCCTCAAGCCACGCCAAGAAACGGGCTGTAACACGGTAGGCGTTTGTATAGCTTTGTTCCGGTTTCAATGCCGGCAAAGACCATCCATCTCCGGCATTATCCACACCATACTTGTAACGCGCGTAGTCGGCAATACCTTCGGTGAGCCATCCGGGACCGGGTGTGTTACCGTAGTCCTGCACAATGTGCATCACTTCGTGGGTTACCACGTCAATATCGCCGGGATGTTTGGCAAACCACGCCGGACTATATACCACCCGTCCGCCGGAGGTTCCGGCTACACCATTATACCCCGGGTCGATGATAAAAGTAACTTTCTTAGCCGTATTCTTATTGAACCGTGCAGCCATTTGCGGATACACCTTGAAAAAGGTTTCTTCCAATCTGGTTTTCACTTCTTTATTGAAAGTAGAGTCAAGATTGATGGAAATGAGTGTATAACCATTCCTTACGATAGAATCTTTGGTATGCCAACCGGTTATTGTCCGATTACGATTGCGACGGTTTTGCGCTGAAAGGTCACATAGTGTTACGATGAGCAAAAAGGCAAGCAGAATTTTTAATTTGTTTGTCATGATGTTGTTGATATTTGACGATGATTAGTTGACCGCGTCAAAGTTATAAATTATCTGTATTTTCAACAATGATCCCAAAAACTTGTGATAAAAACAGGATGGATACTTGACAGATGTTCCTTGTACAGTGAAAGCCGCTGGTTTCGATTTCGGTAGACGAATGGCTGGTCTATACGATCAATATGGCAGATGCAGGCGATTACAA
This sequence comes from Bacteroidales bacterium, assembly GCA_031547085.1. Lineage (GTDB taxonomy): Bacteria > Bacteroidota > Bacteroidia > Bacteroidales > UBA4181 > JAIRLS01. The sequence continues at coordinate 32,257 of JAVBSH010000216.1, forward strand.
AATCCGGGGGGGGGGTAGAAAAATCACGAAAACATCACCCATGCCGGCAAATAGTTTGGAATATATTTAACAAATACTTTTTATTTTAAATAGGTATGTTTTAATATTTTGTCCATTTTTAACAGATTTCAAACCTTTTTTGGGAAAAAACAAACCTTTATATATAATATCATCCATACTTTTGCAGCGAGTATGAAAGTATAAATATAGCTTTTGAGCAAAAATAGCTGATTGAAATTGTAAACAAAATATTATTTATCTAAAATATCATGCCTATGAATTAAAAAAAGCTAGAAATAGTGCAGTGCCATATAGTGCATCGAAAAATTATTACAATAAAATATAATAAACAATTCAATTATGAATATACCAAAATTTAAAATTAAATGGGACTTCTGGAAGTCAATGATACTTCCAGTATGTGTAGCAGTTCTATTAGTATCGTGTGGAAGCGATGATGAGGAAAAAACCAAGTACAACCCTAATCAACCTTCCCAGCTATCTTTATTCTATCCTAATGAGGGAAAATACCAGGAGAAGATCATGCTTACCGGCGTAAATCTTCCGACAGACCCCACCCAAGTGAGGGTGTACTTCAACAACAGGCGTGCTCCTGTAATCGGTGGGACAACGGAGCGCATGTATGTATTGGCACCAAGACTACCGGGTAATGCAGACGGTTACACTGCGCCGGTTGCAGGAACAGGCCATTGTGTGATATCGGTGGTGATCGTGGGCAAAGATTCGACCACCTATAACGACACCTTCCTGTACGAAGAATCAATTACCGTTTCTACTGTTGCCGGTAATGGCGACCAGACGCATTTTGAAGAAGGGAATCTGGCAAACGCTATCCTGCAACCAAAATACATTGCTTGCGATAATGACGGTAATGTTTTTATCACCAACTGGCGTAACGATGACAATCGTGATTTTTGTTATTTCTGCCGCCTCAATGAGGAGGAGAACACTTTTACCCGTTTGCGTACCAACAAGGGAGAAACCAATATCCCTTGTGTCGATATGGAAACAGGTATTGTTACGGTTTCTACAGAACAAAACCTCGGCTCCTTTCTTACTTCAAATCCCAATGAATATTGGGCGCCCAGGGACAGGGTCATGAAATTTTTAAACTGGACGCCACCGAACGGATGGAAGCACGCCATGGTGGTGAACCCCACGGATGGGATGATTTACACACGCTGGTATCAGGGATCGATTGTCAGAATCAATCCGGTCACTTACGAGGCGTACCGCATAGCTGAGACGGTAGAGGGCAACAGTTACGGGTTGACTTTCCGTCCCCAGGAGCCCAATATCCTGTATATGTCATTTAGAGACGCAGGTATTTTTTCCAATAGCATTGCTACTGTTGATGTGTCTGCCGGTAAAGATCTTGAAGCAACTGATGCTGCTGCAGCAAAAGTGGCAGTTGAAGCCACCATACAACGGGTTAGCAGTCCTTCCACGGGCGGGGGACATCGTGATGGTCCCTTAGCAACAGCTCAGTTCAGAAGTTTGGGACAAATTTTCTGCGATGCGGACGGGTTTATCTATGCTGCTGACAGGGACAATCACTGCATCCGCAGGATCACGCCCGAAAATCAGGTGGAAACCGTGCTGGGTGTTCCCGGAACTGCCGGATGGAGAGACGGCACCAGGGATGAAGCACTGTTCAGGAATCCAACGGGCATTGCCATCGCTCCCGACGGTTCGGTCTATGTAGCCGATAATGGCAATTCACGCCTCAGAAAACTGTCTGTTAATTAATAACTATTAATATTAATAATTATGTGTATAAAAAAGAGTGTAAAAAACAACATAAGACGTGCATCTATGTTGTTTGCGCTGCTGATGACTGTTTGCCTGATGCTTCCGGCACAACAACAAGCAGCCTTTACCATGGGAGGAACTGTATATGACGAAACCGGTGCATCTTTGCCGGGGGTTTCCGTGTTTATTAAAAACAAGATAAACATTGGTACAACCACTGATATGAATGGAAAATTCTCCATGAAAGCGCAACGTGGCGACATGCTCGTATTTCATTTCATTGGTTACCAAGATGTAGAATTCTTAGTAACGGAACAAAAACAGGACATTGATATACGCTTTACCGAGTCGGCACAGCAATTGGAAGAAGTAGTCGTTACCGGTTTAGGACAAACCCAACGCAGGATCTCTTCGGTAGCCGCCATTGCCACCGTTGATGTAAAAGAGTTGCAACAACCTGTGGCTTCTGTCGCCAACCTGTTGGGCGGTCGTGTTGCAGGCGTAGTATCACTGCAATCAAGCGGCGAGCCGGGGAAAAACATTTCTGAATTCTGGATCCGCGGTATCGGTACCTTTGGCGCCAATGCCAGCGCTTTGGTGCTGGTCGACGGACTGGAAGGTGACATCAACAGCCTTGACCCTGCCGACATCGAAAGCTTTTCAATATTGAAGGACGCTTCGGCAACTGCCGTTTACGGCGTACGTGGAGCCAACGGTGTAGTATTGGTCACCACCAAAAGGGGACAATCGGGTAAATTGTCCATCACGGGG
>JAVBSH010000222.1:0-10595 GCA_031547085.1 Bacteroidales bacterium
CGCAATGAAAAATGTTGAAGTGAAACATAGCGCCAGCGACGAGTAATTGAAATTTATATTTTTCTTAGCGCCAATTGATAAATAAGAAATGATAATAAAAAGCACGTCATTGCGAGCGGTAGCGAAGCAATCTCAAAGATTGCTTCATCACTCGTGCCTCGTGATTTGCAATGACGTGCAGCAAAGTATAGCAGTCGACGCCTTGAATCTTAAATTTAAATCTTGAACCGATCTTGCCTGACGGACAGGCAGGCGAGCTCGCCGAAGTTAATTTTAAATTATGAAAAGTTTTTGGAATGAAGAATGGAAGGTAATAGAAATGGTAGACGAAGGCAAGTCTCGTCAACGGAATTATGCTGTTTCTAATTATGGTCGTGTGGTGAGCTATACAGACGACATTGAAAATGGCAAGTTATTGAAATGCGGACTCATCGAAGGTTATCAGGCGCTGAGTCTTGGGCATAAAACCAAGTTCAGCCGCTGTGTACACAAGTTAGTGGCGCACTATTTCCTATCCGAACCGAATCCCGAACAGGAATATGTGATCCACCTTGATTTCGACAAACAAAACAATTCGGTGAAAAACCTGTTGTGGGCTACCCGTGAACAAATGCAGCAGCACCAAAATCAAAACCCCAAGGTGTTGCATGCCCGTAAGTATCGTACCAAACGAAGCAAAGGGCCTAAGCTGACCGATAAACAAGTGAAACGGCTGAAAAACGCGATCAACGATCCGGACAGGAAACGAACCTTCAAACAGATTGCCAAACGATATGGTATCAGCGAAATGCAATTATACCGCATCAAGTCGGGCGAAAACTGGGGGCATGTGAAATAAGGGGCTATCCTAAGAACTTGGGGTCATGTATTAAATCTGTCGGTAAAAAAATCGACATGAGCATACATTGGGGCGTAAACATGTCTATTTAAGTCCATTACAAACTAACCAAACGGAAACAATTTTCGACTGCTCATTACACAATAAAAACAATGTGCATTTTTGCACCTTATACGTGCGATTTCGCACTATTTTTATTAACAAACAAACACATAACACGCTAATTACAAGCAATTTATTTAATTGGCATAATTTTCGCTAATTGAAAATCAGACCCCAAGTTCAGGCTCGACGAACCAAAGGTTATTTGGTAAGTTTATCATTGTTGTTCTTTTAGAATTCAGTTCAAATAAAATATTTCATCACCATTTAAAACATATACAAATGAATTTGATGACAAAAAACATGATCGCTGTTTTGAAACGATCCAGTATTTCAGGCATATTGTCTGTTACAGGCTTGGCAATTGCATACGCCATATTTTACATGACGGTGGTACAGGTACATTATGATTTAAGTTTCGACAGAAATTTCGAAAAAGCGGATAGTATATTCCTGTATAGTCGAATAATACCTGAGTGGGAATCTTCGCGTACAATTACCAATACGGCTGAGCCGAAAGAATGCGCCGAAAGATATTCCGAAATAAAAAATTATTGTTATCTGGTGCAAAGAAATGAAAAAATTAGCGCCAATGACGATCGTACGGGCGATATGCAAATCATTGAGGAAACGATGACTTTTGCAAGTACCGGATTGATCAATATGTTCAAGCCGAAAATATTGCATGGCGATGTAGTGCAAGCCTTCACCCCGGGACATGCCATGCTGACAGAAAGCGCTGCAAAAAAGATATTCGGCGATAAATACCCCGTTGGAGAAACCATATCTTACTATGATTCTTTCTGGAGTTCCGACCAGAAATTAACAATAGCCGCCCTATGTGCCGATTTTCCCGACAATTGCAGTTTGAAAAATGGTATTTATGCATACCAGCCCGAGATAGACCGTGGCAAGTGGGATTGGACGACATATTTTGAAATAGATCCGCCAAACAAGGGCAAATTACTGAAAAGGCTAAATAATGAACAGTACATGCAAAATTCGACATACCTTAACAAGGAAACGAACTGGCAATACGAATTAACAGCGTTACCCGACATCCATCTACGGTTTCCGGCCAAGGGAGAAGGAAGCCTTGTTACTGTTATAGTGCTTCTTTCGATCGGGATCCTGTTGCTTGTTATCAGTTACATCAATTTCCTGAACTTTGCCATTGCAATGGCTCCTGCCAAGGTTAAAAACGTCAGCATCAGGAAAATATTCGGTGAAAGTCCTTTCGTGCTGAAATTGTCGATCATCATGGAAACAGTATTATTGTCGTTTGTTTCGTTTATTTTATCCATTTTGATCATTTATATACTATCTGCCGGGGTATTGAAAGACTTTTTCATGGCCGATTTATCCATATTGAAAAATCCGGGATTATTGCTTTTTGCAGGAGCGGTTTCCGTTATCTCGGGATTCCTGGCGGGGATGTATCCAGCATTTTACACTACTGCTTTCAACCCGGCCATGTCGCTTAGCGGTTCTTTTTTTCACAGCAGGCACAACAAATGGCTGAAAAACATATTGACGGGCGTGCAGTTCATTTCAGCGATATTTTTGATCACTGCAATGCTTTTCGTAAAAATGCAGTACAATTACATGCGGAATAAAGACTGGGGCATTCAAACGGGAAATGTACTGTATCTCAATACCAAATCGAATGGACAGGATGTCGAAAGTTTCATGGCCGAACTAAAGCGAAATCCCAATATTGTTGATGTTACGGCGGCTGAATTTTACCCGGGACAAGAAAGGATTCGAGGATGGGGACAAAAATTTGAGGGAGCACAGATAAGCATAAATGTATGGTCGGTCAGGTATGATTTCTTTGACTTTTTCGGCATTAAGATGATAAAAGGTGAAAAATTCAAGGAAAAAGATCACCCAAAAATGATTGTTAATCAGACCTTTTTAAGGGAATACGACTTAAGTGAGGGTATAAACGACAGATACTTTGGCGGGGCTCAGTACGATTATGAAATTATCGGCATTTTTGAAGATTTCAACTTTAAATCCCTATATGAGAAGGTTAAGCCTCTGGCATTTATCACAATACCTGAGGAGTCTAAAGGAATTTACTATAACTGGACGTTTGTTAAAACACAAGGGGCAGACACAAAGCAAGCCATGGAGTATGTCCGCGATACCTGGAAAAAATTCAGTGATGAACCTTCAGAAGTCCTGTTATTGAGCAATACTGTACAATCCTTTTACCAAAAGGAAAACAACACGGCAAATCTTGTCTCTGTTTGCGGGATTATAGCAATTATTGTCGCTATTATCGGGTTGTACGGGTTGATCCTGTTCGATTCAAAAGCCAAAAGAAAGAGCATTGCCATCCGTAAGATCAACGGGGCTTCTGTTCCGAGAATCATGCTGATGTTGAACATGTCACTTTTCATCCGGTTTGCAGTTTCGTGCCTCATTGCTTTTCCATTGGCGTACTACGCTGTGCAACGCTGGCTCGAAGATTTTGCCTACAAAACCCCTGTACATTGGTGGGCGTTCGCATTCGGAGGCTTCATCGTATTAGTAATTTCCCTCCTGACGGTAAGCTGGGAAAGCTATAAAGCTGCAAACGGCGATCCGGTGGAAGTATTAAAAGCGGAATAAAGCATGATCACCTACTTACTGTCATAAACTTGTTGAACCCGGTACATAATCTGAAAAGGTTTATGTACTTTTGCGTGTCAAAAAATGGAGTGTCATGGCAGGTATCACGCTGTATTACCACGAAAAAGGCGACATCAAGGTGTCTACGGACCTGGATTTGCTTCGGCAAAGGCCGATGTCGGATTTCGTGTGGATTGACATGAACAATGTGAGCCGTTCCACTGAAGAAAAGCTGGAAAATATCCTGAAAATTTACATCCTCGAAGAGTGGGAAATTGAGGAAATCGAAAGCAGTTCGCGTTACAGCGAGTCAGAGGAATATATTGTGGCTAACTCCAATTTTTTGCAGTTGCAGCAGGATGAGTTTCGAGAGGAAAACGTGTCTTTCATCCTGAAAAACAACATCCTGGTTTCAGTACGCGACTGTGACCTCCGCTCGTTTACCGAAACGGAACGCAAGGTAATGACCATTCCGCGGAACTACATCTCGGGATACCACATCCTGGTAACGCTGATGGCCACCCGTATCGACTACGATGCCGACCTGATCGAGAATATCACACGCGAAATTTCGGCGCTCAGCCGATCGATGACTACCACCAAAGAAGTGGACGAGGAACTCATTCACGCGATCAAGAATCTTCAGGAAAAGTCGATGACGTTGCTCGAAACCATCATCGACAAGCAGCGCGTGGTATCGTCGATGCTCAAAAGCGCCAAGTTCCCGCTCGACGAGAAACCAATCCTTTCAATCATCATCAAGGATATCAATTCACTGATCGACTACAGCAAGTTCAATTTCGAACGGTTGGAATACCTGCAGAACACCTTCCTCGGTTTGGTGAACATCGAACAGAACAAGATCATCAAGATTTTCACGGTGGTTACGATTATCTTCCTCCCACCGACACTCATTGCCAGCTTTTATGGCATGAACTACGAATACCTGCCGGGAGCAGGAATCAAGTATGGTTTTTTGATTGCCACATCCATGATGGTTCTTGCTTCAGGAGCCATTTTGTGGTTTTTTCGCCGTAAAAAGTGGCTGTGATCGATCACAACCACGCTCCGTATCATTTATTTGGTTTTGAACAGGTGCGATACAGAGACTACCCAATCTCTGAACCCTGTGTCGATAATATCGTTTAATATTTCCTGTACATCGGTCGGACGACAAGTAATATTTTGAACCTGGGTCATCCTGGCTTGTTCTTCTTTTTCATACAGTACCGACAATGCCAATAATTTGGCATATTTTTCATTTGCATTCATTTGTATTGACTTTTAAGATGATAAATATTTGACTTGAAGTTGTGGTTATTACACAATTCAATCAAATGTTCAACCTTCGCAGTTCAATGTGTGTCTGTTTATAGTGCGTCAGTGAATGTGTTTGTATGATGTAGCCTACTACCGAACGTTCGATCAATAGGTTTTGCTGATGAAGCAATTTGTGTTTCAGCGTTTTTTCCTGCGACAGCGGATTGTCTGAAGTAGCCGGTTTAACCAATCCTGAAGACAGTGATAACTCAGCCATCACCAGATAGGTTCCGGAATCGTCCGCCTGATCAGCAGGCCCGGGATAAGCCTTCTCCGTCGCTCCTGCCAAAAGGACATTCCCTGCATCCACAGTTCCAAACAGGAACGGTGCCGCAATGCATGCAACCATGATGACAGACCAAAGACGGTGATAGATTTTCATAAAAACCCGTTTTTAAAACTCCCCGCAAATTCAATACCAAAAATTTAACCGATGACACCCGATCCTACCAATTCTTCGCCATCGTACCAAACGGCAAACTGTCCCGGAGCAATACTGCGTTGCGGCAGGTCGAAAAGAATATACAGACCTTCGGGCATCCTGTATAATGTGGCCTCCTGCAAAGGCTGACGGTAACGTACCCGCACCAGTTGGCGGCGTTCATCACCCGGATGCATTTCCAAGTCGGTACGCACCCAGTGGATGCCTTTTGCAGAAATGAACAGGGCGGAATGATACAATCCCGGATGCTGATCGCCTTGCCCGGTATACACGACGTTGTTTTCCACGTCGATGCCGATCACAAACAATGGTTCCACCATCCCGCCAACGTTCAGTCCCTTCCGTTGACCAATGGTAAAGAAATGTGCACCATGGTGCTTTCCAACAATCTTGCCATCGGAAAGTTGATAGGTGTAAGGGGTAGAAAGTGTTTTTAACTTTTCGTGCAGATCATTTCCGGGAATGGTATAGTGGAAGCCATCGAATCCGGCCGGTATTTCAACAATTACACCATCTTTCGCTTCCAGTTTCTGTTGCAGGAAAATGGGTAGGTCGACCTTACCCACAAAACAGATACCTTGCGAATCTTTCCGCCGAGCAGTAGCCAAGCCATTTTCTTCAGCAATAGACCGTACTTCGGACTTAAGTAAATGCCCGATAGGAAATAACGCAGTAGCCAACTGTTGTTGTGACAACTGGCACAAGAAATAGCTCTGGTCTTTGCCCGGATCAACACCTGCCAACAATCGATAGACTTCCACACCATCAACGTGAATAGTTTCTTTGCGGCAATAATGCCCTGTAGCAACATATTGTGCTCCACGCTCAAAAGCAGCTTGGGCGAACATGTCAAACTTGATTTCACGGTTGCAAAGCACATCCGGGTTGGGTGTCCGTCCGCAACGGTATTCCTCAAACATATAATCGACCACTCGCCCGCGATATGAATCGCTGAGATCGACCACTTCGAATGGAATGTCAAGTTTACGGGCTACCAACCGGGCAAAGATTACATCGTCCTCCCACGGGCAATCGCCCGAAAGCGTTCCCTGTGTCTCGCGCCAATTGATCATGAATAAGCCAAGCAGGTCATGCCCTTGCTGTTTCAAAAGCCAAGCCGCCACACTCGAATCAACGCCTCCTGATAATCCTACTGCTATTTTCCCTTTGATCAAAATATCCGGTTTGAATTAAATGACAAAGTTAAGAATTTTTAAAACTGGCGCATCTTAAATCCAAGAGAGCAGTATGGCATAAGTTTTACGGTTTCTGGAAGATGCCTTTATGCTTTTTTTACATAATAGTATCCATGTTTTTCAAACTTCGCCGAAAAAGGGCCGAGAATGCTTTCGTGTATACCAAGCATCAAATACCCGTCAGAACACAAACTGTTATGGAACAAATTAAATATTTTATTCTGTAGGCTATAGTTAAAATAAATAATTACATTACGGCACATGATCAGGTCGAACGGAATATTGAAAATATTGGGATCTTTTACCAAATCGTGCTTAGCATATATCGGTTTCTCCAATAAGGATTTATTGATTTTGATCTTATCGCCCAAATGATCGATTTCGAAATATTTCTGGTATGGAATATCTTTTACAATCAGTGGATTATTGGCATCGATCCGGATTACCTTATCGAAATTGTCCAGATAATTAATATTGAATTTGTACTTATAGACCCCCTTCTTTGCGGTATCAATGGCGTCCAGGTTCAGGTCGGTGGCGTATAAGTCGGTTTTATCAAGGAGTCCCATTTCATTGAGCATGATAATCATTGAATACACTTCCTGACCGGTAGAACAGCCTGCATGCCAAATGTTAATCCTTGATTTCTGGGCAAGTTTGGGCAATACCTCGTTTCTCAGGCTATGCCAAATGGGTGGATCGCGGAACATTTCTGTAGTATTAACCGTTACTTTTTTCACCACATCTTCCACAAATTTGGGCTGAGTTTTCATCTGGCGCAACAATTCATCCGTCGTCATACGGTAATCCAGCAATATCTTCAAGAACCGCCTTTTCAGGGATTTTTCAGAATACTCGCTGAAATCATACGTTGATATGGATCGTATGGTTTGGATAATATATAAAAGTTCTGAATCGGTAATGCTCATAAAAGTATGGTGCGTAGTGATTACTAACTTATAAAGGTCGGCAAAAGTATAAATTTATTAAAAATGATAAAAAAATAATTCAAAAAAAACTTATTTGATCAGTTTAAGTTCACGGAACCAACTCTCCACCCTTTGCGGCCACTCGTTCACCGTAGCGCCCGTGTCTCGAAGCCCGTAACCATGGCCGCCACTGCTGTACAGGTGCATCCAAGCCGGAACGCCTGCCTCTTTCAGCGCATAGTAATAAAACAAGCTGCTGTTGATGTAACTTTTATCATCCTCCGTTTGTATGATCATGGTGGGAGGCGTATTTGGAGTCACCTTTATTTCCGGAGCCAGTTGAAAATTCTTCCCATCGAGGTAGGCCGGGTAAACCAACAGGCAAAAATCGGGACGACAACTTTCAGTATCAGCAGCATCTACCTGCGGATAGGTACGTTCCTGATAATGGTTGCTTACCATAGCCGACAAATGTGCTCCTGCCGAAAACCCCATAACACCAATCCGTGTCGGGTCTATATTCCATTTACCTGCATGATGGCGCGTATAACTAATGGCACGTTGCACATCCTGCAAGGCAGTTTCATATCTTTGACGTCCGCCCCTTGCGGGAACACGGTATTTCAAGAGAATAGCGGTAACACCCACGTTGTTTAGCCATTCACACACTTCGCTTCCTTCAAGATCGTACGCAAGGACACTGTAACCACCACCCGGGCATACAATCATGGATGTGCCGGTCGCTTTTGCAGCAGTGGCCTTGTAGATGGTGATATCCGGATCGCTTACATTGGTGAGGCGTATGATTGGCCGACCGGCTACGATAGCACCGCCTTCGTCTTTTTCCGTCATCTTTTTCTGCTCACCGGGCGCACCAGCCGGAAATAATCTGATTGACTCACTCTGGGCCATAACCGATAAGGAATATATACTGAATATAATAAATAACCATTGCCTTAGCATCATCACTGCTATCGAAATTAACCGTTATTTTTAAAAATACAAATATAAAGGAAATAATGCACTTTGTTGAATTCAATTTTTGTACATTTTTTGCTTTCTGAAAACATCCCAATTCAAAAATATTACAATAAGGGGTGATGGCCTGTGATTTTTTGATTGTTGTTGCGAATAATATTCATATCGATCTGAGTAATGGCCCAATGGTGGTTGAAGTGTCGGCCGGCCCCATTATGTCCGTTGTAAACGATATGAATCAGCTATACGTAATGGACATCGGGATGCCCGGCCCCGACAAGGGTAAAGGTGGAAAACACATCATCCTGCCCCCGAATTATACAGGAAAAGTACCCGCAGGTTATTATGTGGGAAAATCGACCACCAACCGTGTACTCATATTATTGAGAACTATTCCGCAGGATTTTAATCCCGAGACAGGCGAAAAACTGATGAAATCCATCAAAGTATACCCGTTGAACAAAGCCGCCACGGAAATAAATTGGGTTCATTTGAATGACAAAGCCGCTGATTTTACGCCCGTACGATGGGAGGACAACATCAAGTATTGGGAACGTTTGGCTAAATTCATCCAACGAAGAGCCAGCCAACCCGGCCTACCGCACCTGATACGGCGAACTGGCCGAATTGGGTATCGAAAAAGGCAAAACGTTCAACCCCGATGCGCGAATGAAAAGTATTCTGGAAAAAGCGGCAGTAACGGGAAATGCCATTATGCGCGTACAATCTTTTGCTGACCGCCGTGCCGACCGCATGGTTTGGAACGACCGCCAATGGGAATGGGCAGTACTCCGCTATGCCAACGGCACGTTTGATACTGAAAATTATACCGACTTGTATGCCCGCGAAAAATGGTTCTATCAAGCACAAATAGAATCGCCCGCCATGTTTAACCGAGCTCAAGGTGCAGGCTCATTATATTGGTTAGGCTCGAAAGATAATACAGGAAAATATTTAGACGGAAGTAAAATTTACAAGCTCGCCGTTCCGCTTCCTGTTCCCGGAAAACTATTCTGGTCGGTAACCATTTATGATAATGCTACCCGCAGCGAAATTGCCACTGCTCAAAACAAAGCCGCTTTGCGTTCGATGTATGAATTGAAAGGTAAAACGGGCGCAACCATCGATTTGTATTTCGGACCCAAAGCCCCGGCTGGTAAAGAAAATGTATGGATACAAACCTTACCCGACAAAGGTTGGTTTTCTTATTTCCGTATTTATGGCCCCGAAACAGCTGCTTTCGATGGCAGTTGGAAGCCGGGCGATTTTGAGGAAGGAAGTAAAAGTTTAAATTTCCTATTGATGAAGCGCATTCGATTTGAAATGTTCAAGTCGGATGCGTTTTTCATTATCCACTTTTTTGCCACGTAATGACACTTAGTACAAAAATTGTGGTAATTGATTTTAAATATTTAAAATACAGATACATATAGTGACTAAATTAGATAAAACCACACAAGCTAACAATTTACTCAAAGTAACCATTATCCCTTTATTTCACTGGGCAAAGATAATTCCGTGTCCAATTTGTCTGGCAAGGTCAAGCACGTTTGCGAGAAAATCTCCAGCCCTCCCTTCGGTCGGGTAGTATTTTCCCGCAAAACCTTGCCAGACAGGACACGGAATTGAGAATCGCCCATGAAATAAAGTGTCTGATTTTCAAAAAGTAATAACAAACAAAAGAATAACAGTATGACAAACAAAGAGGATTTAAGCAAAGTAGAAATGGAAACATTTGATTTTTACAAAGATGAAAAGGTAGTTTACTGGGAAAGGACAAGTTTCACAGTAAAGTCCAAAACCTATGAAGATAGTGAGAATGTTGCAAAACAACTATTGGAAACCAAACTGAACGAGTCCGAAACAGTATCCATTGATGGCTGTTGCTTCGTTGAAAATATTGGTGTACTTGTGACGCCGGAACAAAACGAAGGAGCTTCCACAGTCAGGATTTTCAAACGCAATGGTCATTTAATCGCCTCAAATAGTGAAATTTTACAAGAATAACGAGGCAAAAGAATTTATTTTTCAAATCACTACTGGCCGACAAAATCCGCAAATGATATTTATTTAACACATATACAGTGCTTTATACTCCAAATTTGGCAAAAAATAAAACCTACCTCCATCTTAAAATAGCGATAGTTGCACAGCTGTCGGACTTTTATTTC